>JANWJV010000172.1 GCA_025451785.1 Bacteroidia bacterium | reverse complement strand
GTGAACATTGCCACCCGCCAGGAGATCGCTGTGAAGGATCTTGCCGAGAAGATCATCTCCATGATGGGCGCTTCGGCCAGGATCGTGAGCGACGAACAAAGGTTGCGGCCTGAGAAGAGCGAAGTGGAGCGTTTGCTGGGAAGCAACGAGAAGCTGAAACTGCTTACCGGATGGCTGCCCGAACATTCACTCGACCAGGGCCTGGAGGAGACCATCGACTGGTTCAGCAATAAGGAGAACACCCGAAACTATAAAGCCGACGTGTATCATGTTTAAGGAAACGGTCGATTTTATCCGCGCTCAGTATCCCTCAAAAGACACGATCTCTCTCCATGAGCCGCACTTCACCGGCAACGAAAGGGAATACATTAACGAATGCATCGACTCTACGTTCGTTTCTTCCGTTGGGAAGTTTGTGAACGAGTTCGAGCGGAAGATAGCGGAATACACTGGCGCGAAATACGCGGTGGCTTCCGTTAATGGAACTGCCGCTTTGCATATTGCGCTTATTCTTGCCGGTGTGAAGAGAGGGGATATTGTTGTTACACAGCCGTTGAGTTTTATTGCCACCTCTAACGCCATTGCTTACATCGGCGCCTCGCATCTCTTTACCGATGTGGATAAGGATACCTTAGGACTCAGCCCCGCAAAGCTTTCGGAATACCTGAAGGCTAACGTGGTGAAGAAAGACGGTGGTGCTTATCACAAGCAAACCTCTCAGCGCATCGCGGCCTGTGTGCCCATGCACAGTTTCGGGCATCCATGCCGCATCGATGAACTGAAAGCGGTTTGTGATGAATACGGAATTGTACTTGTAGAAGATGCTGCTGAATCTATTGGGAGCTATTACAAGGACCGTCATACAGGAACTTTTGGAAAAATAGGAACACTGAGCTTTAATGGTAACAAGACCATTACTTGCGGAGGAGGAGGAGCTATTATTACTGACGATGAGGCGATCGCTAAACACGCCAAGCATTTAACCACACAAGCCAAGGTTCCGCATGCCTGGGAATTTATTCATGATGAAGTGGCTTACAATTACCGCATGCCCAACATCAACGCGGCATTGGCCTGCGCGCAGCTGGAGCAATTAGATAAGTTCCTTGCCGATAAAAAGAAACTGGCGCTGGCCTATGAGAAGTTCTTCAAAGGCAGCGAGCTAGAGTTCTTTACAGAGCCTGCGGGTGCCCGTTCTAATTACTGGCTTTGCGCCGTGTTGCTCAAAGACCGTAAGCGCCGCGATGAGTTCCTGGAGTTCACGAACGCTAACAAAGTGATGACGCGTCCGGCCTGGAGGCTGATGAACAAATTACCGATGTTTGAAAAGGCTTTGTGCGGAGACCTGAGCAACGCGCATTGGATCGAAGACAGACTTGTGAATATTCCCAGCAGCGCGAGAATATAAATGGCTGAAAGCATCAATATACTTTTCCTGGGCGGTGCCAAAAGGGTTTCGCTGGCGGAAGCTTTCCAGGTTTCTGCGAAAGTGTTGGGAAAAGAGGTGAAGATATTCTCCTATGAGCTCGATCGCTTTGTGCCCATCGCTTCCATCGCCGAGATCATTGTTGGGAAGAAATGGGATGATGCTGCCGTTTACGAGCATCTCACGGAAGTGATCGTTAAGAACAACATACATATTGTGCTTCCCTTTGTGGATCCAGCCATATTCATTTGCGCGCAACTTAAAACTAAGCTATCGCAAGTATTCATTCCGGTATCTGACGAGGCGGTTTGTGAAGCGATGTTCGACAAGGTAAAGGCCAATGCCTGGTTCATGCAGCATGAAGTGCCGGTGCCTGGTAGCGATGGCTCATTTCCGATGATCGCGAAGCCGAGAAAAGGTTCTGCCTCCAAAGGGCTTGTTGTAATAAAGAACCAGGAAGAGCTGAGCGCTTTCAAAGCGGCTTATAAAGAGGAGAACTACCTTATGCAGCGTTACCTTGATGCGGAGGAGTTCACGGTGGATGCTTATGTGGCGAAGGAGAAAAAGATATTGTCCATTGTTCCCAGGAAGAGGTTGGAGGTGAGCGCGGGCGAATCAACCCGGTCGATCACCGTAAAAGACATTGAGATCGTTGACCTTAGCAAACGCGTTCTTACCCTCGCGGCTTTCCGCGGCCCCATCACCCTGCAATTTCTGAGGGAGAAAGGAACGGGTCGCTTGTTCATTATGGAGATCAATCCCCGCTTTGGCGGAGGTGTGCTTACCTCTATAAAGGCCGGCGCCGATTCAACGCTGATGATATTAAAAGAATATTTAAAACTTCCTGTCGAGCTTGTCCTTAACTGGCAGGAGAACCTTATCATGACAAGGGCATTCAGAGAATATTACTACCATGCAGATAATCATTGACCTTGACGGTACTATATGTACCGAAGAAAAGACCTATAGCCGCAGTATGGCGCAGCCCAAGGCGGGAGCGGCCAATGCTATCAATGCTTTGTATAAGGAAGGCCATACGATCATCATTTATTCCGCCCGCACCTGGATGGAGTTTGAGATGACAAGCCATTGGCTGAAAAAGCATAAGATAAAATACCACCAGCTGGTATTGGGTAAACCGGTAGGTGATGTGTGGATCGACGACCGTGCCCTACAGTTCAATGACTGGAAAAGTGTTTCACAGCAGCTGAAGGCCAGGAAGAGGAAAAAATAAGGAATAAGGATTTAGGATTTAGGATTTAGGAATGAACAAAGTATACATCATAGCCGAAGCAGGGGTGAACCACAACGGCAGCCTGGCGAATGCCAAGAAGCTGATCGAAGTGGCGAAGGAGGCAGGCGCTGACGCGGTAAAGTTCCAAACTTTTATTCCGGAACTCGTTATCAGCAGGCACGCGGTGAAAGCTGCTTACCAGGAGAAGACCACCGGCAAGAGCGAATCGCAGTTGGAGATGGTGAAGAAGCTGTACCTCGATGAGGACGCGCATAAAGAGATGATGGCCCACTGCAAAAAGCTGGGCATTGAATTCCTTTCCACGCCTTTTGATCTTGAAAGCATCAGCACGCTGGAGCGGCTAGGCTTGAAAACGATCAAGATCCCTTCGGGCGAGATCACCAATGTACCCTACCTGAAGAAATTGGGTAAGCTTGGTAAGAAGATCATTCTTTCCACCGGCATGAGCACGATGGAAGAGATAAAAGAGGCCATTGAACTATTGGTTGCCGCCGGTACACAGCGGAATAATATTTCGGTGCTGCATTGCAATACCGAATACCCCACGCCGATGGAGGATGTGAACCTGAAAGCGATGATCAGTATAAAGGAAACCTTTGGCCTTGAGACAGGGTATTCAGATCATACGCTCGGCATCGAAGTCCCCGTTGCCGCTGTGGCAATGGGCGCGGCCATCATCGAAAAACATTTTACGCTCGATAAGAACATGGATGGGCCTGATCACAAAGCCTCGCTGGAACCGGCGGAACTGAAGGCGATGGTAACGGCGATCCGTAACGTCGAGAAAGCAATGGGTGATGGAGTAAAGAAACCGTCACCTTCTGAAACAAAGAACATCAACATCGCAAGGAAAAGTATTCACGCGGCGAAAGCACTGCCCGAAGGTCATGTCCTTACGGAGGCCGACCTGGTGATGAAACGCCCCGGCGATGGTATTCCTTCGAAGGACATGGATAAAGTGATCGGTAAGAAATTGAAGAAGGCAGTGGGGGAGGACCATAAGTTAATGATGGAGGAGTTAGGGTGATGGCGAAAACAGCAAGGAAGATATGTTTTGTTACCGGCACCCGTGCTGAGTATGGGTTGCTGTTTCCCTTGCTGAAAGAAGTTGCCGTGGATAAAAACCTTTCGATGCAGCTGGTGGTCACCGGCTCACACCTTTCAACTGAGTTTGGCAATACGGTTAGCGAGATCAAGGCCGATGGATTTTCTGTGGACCGCGAGATACCTATCCTTTCGGGCGACACACCCAAGGCTGTTTGTGATGCTATGGCCAAAGCGACCAGTGGTTTTTCCGAAGCGTTCAGTACCCTTCAGCCTGATATTATTGTGCTTCTTGGCGATCGCTATGAACTGCTTTCTGCCGCTGCCGCTGCTACTGTTCTTCAAATACCTTTAGCGCATATTTCAGGAGGTGAAATAACAATGGGCGCGATCGACGACGCATTCAGGCATTCCATCACCAAGATGTCGCACCTGCATTTTACTTCTACCGAGGTTTACCGCAAAAGGGTAGTTCAATTGGGTGAAAGCCCTTCCAGGGTTTTTAATGTTGGTGCCCTTTCGGTGGATAATATAAAAGCGACAAAGCTCTCAGGCAAGAAGGAGTTGGAAGAAGCGCTTGGGTTTCGTTTCGCGAAGAAGAACATTTTGATCACCTATCATCCTGAAACGATCTCTGATCTCAGTCCTGAAAAGGGTTTCGAGGAGTTGCTTGCCTCTCTTGATAAGTTGGAAGACACCTTGCTCATATTCACCTACCCTAATGCCGACAGTCATGGCGCGGCACTGATAAAGCGCCTGGAAGATTACGTAGATAAGAACAAGCGTAAAGCGGTGAAATTCCGTTCGCTCGGGAGAAAGAACTATTTATCCATGCTCCGGTATGTGGATGTAATGGTTGGCAATTCCTCGAGTGGTATTACTGAAGGGCCTGTAATGGGAATTCCCGCAGTGAATATCGGCGACCGACAGGCAGGGCGTCTTATCGCCTCAAGTATCATTAACTGCAAGCCTTCGCAAGCGGCGATCAGCGCGGCAATTAGGAAGGCATATGGGCCGGCATTCAGGAAGGATCTTCAAAAGATGAAGCACCCTTACGGGGATGGAAAAGCAGCCAAAAAGATAAGGGAGGTACTAAGGTCCTATGTTCTGGAAGGTATTCAGAAGAAACGTTTTCACGATTTGAACAGGTAGCGGTTAGTATATTTCAGAGGCTGATTAGCTTATTCGCCCGAAAAAACCTACTTTTATGATAGATTATGTGCGGATATTTTAAAAAGATATGTATAACGACCTCACTTTTTTTCGCTGTATCATTGGCGGGAAAGGCACAGGTTTCTTGTGTAATAGCCGACAGCATTCCCAATGTGTTCACACCAAATGGAGATGGCTATAACGATGTATTCAAGATCAGCCCGGGTGTTCTTACGGCCCTTCATTGTACCATTTATGACCGCTGGGGAGTGATCGTGAACGAGTGGCATGGCATTAACGGTGGATGGGATGGCCGTACGACCAGCGGCATGGAAGCCGCCCAGGGTGTTTATTATTTTATAGCGAAGGGGAACTGCGGGGATGCGGAAGTTGTTGTCAACAAGCTGGTCCACCTGCTCAGGTGATCGGTATTTTCTTTATTTGAACATCTTTTAAGGAATTGTTATCTTTGCACAAAGCCCCTGAACATGAGATATATTCTCAAAACAATACTTATATTCCTTTTCTGTTTCTCATTAAACGCTGATGCCCAGCTTGCCAAGTGGGTGCTTGGCGGTTCACAGCAATTGGCAAACGGAACCTTTAATTCGCTTGCACCGGGTAATCTCAAATTCTTTAACGTTGATTTTACGGGGGCCAATCCAGTGGTGACACAAAGAACTCTCGGAGCTTCCATTAACAGTATTGTTTCTTACGGTTCTGAAGATGTTGTTAACTGCGCGCTTGATACCAGCAAGAAGATACTTTTCTATCTTTTCTGTGCGGCGCTCATTCCTACCTCCAGTGGCAGTTCTAATGCCATCGATACGATCTATTTCGCGGCACCCGACATTAATAACGTGGACCAGGTATTCGGAAAGGTAGCTTGCCAGGCGAATGGGTCCAGTGTTATTGAGCACGGACTTTGCCCCAGGCCCGGAACGAACGACCAATATTATTTTGTGTGGAAAGGCAAAGCACTAAGCAATACGTCCGACGATGTGAAATACTGTATAGTTAATATTACAAGCAAGACTGTATCCGCGCCGATCACAATCATTTCTAATGAGTCGAATGGAGAGGGTATGGCGATCAGCGGTTTGAATTGCACAGGCAACAATCGCTGGTTGTATACCAGTGAGATCATATCAGGAGGTAATGTTACGATCAGGAGGTCGGAGATCAATAACGCTGGAATAGGCAATACCTCCGACATCTACACGATCAACATACCGGGTAACGGCGCATGTGTAGTTCAGGGCGGCATTGAGATATCGAACGCAAGTGATAAGCTGGCCATTTGTAACTATAATACAAATGTTGCGAAGGACGCGATACTTTTTGACCTGAACCTTTCTACAGGCCTTCTTACGAACGAAAGATCTTACGACAATCCTAATTACCCGCTGGTGAATTGTGAGTTCTCACCCGACGGAACCCGCTTGTACCTGCTCCAGTCTGGCAGTTCTTCATTTCCGAACATAGTGTATAATACGCCGGCCATCGCTACCGGTACGCTTGTGTTGAACGCGAGTTATCAAATGACCTCCATTGCTCCTTTGAAGGGCTGCCTGCAGCTGGAGAAGGCCTTTGACGGAAAAATATATGTCAATCCTGGCCAGAATCGCGACTCGCTCTTTACGGTCCCTACCCCCAATACAGCAGCGCTTACAATGGGTTATACCACCGGGAATATTTTTCTGGGAGTTACACGCCTTGGCACAGGTTTCCCCGACCAGGTGGATGGTGAACGTTATTGGACGATGGCGCCGCTCAGTTCCTCACTAAGTTCTACTGCTTCAACATGCGGATCAAGTAATGGTTCAGCCCAGGTCTCGGCCAGTGGTGGTTCCAGTTTCTTTACTTATTCATGGAGCAGCGGCCAAACCACTTCAGGGATCACGGGCCTTAGCGCCGGAAGTTATACCGTAACAGTGAGCAGCAATACTTGTGTGAACGTGCATACTGTTACGATAGTACAAAGCGGGCCTAACGTGAGCCTCAACACAACTAACATCAGTTGTAATTCAACTACAGGAAGTTCAACGGCAAGTGTGTCTGGTGGTACGAGCCCCTATACCTACTCATGGTCTGGCGGACAAACCTCACAAACAGCAACAGGGCTTACAGCAGGTTCTTATACACTTACAGTAACTGACAATACCGGGTGTACAAAAACTGTTAGTGTGAGCGTAACTGCCGCTTCCGTTCCGGCACTTACATTAAGCTCATCAACCAATGTCCTTTGCAACGGCGCTCAAACCGGTTCCGCAACTATGAGCGCAAGTTCCGGAACCGCACCTTATACCTATACATGGTCTTCGGGTGGCGGTACTAATTCCTCTGCAACGGGGCTAGGTGCCGGGCTTTATACGCTTACTGTTACGGATGCCAACGGTTGTACAAGTACACAAACGGTGATGATCACCCAACCCGCTGCGATCAGCATTGGAGTGTCGTCCGTTTCAACCACCTGTGGTACCAGCAACGGTTCGGCCTCATCCACCGTTTCGGGTGGTTCGGGCTCGCTTAGTTATTCCTGGAATCCTGGTGGTAAAACAACGAGCACCATCACAGGGCTTGCTTCAGGCACTTACTCGCTTACGGTAACCGACGGCTTTGGTTGTACCAAGACGGCTTCGGTATTTATTGGTACCCTCAATGGTCCGGTGCTTTCTGTTACCTCTTCTGCTAGCACCACCTGCAATGGCTCCGCGAATGGAAGCACCTCCGTTTCTACCAGCGGCGGCTATGGTGCCTATACCTATTCATGGAACAACGGACAAACCGGCGCTTCGGCTACGGGTCTTAGCGCGGGAGTGTATACGATCACAGTGACCGATTCGATCGGCTGCCAGGCGATGCAAACAATAGGCATTACCCAACCCGCGGCTGTTGGCGCGACCATCTCATCCACCAATACTAATTGCAACGCATTCACAGGTACAGCCAGCGCGTCGTCAACAGGCGGCACCGGCAGCTATACTTATGCCTGGTCAAACGGACAATCAACGCAAAGCGTTACGGGTCTTTCGGCGGGCACTTATACAGTACTCATCACCGATGCCAATGGTTGTACCGGAACCTCCTCTGTTACCGTTAATCAATTTACGGGACCAACGGCCAATGCCGGAGCGAATGTAACGATCACTGCCGGCTCAAGTACCATACTTAATGCAACAGGCGGTACTTCCTATTCATGGTCGCCTTCTAATGGGCTTAGCTGTACTAATTGCCAGAGCCCCATCGCGAGTCCTACGGTTAATACAACTTATACCGTAGTTGTTACCGATAATAACGGATGTACCGCAACAGCGCAAGTCACGGTGTTTGTGGATACCCCTTGTTTGTCAGGAGAAATATTCGTTCCTAACGTGTTTTCGCCGAACGGTGATGGTAAGAACGATGTGCTGTACGTATACGGCACCTGTTATAAATATTTCCAGCTCCTTGTCTTTGATCGTTGGGGAGAAAAAGTATTTGAAACTTCCGATCCTGCTATTGGATGGGATGGAAGGTTCCAAGGTGAGCCATTTACCACCGCTGTGTTCGTTTATCATCTCAAGGCCCAGCTTCTTAACGATAAGGAAATAGACCAAAAGGGCAATATTACGCTCAT
>JANWJV010000171.1 GCA_025451785.1 Bacteroidia bacterium | reverse complement strand
TCCTGGACAAGGGCAGCGGTGGTTGGCATCAGCAATGCCGCCATTACCAATCCCCAGTTCACAGATCCCAACGAGGTGCTGATCAATACCACCACCACTCCTAAAACGGTGGTTTACGCTTATACCACAACCGCCAATGGCTGTAGCTATTCGCAAAACGTAAGCGTGGTGGTGAACCCCAGTCCTGCCCTTGTGGTAACAGGTGGCAAGATAATTTGCAAAGGGAGCAGCGCCACCGTTTCTGCTTCAGGAAGCGGCTCCACCTTTGTTTGGAGCACCGGCGCAAGCACTGCCAATATCACTATTAGTCCATCCGTTACTACTACTTATACAGTAACAGCTACCAACACGTATGGTTGTACTAAGGCTGACACCGTTTCTATTCTTGTAAGCCCCTGCACGGGCATTGACCTTAATGGAAGCTTTGCAAAGGGAGTTCATGTATTCCCCAATCCTGCCAGCACTTCGGCAACGATCGTATTCCATTCAGAAGCCGAAGGAACTTATACTCTCAAGCTCTGCGATGTTTCCGGAAGGACGATTAGTGAACTAACGCGCAAAGCTGTTCCCGGCGAAAATACCGGGCAACTGAACCTGGAGAATCTCGCCAAAGGCTGGTACATGATCGTACTTCAAAAAGGCGAGGATACCTACCGGGGAAGTATCCTCAAGGAGTAGGCAGCAAGCTATCACACAGAACCTTGGAGCTATCCGTTCGCGAACTTACTGAGAGCGACATTCCCCTTATTTCCGATTACTGGACCTTCTATGAAGCACCTTTCATGGAAGGCATGGGTGTAGATGTTTCTAAACTACCAACAAGAGAAGCGTTGGGCATTATGTTGCGCGATCAGATAAAACAAAGCTACAAAGAGAAGAAAGCCTATAGCCTGATCTGGGTGGTGGACGGAGAAGCGGTAGGCCATAACAATGTGAACAGGATCGTTTATGGTGAAAGCGCGTATATGCACCTGCATATGTGGAAGGCAGGTTTGAGAAAGCAAGGCATCGGCACGGAACTGGTAAAGCTGGCTCTCCCCTTCTTCTTTAAGAACCTTGAGCTGCAGAAGATCTATTGCGAGCCTTATGCGCTAAACCCGGCACCTAACAAGACATTGGAGAAACTTGGTTTTACTTTTGTAAAGAAGCACACCTACGTCCCAGGGCCGATCTGCTTTGAGCAGGAGGTTAATTTATGGGAACTAAGCTATGATCAGTTTGAAAAATTGAAATGAGAACCATAACCGCCATTTGCCTCTTGCCCTTTACCCTTTCGGCACAAACTATCTCTGTAAAGCTCAAGCCCATTGCCGAAGGCCTGATGGCACCAGTTGCAATGGATGCCCCAAAAGATGGCAGCAGCAGGCTGTTCGTTTGTGAGCAAACAGGCAAGATCAAGATCATCAAGAACGGAAAAGTACTGGAGAAAGCTTTCCTGGACATGAAGGAAAAGATGGACGCAGGAGGCAAAGCGTACTCGGAGAAAGGATTACTGGGTATTGCCTTCCATCCGAAGTTCAAAAGCAACGGGAGGTTCTTTATTTATTACAGTGCTCCTACCAAGGACAGAAACTCCGACCACCGCAGTGTGATATCGGAGCTGAAGGTCAGTGCGAACGCTGATATTGCCGACTACGCTTCCGAAAAGATCATCATTGCATTCGAGCAGCCCGAGTCGAACCATAACGGCGGGCAGCTGGCCTTTGGTCCTGATGGTTTTCTTTACATCGGTTCGGGCGATGGCGGCGGCGCGGGTGATGAACATGGCAGCATTGGTAATGGACAGGACCTGAACACAGTTCTTGGGAAAATACTTCGCATTGATGTGGACAGTAAAAGCCCCTACGCTATTCCGCCAACGAACCCTTTTGTAACTACACCCAACGCAAAGCCCGAGATATGGGCTTACGGCTTGCGCAATCCCTGGCGCTTTTCTTTCGATCGTAAGAGCGGAAAATTATTTTGTGCCGATGTGGGCCAGAACGAATGGGAGGAGATCGATATTATTGAAGGCGGAAAGAACTACGGCTGGAGGGTAATGGAAGGCAATCACTGCTACGATCCGCCCCGTGGCTGCAACCTGAAAGGGCTTACACAGCCCATTGCCGAATACAGTCATGAAACGGGCATCAGTGTTACCGGTGGTTTTGTTTACCGTGGCAAGTCCATGCCTGCCTTTGAGGGTAAATACATTTTCGGCGACTGGAAAGGCAGTATGTTCTACCTGGAGGAGATCAATGGCAAATGGACGATGCACAACATGGTGATCGAAGGCAAGAAGAACAACGACTGCGGAATGAACATCAATAGTTTTGGTGAAGACGAGAGCGGGGAAGTTTATATGCTTGTGCAGAAGACGACCGGCACGTTATTGTCCAACGGTGCTGTGTATTTACTCAGTAGGCAGTAGGCAGTAGGCAGTGGCAGTTGGAGTTATTTAAAGATCGCCAGCATCTCCTGGTTGGCGATGTTGTTTTCCTTACGGATCGCTTTCAGAAAACTCTCCATTCCGGCTTTCGCATCATCGGCTGTAGGCCTTGGGCCTTTGCCACAGAGGTATTTCACAACAGCGATCCATTTATCGCCGGCCTGTATATTATTTACATACGCCTTGCCGGAACCCTTTTCAACTTTCTTCCAGGTCCAGATGGAGGTGCCGCAGAAATTGTATGCAGGACTATTAAATAGCGCATAGTTCAGCTTCAGCTTTTCGGGCGCTTGCTCCCCCCACTCCCCGCACCAAAGCGGCCGTTTTACCTTTTGGGTAAACGCATGTAATTCCGCAAGACTTTTTTCAGGATGTTTGGTAAACCATGTATAGCAATGAAAGCTGAATATCTGGTTAGGATCCAGCGGTTCCGTAAAGAAGTCGAACTTTCGGGCGAACTTGCTGCCCTCAAGGATCAGCATGTGGTTTTGATCCACTTCTCTTATTGCGGGAACGAGCCTCTTATATAAGTTAAGCAAGTCTTCATCTTTAGGAGGTACCGGCTCATTGAGCAGGTCGTAACCGGCAATGATCTTTGAATCTTTATACCGTGCAGCGATCTCTTTCCAAAGTTCAACACAGCTCTTACGCTGCGC
Organism: Bacteroidia bacterium; assembly: GCA_025451785.1. Classification (GTDB taxonomy): domain Bacteria; phylum Bacteroidota; class Bacteroidia; order JANWJV01; family JANWJV01; genus JANWJV01. The sequence goes on along the minus strand of JANWJV010000171.1, from coordinate 4,013 downwards.
TTCGTCTTTCCAGAGGTTGTTCTTGTCAGGATCGGCAATGAAATAAGGGCTTTGTCCGCCCGGAGCGCCATGAACATCAAGCACCGCATACACTTTGTATTTGCCGCACCAGGAAAGGAGCGAGTCAAGGATCATATATCCCTCCTTACGCGGACTACCATCCGCCTGCTGCAGCAAGTCATGATTTATCGGAACACGAACGGTATTCCACCCAACAGTAGCAATGGCTTTTATATCGGCTTCGGTAATAAAGGCATTGCGGTAAGCTTCAATGTATTCTTTGGTTTGTTCCCTACCATAAAGGATCTCCATTCGTTCACGCATGAACGTTTCCTTCTTAAAACTTCCACCCCATATCCATCCTTCCCACATCAGCCAGCCGCCCAGGTTCACACCATTGAGCTTTAGTTCTTTCCCATCGCCGGCCACTACTTTTCCTTCTAGTACATGTACAAAACCGTTTTGGGCCTGAATACCTATGGCTATCAAAACAAACAGAAGGTTCAATTTGAATTTCACAGGTCCGAAGTTAGTGAAGGACGGCGCATTTCCTATATTTGTTACAATATGAAATGTATTTCCTTATTTACCTTTCTTTTTGTTTTCTCTTGTCAAGTACAGGGCCAAAAAAGCTATACCCTCTTTTATCCTTATGCCGAGCGCGATGATGCCGCTTACCAGTGGCCTTTCAATTCGGCCTACAACGAGAAGGACAGCGGAGGATATTATTATGCCGCTACGGTGTACAAACCATTCGTAGTATTGAAGAATGATTCAGAAGGTGTAGAAATGGCACCGCCTCCCTCCTACACCATCGATACGGTATACATCGCCTTCAGCCATGAGAACAACAGCGGCAAAAAAGATACACTGGTACTGAAGATCGTGGACATCGGCAAAGGGAATATGCCTGGCACAAAGGTGTTGTGGTCTGAACTATTTGTCACCGATAAAGGCTTGAGCAAGAAGAACGACTGGCATAACGGTTATACGCACCGCTTGTTCAAACCAAACCTTACAATAACCAACGGCCAATCCTTCGCGTTGGTGTTCGAATACCATGGCGACAAGCGCGATACCCTTGGCTTCCGCGCCATATATAAGCAGGACCCAAAGAAGGACAGTCTTAAAACTTCGATCGGGTATGTTTATCCGGCCACGCGGCCAACGTATAAAAAGAACAACTGGCTAAAACAGATGCCGGCTGTTAAAAAGATGAGCAGTGCCAGCGAAATGGAGCTGCCGGGGAAGAAGGGCTATACGCCGGTGCAACACTGGGATTTTTACGTGAGGGTACGAACAAAACAATAATGTAACTTTCGTTGAGTTACGACGTCAAACGATCATGAAGCACGTTTCATATCTCTCATTTCTTTTTCTTTTCACATTTCAGGCACAAGCTGGTACCTCTACTATTACCCTATGGAAGGACAGCGCCATTGGCGCATTGTGGAACGCGGAAACAAAAACCGTTGTTTACAACAAGCCGGATAAGAAAGGCAATTACAAGATCTACCTCAGCGACTCATTGGGTAATAATGTAAAGGCCCTTACCTGGCAGGCATGGGGTAATGACCGCCAGCAATGGGCAGAAGAATGGCATCCTTCGGGCAAATACATTTTCTGTTACGTAGAGAAGACCGTTTACGCCAAGGAGAAAGGCCACAAGCGCAAGCCGGTGGACGCCGTTCCCGGTTACGGGGCTTATACCGATATATGGCTCATTACCCGCGATGGCAAACAGGCCTGGCAGTTGACCGATCTTCCCAATAATTACAACAGCGGTTTGATCCATGCCGCCATTTCTCACGATGGAACCACTTTCGCATACACAGAACGCATCGACGCCCCGAAGCCCTTGAACCTAAACCTTGCCGCGGGAACGTATGTGTTTCGCGTTGTGGACATCGTTCTTGACTCTGTCCCCCACTTCGCCAACATACGCACTTGCCAGCCGGGAGGAATTCCCAGCAGCTGCGAACTGGACGCGATCTCAATGGACAAAACCACACTCGCCTTTTACAGCACTTATGAGACCAAGAACCTTATCGCTACTCCTATCTATACGATGAACATCAAGAGCGGTGAGTGCAAACGCCTTACTACCGAAAGTTTCGCCCAAGCCCCAAGTTATACCCCTGACGGCAAACGCATCGTGTACATGACCGGCGCGGGCTGCGATATCTTCCCGCTGCAAATACAAGGCGCCGACTGGTGGATCATGAACACCGACGGTACCGGCAAGAAACGTATCTCTTACATGAACGTAAAGAACCACCCTCAGAGCGTGAACAAATATCGATTGGCGGGATGCCTTTCTTTTATGTCGAACAACTCATTCCTTGGCGGCGTGATGGTAAAGCCGCTGGGATTGGTGGGGCATACTGTTAAGGTTACTTTTACTGAGTAGGCGGGGACTGTGCGTCCCCTCCCCTGTTCGCGAAGCCTATGGGGGAGGGACAGGGAGGGGTCGGGAATATCGAATAGGGCCGAGCGAGAAAGCCCAGTGGGCTTTAGAGCGAGGAGCCAGGTTGTGCGGCTGACCAAACAAGGAATATCCAATGTCGAAGTGGTCTGTAATTTTTCTCATCACTCTTTTGTTGCCCTTTCCTTCTGAGGCCCAATCGAAAGCGGGCTATTATGATCATGACTCGGTCGCACGAGCCTTACCGGAGCACGAGCGACTGGAACATGAACTTGTGCTTGAAAGACAGCGCCTGGAGCACGCGGTTATAGTTCTACAGAAAAAGTTGGAGCATCTCTACAAATATGGCATCCCGCATGGTGTGCACCTTGATTCACTGCAAAAGAAAACAATGGAGGACAGCATTAACGATCTCAGCAACAGGATACAGAATTTCCAGGGCTTTGCCGAAGCATCGCTGCGGCTTAAGCAAGAAGCTTCGCAAAAAATACTTAATGAAAGGGTTCTCGCATTAACAAGCTCCTTTTGCCGTGAGAAGAACATCGCTGCCCTTGGCCGTAAAAGCGCGGTGATCTATTGTGATGGTTGTATTAATTATACTAAAGCGATTATCGCCTACGCTCAAACAATAAACCAAGGACGCTGATTTTCAGTTATTAATGACAATATTAAAACCAAACTTCCGTTTGTGTTGCGGCCAGGTAGCTATGAGGGTCTACCTGTTTTAATTACCTTAGTCTTACTAATGCCGAAACACCACTATACTATTAAGATCGAAAACCCTTGCAGCCAGGAATGGGGTTCCATGTTGGCAAGCGACCAAGGAAGGTATTGTTCGCATTGCACAAAAAGTGTGATCGACTTTACAAAACTGAGCGACGAGGAGGTACTGAAACTTGTCCTGGGTAAAGAAAGTAAACTTTGCGGTCGCCTCCGACAAGACCAATTGAACAGGAGCATGTTACAGGCCGGCGAAACAAAGAACGGTTCGCGCCTTTATAAAATACTTGCAAGCCTCCTGTTATTAACCACTGCGGGCAGCGCTTCAGCACAGACCTCGCAAACAAAACCTCAGGTAGTAAGCACAGATAACACTAATTCACCTCCCATACAAACGCCTGTTCAGCAGAAGCAAACTTCAGGCACGGTTAAAAACAGCGTTAGTGGCAAGGTGATCGATCTTGAAACAAAGGAACCCTTATCCTTTGCTATTGTGTCGATTAAAAATTCCAAGGTCAACACGATGACCGATGCCAATGGAAATTTTCAGATCGTAATTCCTGATAGTCTGTTGAAAGAAATTAATGTTTTAGAAGTACGACAAGTTGGTTATGAACCTGGCGAGTTTTTAGCGAAGAAAAGCGATCTGCCATTAGCTAAAGCGGTCGCTCTGATCGAAGCGAGATCTGTTATGCTGGGCGTTATGGTACTCGAAAAGAGAAAGTGGTGGCAGATCAGGAAAAGACACTAACGCACTACAACACTATTTCACCTTCGGCTTAATGATCAACCTCAGGCTCTGATCATAGCTGAAATAATTCCAGGTCCAGTTAATAAAGATGAGCAGGCGGTTCTTTACGCCTACGAT
>JANWJV010000170.1 GCA_025451785.1 Bacteroidia bacterium | reverse complement strand
GCAGAGAATCTACTTCAACTTCTCTTTCGCCTGCTTGGCGTAAAACCCTTTCCCCTTCACAATTTCATTCAGCACTTCTTTGGCTTTCTCGTTGTCTTTCTTTTTCAGCAGGGCCAGGGCTTTATACCATTGTGCTTCCATGTGGAACACATTGTTGGTTGACAAGAGCACCCGGTCGAGGTGTTTAATGGCCAGCTCAGGCTTCTCACTATTATAATAGGAGAGGCCGGAATAGAACAATGCGTTCACATCGTTCTTGTTAAGCTCGATGAGCATCGCAAACTGTTCGTTGGCCCGACGGAAGTTCTGGTCCTTGAAGTAGAGCAGGCCTTTCTTTAAGATATCTGTGGCATCCTGTGTGCGTACAAGCTCCTTCGTATCCATATTGTTCTTGCTCTCAAAAGGGGAGGGCACATTGCCTGTTGGGCGGCTCAGGTCAGCAGGGTCCTTATAATAGAAGCGCTTCAGGTCGGTTACTTTCAGGTCGTGCATGTAGTCCACCTTGGCATTGTATTCAGGTTCTACAACAGGTTCTTCCTGCTGCGGGATCTCCTTTTTATCGGCCGGGTTCATTGGTTGAGCGTTAAGAGGATTTTTTTCTTCAGCACCGGCAATTACATCATTCTTTTTTTCTTCCACAACAGCTACTTTCTTTTCCGTGAAGTTCTCTTTCGGGAAAATGGTGCTGGCTTTCTTCGTCACCACCTCCTTATCGCGGATATCCGCGGGGATCTCTACCGCAACAGTTTTTTCATCTAAGGCGGGAGATGTCTTTTCTTCTAATGCCGGTGCGTGGTTCTCGGCGATAGGATTTGTTGGTTGCTGAACGGGCTCATTAAACACTTCGCCATAAAAGAACACGGTACCTACGGCTGCGAGCGCGGTGATACTGGCTACAATTAGTTTGGGTGAGAAGCCCGATCCGCTTCCGCCTTTACCGGTTCGGGCATCGATCTTCGCATGTAGTTCTTGTACGTCGGCATCGCTAAAGGGCACCAGGGCGAGTCCGGCGAGGGCATTGGAACAAAGCTCGCAGTCTACCAGGTGCTCTTCCACGCGGTGGGTGCTTTGCCGGTCGAGCTTGTCAAGGTGATAGGCGCTAAGCTCTTTTTGGCTGAGGCAGCGGCTTTCGTTAAATATATGGAGGGGCTTATTCATCTTTTTCGCTTAGCAATAACTTCAAATTCCTTTTTCCGTTCTGTATGTGGCTTTTTACCTCGTTCATTGTAAAGCCTGTCATCGCTGCCACTTCGTGATAGGTCTTTTCCTGGAGGTAAAACAGCTCGATGCACTTTTTCTGCGCTACGTTAAGCCGTTCCACCGCTTTTTCAAGCCGCTGAAGTTGTATTTCCTTCCCTTCGGCATTGGAATGACGCAGGGGCTCTTCCGATTCCATAAGGGTGCTCTCCGTTTTATGGAATTCTTTGTCGCGCTCCAGCTGAACCCGCTTTTTACGGAGCTCGGAGATGCAGAAATTGCGGGTGACAAAACTGATCCAGACCTTGAAATTATCGACCTCCCTTTTTTTCAACTCTTCGAACATCTTTTCGAAGATCTGCAGGGTGGCATCTTTACCGGCGTCGCGGTCTTTGAGGTAGAAAACGCAGGTGCCCAGCACCAGGTGGGCGTAACGCTTGTACAGGATGCCCACGTAGTTCTTGTCGAGCGATTCCCGGTAAAGCTTAATAAGTTCAGTATCTGAAAGCTCCGCAGCCAATGCCTTCATAAACTTTCCCTCTTTATATAAAAGACGTTATCGAACGGTGTTTCCACAAATCAAAGATCGAAAATCAACGATCAAAAATCAGTTTCCACCGTGCTGCCAGCATTTCCCATTGGCGAAAAGAGTAGTGCGGGTGCATTGCTTCCCTTTTGTTACCACTTTGCAGCGCTTGGGGAGCTTAGGTCCTGCCGCTGCGGGAGCCGGTTTCGCTGCTGTTTTGGAGGCCGTTTTCGCCGCGGCTGGTTTTGGTGCCGGTGCTGGTTTGGTAGCCGGCTTAGCGGCCGCTTTGGGGGCATCGGCATATTTCCAGGTGCCGTTATCGTAGAGCAGTACTTTTTTACCGTCGGCGGTGGTGGCGCTCTTTTGAGCGGAGGCCGATACCGTGAGGCCGAGGCAGAAGATCAGGAGGAGGAGGGTTCTCATAGGGGATTTTTTTCAAATATATATACTACTTGTAATATTCTACGGCCCTACATAGATAAAGTTCCTCCTTTTTATGAACGGCGTGTGGAATCCCCAAACCCCGAACGTCCTTAAGGCAAAAGCAGAACAAAATGAATAGCCAACAAATAAAATCAAACGCCATGAAAACGATCATCACTACTTTATTCATCGCGGCCTTAGGCTGCGGAATGACCCAGGCCCAGGGCACTACGGGCGAACTCAGCGGAACAGTAAAGGACAAGCAAGGCGAATTCCTTTTTACCGCTAACATCAGGATATTTAGTAATGGCACTTTTGTTGGAGGGGCGGTAACCGACATTAATGGCATCTACAGGTATAAACCCCTGAACCCTGGCAGTTATGATGTGGAGATAAGCTATACCGGCATGACTCCTCAGAAGATCAACAATGTGAAAGTGAACGCCGGACAAACCGTGTATGCTGATGCAAGCCTTAAGGTTAATACCAAGATCGGTCCTGTCATCCCAGTAGAAGCGGAGTGGAATCCCCCAGCGGTGAGCAAGGAGTTCAGTACGATCACCCCCATCAAGGCCAACGATATCGGGCACATGCCCAACAGGCAGAGCATTGTAGATATTGTTACAAATGTAGCTCCGGGCGTGACACCTACGCACGATGGCAAGGACGTGTACGTTAGAGGTTCAAGGAGAGGTGCTACCGCTTATATCATCGATGGGCAGCGTGTCCTTGGCGGCGCCAACATCCCTTCCTTCGGCATCGCTAACGTTACGGTCATCACCGGTGGTGTGCCTGCCGAGTACGGCGACCTTAGCGGCGGTGTGATCGTGATCAATAGCAAGGACTTTACTTTCGGCGCCTATGAGAAGAGGGAAATGAGGAAGGCGTATTTTGATAAGAGCGCTAAGAAAGAGACAGACGCTGTTATTGAAGAATAATGTATAAAGCCTGCCGGTAGGCAGGGTTGATGTTTAATGGTTAATGGGTGGTCCATTAGCCATTAAACATTATACATTAACCATCAGTTGAAGTTAACTCCAAGTCCAAAGGAAAACCTGAACTCGCTCAGGGAGTAAGTGGGAGCGTCGGCAATGTGTCGGCCATAGATGTACCTGGCTTCGCCGAAGAGGTGGAACACTTTCTCAAAATAATAATTGAAGCCAACAAGCGGCGATACCACCGGATTTACTTTCGTAATGCCTTCTTCGGGCACCAGGCAGGGATAAAGCGCGCAGGCCCCGCCAAAAGCAAGCTGTGAAATGTTGATGCCAGGCTGCAAGCCGATATAAGGATCGAAATGGTTACGGGTCATTTTGTGAAAGCTGGCGCCAGAAAAAACCGAATGGTTCTGAAGCCAGGGATAGCCGCTTCCAGATTTTAAGAAATAGAACCCATCGCCTCTGAGCGAAATGCGATCATCAATATAGTACTCAATGTTTCCGTGAAGGTAGATGTTGAGGTAGCCGCCGTCGGTCATTAATCCAGCCGAAATGGTGCCATGCGTGCGCAGCAAATGGGGATGTACGTAGCGGCCGGTGTCGTTCTGTGAAAAAAGGAGAGATGGAGTTACTAATAGCAGGACGGCAGCCAAGCGCCACCTCAAATCAACAATCAATAATCGAAACTCAACAATCATTTTTCCCTTCCCCATAGATCAGCAACAAGAATATTCAAACTGAGCGAAACCAGCAAATGGCCTTCAAGGCCCAGGTCGGCTTTTTGCACAAGTATTTCATCTTCGCCAGAGGGTCCTTTGAACTTGGTAGCGCTGATGCCTTCACCGAGGTGCATCATGTAGAGCGCTGAAAGGGAAATATCGAATTTGTCAGTTAAGTTGTAGTGCATGCCGGCACCGCTGGTCACGGCCGAACTCCATCGCCCGAGCTTATAAGCCTCCAGGTCGTTCTTCACCACTTGGGTATAGTCGAAACAATGCCCCGCCTGGATATAGGGAGTGATCTTGCCCTTCTTAATTTCGTTATTGAATGGATAGAACTGAACCGCCCATCCATAATGGTCATCGCGTCTGCGTGCCAGCCCGTCGATATCGGTAGTAATATAATCGGCAAACCATTCGGTGTTCAGCCGGCTTCCGAACTTAAGGCGGAAATGTCCGCCAACGCCGAAGCCTGGATTGCCTTCATCGCTGAACGCGCTGAAAGTGCTGCGCAGTCCCAGCTGAAGCTTGCCGCTTTCGTAACTCTTTTTTTCCTGTTTATCTTGTGAATAGCCCGTTGCTCCCAGCAACAGCGCTGCAATAAGAAGGAAGTTTTTCATGGCCTCAAAGATAGGTTTTATAGTAAAGACGGTAAAAGCCTAAATTTGTTGCCTATGCCGTTAAATAAGGATTTTTTCAAGGATGTGTATGATGTTGCCCGCCTGATACCCCGTGGCAGGGTGACTAGTTATGGGGCTATCGCGAAATACCTGGGCATCGGCCGTGCCTCACGCATGGTAGGCTGGGCTATGAACAGCGCCGGAAGCCAGAAAAAACATGTACCGGCTCACCGTGTAGTGAACCGCAATGGAATGCTCAGCGGCAAACATCATTTTTCAACGCCTTATATGATGCAGGAACTGCTGGAAAAGGAAGGTATTAAAGTGAAAAAGGATAAAGTGGTCGACTTCGAAAAACTGTTCTGGGACCCCGCCAAAGAATTGAAACTATAGGGCGCTTTTTTTTCCTATATTTACATCCCCATGTCAATAACCACAGAAAAAGTACTCGAAGCCCTCCGCAATGTTGACGATCCTGATCTCAAAAAGGACATCGTTACTTTGGGTATGGTGCAAGACCTTACCGTAAGCGGTAAGGATGTTTCTTTTTCAGTGGTGCTTACCACTCCTGCTTGTCCCATGAAGGACCTTATCCATAAGGCCTGTGTGAACGCTGTATTGCATTTTGTTGACAAGGAAGCCAACGTAAAGGTGAACATGACCTCTAACGTTACTTCGCAGCGTCCTGATGATCGACCCACCTTACCCGGTGTAAGAAATATTGTTGCCATCGCTTCCGGAAAAGGAGGAGTTGGTAAATCGACCGTAACCTCTAACCTTGCCGTAGCCCTTGCAAAACAAGGAGCCAAGGTGGGCATCGTGGATGCTGACATTTACGGTCCTTCCATGCCTATCATGTTCGATGTGGTGAGCGAAAAACCCGCTGTGAGGAAAGTGGATGGGCGCAGCCTGATGGTGCCGGTTGAAAGTTATGGCGTAAAGATATTGTCGATCGGTTTCTTCGCGGAGACCGGACAAGCGGTAGCCTGGCGAGGGCCCATGGCCACCAAGGCGCTTACACAAATGCTCAAGGATGCGGATTGGGGCGAGCTCGATTATATGCTCATCGATCTTCCTCCCGGTACCGGCGATATTCATCTTTCTCTTATTTCTGCCGTTCCGCTCACGGGGGCTATCATTGTAAGCACACCCCAGGATGTTGCGCTCTCCGACGCGCAAAAGGGCGTAGCGCTTTTCCAGATGCCCGCTATCAATGTGCCGGTGTTGGGCATCATTGAGAACATGTCGTATTTTACTCCCGCCGAACTTCCTAATAACAAGTATTATATCTTCGGGAAGGACGGAGCCAAGAACCTTGCGTCAAGGCTGAACATTCCGATGCTGGGTGAGATACCCCTGGTACAAAGCATCCGTGAGGCAGGCGACGCCGGAAGGCCGGCGGTAATGCAGGATGGAACACCGCAGTCAGAAGTGTTCATGAACATAGCCAAGAGCGTGGCGCAGCAGATCGCCATTCGCAATGCCGAACGTAACGACGCTAAGAAACTACAGGAGATACAATAATGGAAGACCTGACCAAAAGAGTAGAAGATGCGTTGAACACCATTCGGCCCTACCTGGAAGCCGATGGAGGAAATGTGTCGCTTGTTGAAGTTACTCCTGACAAGGTAGTGAAGCTCGAGCTACACGGTGCCTGCAAGTCCTGCTCTATGAGCATGATGACCCTGCGTGCGGGTATCGAAGAGACCGTCAAACGCGCAGTTCCCGAGATCACCGGTGTGGAGGCAGTTAACCTGGCCCCGGAAGCTTCCCATTAATTATGCGGTTCATCAAATTGGCAAATATGCAAATTGGCAAACGAGCAATTGCCTACTGCCTACTGCCTACTGCCTTGTTGTTTTCCTGCAAGCCCAACCTCGAAGCTCCCGAGCCCGAAGCCGGTGACGCCAACTTCAGCACTACTATAGCTATCGGCGGCGGTTTTATTGCCGGTTACCAGGATGGCGCACTTTATCGTGATGGACAGATCAATTCTCTTCCGTCATTGCTTGCCAAACAATTCCAGCTGGCGGGTGGCGGTACCTTCGATCAGCCTTTGATGCCCGATAATTCTGGGATGGGCTTTAACAGCCGTCCCTGGGAAAGTAAGTTCGTAAAGAGGAGCAATTTAAAACTGAAGACCGATTGCAAGGGCGTTACATCTCTTTCGCCGGTAAAGGACAGTCTTCCGCTTTCGTCAACGGCTCCTTACTTCCAGGGTGTTTCAGGAAATACGATGAGAAATTTTGGCGTGCCATTCGCTTTAACGAAGAACCTCTTTGACAAAAACTTCAGCAAGTCCTGGCAGCAGGGAAATACGAATCCTTTCTATAATCGTTTTGCCAGCAATGTGAACAGCAGCCGCGCGGTTGACGATGCTATGGCGCAAGATCCTACCTTCTCCATCGTATGGGTTGGCATGGAAGATATTTTTGAGTTCGCGCGCAAAGGCGGTGAAACAGCGGCTATTCCTTCCTCAGCTGAATTCAGTTCCTACCTTGATACACTTTTGCAAGGCCTTACCGCAAAAGGAGGTAAGGGGGTGATCGCCAACATTCCTGATCTCAACAGCTTCCCCTTTTATACCCTTGTTCCTGCCCGCGGCATTAACCTCGATCAGAAGCTGGCCGATTCGCTGAACACCGCCACCGGGGGGATCTTCAATTATATTGTTGGCGACAATGGTTTTGCGCTTGAGTATCCTGACAACTCCGGCAACTACCGCCAGATGGGGGGAGGGGAGTACATTCTTCTCAACACGCCTTTAGATTCGGTGAAGTGTTATAAGATGGGTGTGTTCTATGCCATGCCGCCGAAGTACACGCTCGATTCTTCTGAAGTTTCTTTGATCATTTCTTCCATCGCTTCCTATAACGCGGTGATCCAACAGAAGGCCGCTCTATACGGTTTCGCGTTTGTTGATATGAACGCCTATTTTAAAACGGTATCGGCGGGCATCAAGTGGGATGGAGTTGACATCAGCGCTAAGTTCGTGAGCGGGGGCTTCTATAGCCTCGATGGCTTTTATCCGCATCAGAAAGGATATTCGCTTATCGCCAATGAGTTCATTCGCGCCATCAACGCGAAATATAATGCCACCATTCCCTGGGTGAATTGCAAGGAATGTTCGGGTGTTAGGTTTCCATAGAGTGCCTTTGAAAGATGGAGTCGTCACCCTGAGCGAAGTCGAAGGGCGTTTTTCGTATCTTCGTGTAAACCAAAAACTAAAACCATGGCTGGAATAGGCATTGCATTACTACTGATGGCACTTACAGGAGGCATGTTCCTCCTTGCCAAAACAAATAAAGACAACCTCGGCGCTTTCTACAGGGTAGTGGCCTGGGCGGTGATCGTTATTTCCATGCTTTGCATGCTTTGTTGTGCCTGCTGTTGCATGATGCGCAGGCATTGCATGATGAACGGCGGAGGATGCGGCAACGAGATGATGATGCAGCGCGGCTGCGAAATGGAAGAGAATTGTGGCGGCGGCAAGTGTGTGTCACCCATACAGAAGCAGATGATGATCCGCATGCAATGTCAGGGAATGGAACAAGGTTGCCGTATGCACAGCAGCTGCGAAAAGGAAATGGGCTGCGAAGGCGAAGCGGCGGGCGAATGCTGCAAAGGCAAGAAAGAGGATTGCTGTAAGATGAAAGGCGAAGGTGCCTGCATCGACAAAGTGGAGAAAAAAGATTCGGTGGTCGTGAAGAAGTAGTGGTTATTGCACCACTACTTTTTTCACTTCCGATCTTTTTCCTTCAGCGTCAGTAACACTAATAAAATAGATCCCGGGCTTTAGTTCTGATTGTTCCAGAACAAAGGTCCGGGAATTTATTTTCAGGCTTTTTACTTCCCTTCCGCAGATATCAGCGATGCTCAGGGTGCCTCCGTTCATCTCGCGTCCCAGTTCAACAGTTGTTTTTCCTGAAAAGGGATTCGGTGAAACATTCAACGATACATTGGCTGTGTTCTCAGCTATGCCGGTTCCGCTGCTTCCAACGATCTTCAGGTTGTCAATAGCAATAGCGGGATTGGTGCCGTAGCCCGAACTGGTCCAGCCGAACCTGATAAAGAGCGTGGTTTGGTTGAGAAGGCCTGGTACCATGGTGGAGGTAATGGTTTGGGTGGTCCATGAGCTTTGTCCGTTGTAACGGGCGATGGGCTGGGTGATATTGGTCCAGGTGCTGCCATTGGCGCTGTAGTCGATAAAACCGTAACTGGGAAGCACACTACCTGTTTGTCCAACACAAAGCCAGTCGAAAGTGATGGTCACCAGGGGATGCCCAACGGTATTGACACCGGTCTTTTTGGTAGCGTATACGGTGGCGCCGCCGCCGGAGCCATAGAAGCCGGCATGGGCACAGTAGTCGCCGCCGAGATCGTCGTAGATGTGCAGGTAATTGCCCCCGTTCTGGTTAGGGGTGGTGCTGGAGCAATTGTAAACGTTGTTCACGATCCAGGTATCGAAGTTATTGCCCTGGCCTAAAGTAAAGTCACTCCCGCCGGCGGTGAAATCGTTATTGTATAAAGTGGTTTGCGCTGTTGCTGATAAAGTAAGCGCGATAGAGGCAAGGAGTAATTTTGTTTTCATGGTTAAGGTTTTAAGAATCTCAAAGATAGAAAACCCAATTCCTAAATCCTAATTCCTTAATCCTTATTGCCTCTTCAGCGAAGGATCGATCTGTACCGCCTTGCTATAATAGAGGTCGGCATTTTGCTTGTCGCCCATATAACCGTAGGTCTGCGCCAGGTTCATCATGGCCTTGGTATTGTTGGGCTCTATCGCCAGGGCCTTCAGGCAAGCGTCAACGGAGTTTTTGTAATCGCCTATGGTGCCGTAACAGCTGCCGAGGTTCACAAAAGCATCGGCATAGCGGGGGTTCAGCACGGTAACACGCTGAAAGGCATCAATGGCTTCCTTGATCTTACGCTGCGCGAAGAAAACAGTGGCCAGGTTGTTCAAGGCGATGGCGTCGCCGGGATTTTTCTTGATGCCGATCTCATAAGCGGCAATGGCCTTATCAAAATCGTTGATCCTGGTATAGCCCACTCCCATTTGTGAATAGGCTTCGGAGTATTCAGGATAGATCCTGATCGCTTCCTGTAGTTCCGCAATACCTTTCTCCAGCAAGGCCTTGCGCTTGGTGGTATCGGCTTCAGCCTGGGCAACGTCCTTTATAAGATGCCTTCCATAATAATAATGCAGGCGGTAACTTTCCTTTCCGCTCACCGCGTCCTTTGAATACAGCGCCAGGTTGTCTTTCCAGTCGGGGTTGCGGCTAATGGTCATAAAGGAATAGCCGAGCGCCGCCACACCGATGATACCGAATAGCACAGTATTCTGCTTGAAGAAATGGCCCATGTCGCCCGTTTCCCTGCTTTG
>JANWJV010000169.1 GCA_025451785.1 Bacteroidia bacterium | reverse complement strand
GACGAATACGTGCTCGTTATAATGTTCGAATACCATTGGTCCCGCACATCCAAGGTCACCGTCGGGCTCGTTGCCACCAAATTTACCCCGCTCCGGCTCTTTACTACCTTCTCCTCCGCACTATATAAAGCGGAGAAATTGAACAATACTAGGATCAGGCAGCAAAGTGTTTTTATCAGGGTCAGGTTTCTCATAGGATTGGTATGTGTCTTATATTATTAGTTGCCAGCTGCGTTCTTATAGGTCTTTTCGGGATCGAAATCGCTCATATCAGTTACCTGATAGGAAGCCCATTTGCCGATACCGCGAAGCTTCCCCCTTTGCTTTGAAACATAAGTAGCTTCGGAGTAGAGCGTTTTATCTTCCTTCGGCGCGAAGCTCACATTACTGTAAAGCATCTCCACTCGTTTATATGGAAGGTCTTCGGCTTTCTTATAGAGATAGACCACTTTCTCCAATGCATAATTGGCTGTGTTGACGGTAAGCTCTATCTTATCGTACATTGCAGAAGAAGCAGGTATGATCTCGATCGTTCTTCTTCCCGCTTCCAGCGAAAGGGTTCTGAGGCGGCTATCCTTCAGCAAGGAATCAGTAACGGCTGAAGGATCAGCCAGCGGCTTTGTAAAAGCTTTGCTTGCATTCGCACTGCTATACAATATCCGCCTGTTCTCCTCATCGATCACCAGGTAGCAGCGGGAATTGCAAACAGTGGTCTGCCCCATCATACTGGAATAGTATTCGTTCTTTCCCTTGCTTACCCGGCCACGGTGCACCATGTCGCTGGGAATATCACCATCAGTGGCGAAGAGCCGGACTGCGACATCCATGCTGAAGGAACTATTTTCCATATAAGCCTTGTTCATCTTTTCGATGAGCTTTTTTTCATCCTGGCTATGCACCAGGGGAGAAGAGAGCAGCAGTAATAGGCACATGATCTTCGTTTTCATAATTTCATTTATACTTTTCATTATCTGACAAGGCTTTCGCGCGAAGTTTTAATGGTAACAATACCACGCTCGGTCTCCTTCTTCACCTGCACCAGCTTGCCTGCTTCATCATAATTATAGAAGGTGGCGTAGTTACGGTTATCGAGTTCGGCGATGAGCCATAGTGTTTCAGGATCGTACACATAGGTTTTGATCGCGCTCTTGAAAGGCAGGATACGGATATCATCGATGCTGCCCGCCGCACTGCCGGTGAAGCCGAAGGTGATGGTTACCGCAGTACCGCCCGAAGGAGCAGTGAACTGTGTTTCCACCCGCTGCCAGCCCTCGATCTTAAAGGGATCCACTGTAGTGGAAGAAGAAGTAGCCCCGGTCACCGTAAGCACAGGCGCTACCGAGCCTTTGAACCAGGCACTTACCAGGTAACGCTGACCCGCCACGGGTGCAAACAGTTGGGTGCTACCTGCGCCCACCGCACTAATGGTAGTGGTGGAACAAGTCGCTACTGTAGCCGCGCTAAGGGTGATGCCTTTCGCACCGGTATGACTGGTAGTCGAAACGGAGGGAAGACCGCCGCCTACATTCAGATCGATATGGCCATGCCCCATTGCTGTATAGCCGCTTATGCCATAATCCTCAAAACCATCATAGCCCATTTCATAGTAACTGGCATTGGAAGCAACGCCCGTGGCCACTGAGAAATCATAGCCATAGATGGCCGAGGAATAGTTTCCTATCGCATCCTTGTTCTCCAGTTCAAAACCATAGGGACTGTATTTGCTGATCTCGCTGGTATAGGTCCATTTGGGATTGGTTGACACTGTATCCCAATTGTAGAAATTGAAGTCCTCGAAAGTTCCGTCGGTCTGGATCTTCGTATTGGGAACGGTTTGCTGGTTGCGGTTCACCAGGTAGCTATAGGCTTTCGACGTTCTCCAGATGCCTGACCGGCCGAACCGGTAAGCAATGGGAGAGCCCGAGATCGAAGCGCTGCTTGCATCCTGGGGATCGCCGGCATCCAGATAATCATAGGTCCAGCTATCGTCGAACTGCACCGCTTGCGCGTTCAGCACATTGTCGAGACACTCAGTGAAGCAGTTCTCGGCATCGAGCCATTTACAGGTGTAGGTATAACCGCCACCACTCGCTATCACTTTATTCCCTTTCTTAGTCAAACTGAAAGTGCCCAACGTATCATAGGAATTGAACTTTACGGGGAAGGTGAGCTTGGCTTCGTACGGAGCGCAGGGCCCTGAAGCTTTAGAGAAGCTCACTGTTTGACTGTCGGCGCCCAGCGACACGTTGATCGTCACCGGGGAGTTCTCGGTCTGGCAATCCACGTAACCGCTCAATGTAGCCGGCGGAGTATTATCCCCGTAGATCTGCGCATTGTACAGATCAAAGAGCGGAAAATCCCTGTCGGTAACCGGGTTGGAAAGCGATACAATGGAACCCGCTCCCACTGACTGCAGGTTCCTTCTTCCGGAACGTGCCACGAACATTTCGTCGATAGCTCCTGCTGCGGGACTACCACCCTCATCATATAATGTGATCTTATCGGTGCCTGTTGTAAGGTCCACCACATTGGTTACATAATAGGTGCTCCATGCGCTCGATTGCAAAACAGAGACCTCATCGCCTCGCGTAAAGTATCTGCTTGCGTTGGGAATGTCTATGTCACCGCTGGACGCGCTCACGCCGAAGAACTTCACACGGTAGTTCTTATAGGCCGGCCCCATATTGTCATAGACCCAATGCGCCGGCATGGAATAGCTGTATACCGGTGCGTCAAAATTGTTCGTCACCTGGGTAAGCGCAGGGCTTCCGGTTTCGGCATCGAACATCAGGTTCTTGGTATTGATCCAGCGGCCTTCATGGAACTGCCGCGTTTCTTCCAGGATGCCATTCTTTTGGATCACCTTGTTGGTGACAATGGAACGGAACATGGCATCGGCATAATTAATATAAGGCATTGCGGATGGCCAGGTCAACAGCCCTAAGCAATCTACTTCAGCTTGTGAACCCACTTCTATTGTTCGATTCGTATGCTCGCGCATGTCGATAAAGAAATCATAGGTTCTGCCCATTGTTGCGGAAGTATTGTTCCCTTCTCCATCAAGCACCGTAACGGTGTTGTCAAGGTAATTGGGCAATGTATCAGAGAATGCTGCCGTTGTTTTGTACAGGAAATCTGTCCTGGTCACCGGTACTTCATCGGCATCATCCAGCTCCGCGTAAGCAGAATAAGTAGCTACCGACCTTGGCTTGCCATGCATATCGTTCAGCTCTATTTTATAGCCTTGCGAATAGCCTTTGTTATTGGTGGACCGGGTACCGATAAAGGGTATTTGGAGCGGCACCGCATATTTTTTGCTTTGTATATCAGTGAATTCAGTGCTAACCGGGAAGTTTCTTGCCGTATAGAATTCGTTGACGGTAAAACCCGTAGTGGTCTTCTTGTTCACCTCGGTGTTTCCGCTAAGGCGCTTCAAGGATCTTACTATCACACGGCTGTAACCCACACTCGCCCCTGGATAGAAACTTTCGCCATAAGGCTCCTCCAGATACAATGCTTTGTCTTTTACCAGGAAACGGTCATTACTATAGCGAACCGGTTTACGCAGGGATATCTCTTCTCCTCCCACTATAGGTTCATATTCGGCAACACCTGAACTGCTGCCGTCGGGCAGCGTATAGCTGTACTCTTGGCCATAACTGAAATCATCCTGGCCCGACATGCCGTTCCAGTTATCTTCAACAGTGATCTTGCTGACCCTGTGACCTCCCCCATATTTTTTATGATCGGGTGAAACAAGACGAATGTATGAGGGCCTGTAATCGGTGCCTGAGAGCTGTATCTGGTTGCAATAGCCCAGCATGTCGCAATAGTTATAAAAGTTCATCAGCAACTGAGCAGAACCTTTGAGAATATCAAGAACAATAACAAAATCATTGTAAATATTTCCCGCGGGCATCAAATTCGACCGGAGAAGGTCCGGGCGCTGCATTTTCAGATACTGCCAGCCTGACATTTGAAACGGATGAGCCTTTTTAGAATTAGCATTGTCTTTATATGCATTCTCCACTTGTACCCATGCGTAATAGTGCTTACCGCCTGAAGCAGGAGCAAAACCATAGTTTTCTATGTCACAATATCCTTCCACATAATCATAAGCTGTTTCAGTAGATGGTATTGGTTTTGATTTCAATTTCAATAGCACTTTATAGTACATCTTTCCCAATCCGTTCATCATCCTTGCAAGCACATTGAACCGGTCAGGATCGGAACTACCCAATGGGGTCTCAAGCTTAAAATATACTCTCCTGTAATCTTTGTTCGCATTGACCCGGATATTTCCTTTTGTATCAGGAGTAGTGGTGCTCACATCGCTTGTTCCTATGATCTTCATCATTTGCATGGCAGGCGCGTTCTGCACGTAAGCATAATCATCCGATTCATAATCCACATTGATCGTTCCTCCCGAAGGCAGGGTGATCTCCTTCAGGCACCAGGCCGAGGCATTTGCATTGCGCAGGGTAGTGTCCGTTGCATTGATGGAGGCATTGCCATCGTAATCCGCCATTTGGTTCACATAAGGGTTTACCTCGTTGATGTCACCCGAAGCGGGGTCATCGTTCTTGTAATTGCCCCAGCGATCCATTTGCATCTGGCTATAATTGGGGTTCTCGGTAAGATTGATAAGACTGGGATTGCCGGGATCCCGCTCGTGGTAATCAAAGATGTACGGACTCAGTTCACCCTTGTTGTTCCATTGTGACCTGAAGAACACCCTCTTAAGCGTAAGCTTGCCGCTGTTTGCCGGGGGCTGGTCATCCTCATCATAAGAACTGTTGTAGTTAACATTGTTCATGGCATTGCCGCAGAGATCGTAATTGTATTCAAAGAAGACCCTCTTGATGGGATTGGCCAGGTCGGCTTTGCTGCACATCCAGATACTGTCGCAGCGGTTCAGTGCCTGTGGAACGTTGCGGGAACCGTTGTTGTTCTCTGAATCAGCGCCATAGGAATCCTTTCGAATATTCGGGCACTCTCCATCCTCTTCTTCTCCCGGGCACAACTTGGAGCAATTGAGATAGAAACGCGCGACATGTGTCTTTGTCTCGATGGAGTGCAAGTAGTACACTTCTTTTTCACCATAGGTATAGGAAAGTTTATCATCCTTGGGATCAGAAAGGTTGCCTACCATATTGTTCGCATCCTTATACGGAACTCTCCAATGGTAAGCGCTATGCGCCTTGCTGTAGTTGAACTTTACGTAATAGCCAAGGTCATCTTCCGTGGGACCATCGCCTTTCAGATCGATATAGTCAGGCGAAACAATGGAGGTGAGTAAATGAGAATGCGCATATTCGGGTGTTTTTGTATAGCTGAAATAATGGTCTTCACCCTGGTCGTTCTTATAGCTGTTGTCCTTATTGGCGGTATACGAGCGTGTTTTCAGCAACCGGTTACCGGAAGAACCCTGGTCTTTAGAAAAAACCACATCCTTTTGATAGACGTTGTAAGCAGGCAGGGCATACACGTACCTGTTGCCGTCAGGATTTAGCATAGTGATCTCTCCCAAATGTCCATTCGCATGAGTTCCGTAATCGTAAGGGGTGAGATCTTCTACATCGCACGAAAAATTACTGAGGGGGTAAATGAACTTTCTCGCAGTCTCGGCCTCCGGATCGGTATAGCGGGCATCAGCAACGATCTCACCAACGGTCTTGTACTGGATATTCTGCACCCTCCTTTCTCTTTCTGTCTTTAGAATGCCATCGGTATTCAGGTCGAGGCCTGTGGAGTTGGAAGGAGAAACGAGTTCGTTCAGCACCTTTGTCTTTAGCGTGGTGCCGGTGAAAGCGCGTTTTATATTGAAGCGCACAGGCTCTTCATTATAGGCCGATGCAAGATCAGTGCTGCTAATGGTGCTTTCGCCCGAAGAGCGGAAATAGAACGGTTCGTAAACAGCAGATTGTTTATGAGTGGCATCGTCATGATCGGCATGCCTCTTGAACTGGAGGTTCTCGATACTGCTCCAGTGGTTATCATTTCTCCAGCCTCCGGTAGTAGATTCGGAAAAATTCATCCCGAAATCAGCCCCTATGTGGGCCCCATCGCCAAAGCCTACTTCCAGCGTTACGTTTCCGCCCACTGAAATGCTTTCCATTTCAGGCTCTGTCAGAATGCCGATATCCGAACGGTAGGGCCTGAATACTGAACCGATACCCTGGCCTTTGGCCGAGTAAGTGTCATAGGTAAATATAGGGATGGGCAATGAGGGCGCATCTTTGGTAACTGCTACATCTTTTTCACGGTTCACATCCGCCAGGGCTGAAGAATTTGTAGTTCTACCGTCAGCGTACATAAATCCATAAGCAGGACAATTTTGTACTTCGTTCTTATCCAGCAGCCATTGTCCTACATAAGATCCTTTGATCGGTCTGCTATCATGTGTAAGCAATGTTTCTTTTCCGATTTTGAGGCCTGCGTGGATAATGGCGCCGCTCATGCGTGCGCTGATATTGGGAACATATGAGCTGGAAGCAAAGGTTACTCCTCCTCCTCTTACTGTGTTATTGGCCTTACTGTTACTATTGCTCATCAGCCTCTTACCTCCTCCAAGATCCATAAACTTGTGCCGATGCACCTTAAAACTTACGTCTTCTATACCACCCCTTGAGCTCATTGAGGTACCCAAGTGGAAAACAGCTTCACGTTCTTTGCCAACCGCATGGTATGCAAAGTCAGGCTGTACACCCAAGCCACCTTCACTGCTTATGCTAAGCGTAAGCGAAGCAGTGAACCCTTGCTTAACAGCGACCTGATCTTGCTCCCCAAGACTTAAGCCTAAGGTATAGCCGATGCCCTTGTAATTATTATAGTATTGCTGATAGTTAAGCATTTGAAGGTTAAAACCCATCACCTCTTTCGCAAAGGGCCTCCTTTCCAGCGACCAGGTTTCATTCGGTCGCAGGCTGGTCTTTTTCTCGATCGCATCACCGTTAAAATCATCGGGCAATCCCCTCACCTGGCGATTGATCTCGCCGGGGTTGATGTTCCAGCCCAACCCTACCCAGCTGGCTTCCTGTTCCATGCCGATACCAGAATGGTACGCAAGGTTCACAGGATATCCGCCATTGGGGCCGGGAACAGTGAACAGGGGGATATTATAATTGAAGTCCCCACTGAAGAGGTCAACCATTTCACTGGTTCCCACGGGCTCAAAGCTTTCTACTTCGGGCTGGCTGGGGCCGCCCGTTAGCGCCAACGCAACGGTCGGAAAAAATATTTCTGCCAGGAGATTGATGGCCGTAAATACGGCGACGATCTTAATTACTTTCTTTTTCATCATTGGTAGGTTTTCAGTTCAGGAATATTAGTTATATCACTTTGTTTTATTTTTAAATACACGGGGCCTGTGCCCAAGGCTCTGTCGGCAAACAGCAGGGTCCTGTCGCTGCTTCCATTTTTTTTCTCTTTGCTCTTCT
Source organism: Bacteroidia bacterium (assembly GCA_025451785.1). Lineage (GTDB taxonomy): Bacteria > Bacteroidota > Bacteroidia > JANWJV01 > JANWJV01 > JANWJV01. The sequence goes on along the minus strand of JANWJV010000169.1, from coordinate 11,867 downwards.
CAAAACCCAACAGGAAGGTGCAACGGGGCGTCATGCCATAATTACGTTCGAAATGATAAAGACTGCAGGCCAGCGTGTCATTGCCCTCGATCAGAGAAATGTCATTTTCCATGTCTGCGATGAAATATCCAAGCCTGTCGTAGTATCCCTGTTCAGAACCTACCCCGGTTTTTAGTACATCGGTATTCCTTTTTGATCCGATCCTAAGGGTATAATATTCCAGTCCTTCCAGCCGCTTCTTTCTCATGTTGATCTTCTCTCGGCTTATCTGCTCGTTCTTTTCTTCCATCAGCACAATGTATTCCTCGGGCCGATACTGAAGGCTGAACTCATAGTCGCCTATTTCCTTCTTCACCAGCAATCCATTCTTCTCGCTATCCACCCATTGCACGAATTGCAGGGGACTTAGTGTATCCCTGTTGCAGGCGCCTATGGGCAATGCAAGCAGTACTATGTAAAAGAATTTTTTCATAACTGTCCTTTGTATCTTCCGTTAACATAAGCCTGAACGGCACCGGTTATATCATCCCCATCGTTGGCATACATTAACCCTCCTGAGCCGTCGGCCCCGAAAATGTAGCTGTAGCCCTCTTCCTGTCCATAGCTCTTTACATACTCGTTCAACTGTTTCCATATCTGGTCAGTGTATCTCTTCGTGGTGCTTTCATTGTCCTCTTCGAACATGCGCTGTTTTGCCTGGTATTCACCACGCAAAGCCTCGAAGCGCTGCACCCTTTCCAGCCGCTCTTTTTCGTCGAGCTTGGCATTGTTCTCTATTGAAGTGTAAAGCATCTTCAACTGAAGCTCCAGGCTGTCGAGAATCGTCTTGCGGGTGGTTTGCACGCTGATGAGCTTTTGCTCCAGTTCCTTTTTCAATGTAAAATCGTTATAGACCTCGCCAAGCTTCACATAAGCAATACGTGAAGTTTTCATTGGTCCCCAAAGCCCCCAGGCAACAGCTCCGGCAAGCAAGGCTGCGACAGAGCACAGCAGTATCATCTTTCTTTTCATGTTCTTATATTTTAAATCGTAAGTATCTCTTCTCTTTTTTCTCGTTCACAACTTCCAGGATATAATAGCCCGTCGTTAAGCCTCCGCTGAAGCTCTGCACATTAAAGCCATAGATATTCCTGCCGAACCTGTTTTGCTTGAAGATCAGTGAAACATCTGCATCGGTAGCCACTACCTCGCGATCAGCATCATAGATAGTAAAGCTGAGCAAACCATCAAGGTCGTTGTACTCCTCATCATAAACAAAGAACAGCCTGTTCCGTGATACTTTGTAATAGCCACCGTCCAATTTCGAAAGTACCGAGGCTCCTTCGGGCGAAGCCCTTAAGCCAAGTGTAAACGCAGCATAGGATTGATTGATCCCTGCCTGTGCCATTATCCAACCCAGGTTTCCTATGGTTGCCACCAACGAGTCGCCCAGATCAAGCCAGGCAAAAGTTCCGGCATCCCATCCGGCCACTACCAGGTTGGCCATGTCATCCACACAACTGCTGCTGTTCCACGAGAGGCTGGGGATCACCACCGACGTTCCTGAGTTGCGTGTCATGAACCAGAATTCGCAGTCGCTGAGATATTCCAGGCTATCCGGACGGGTGGAGCCGAAGAAGGAAGCCGGATCGAATGCCAAATAAGTCATCGTAAATGAATCGCCCGTACTGCTTGGCGCTGAGATCCCGATGGGCCGGTAAGCCCCTGCGAGCGCAGTATCTCCTAAAGGAAAGGCAAAAGCATCATCGCCCACCTTGGTAACATCCCCCATTACAAAAGAGGTATCCGACGCGCTGCTTGCTGTCGCGTCATCAAGAAATATCACATCGCCGCTGGTGCCAATGATATAACCTCTCGTAAAGTTGAGGTTACTGACGATGGAAATATCGCTGTTAAGCTCAAGGATGCCGGAGGGCTTATTTACGGTAAGTTCATAAAATTCTTCTCCGCCCGATTTACTGATGTATTGGGTGCCTGCACCGGTAAATACAATATCGGAAGTGGCATAAATAAACTCCCCATTATCGGTCCAGTCGCCTGTGATGGAGCTGCCGAACAGAGAGCTGGCCAGCAGGGCTCCCCCATTATCGATCAGGAGATCCTTCGTATGGAGGTAGCCATTGACGCTAACCGTATCATTATATATCTCCAGGATATTGAACACCTCCGGGCCGCCACCCATTCCATAGTTGAGGATAGTGTGTTGCCCGACGATCGATACCGTGGAGGTGTCTGCCTCCACGTACCCGAACAGGTAATACCAATCGCCATTCACACTGATCACGCTCCTGAGCCAAACGGTATCGCTGAAGTTCAGGAAAGCCATGGAAGGGAGGCTGCCGAGGTTATTGGTACCTGAACCAATGATGTCCTGGTCGCTGGAGCCCGACATATTGATCGTTGCGGTTCCGCCGCCGCCGGTGGCGGAATTGGTAACGACCACGTCGCCCTGGGCATAGATATAACCGGTATTGAGGGTCTGAGCGCCCGATCCGCTAATTTTCAGTTCGCCCGCTACATAAAAGCCGTAATTGATGGTGTGGGTCCTTGCGGAAGAGGCCCCGAACTCCGCGTTGTAGAATGTGACCGTTCCTGTGATGGTATCGGTGGTGGTAAACTTGATACGCCCGCTGTTATGGGTGAAAGTCCCGGAACTGTACGTGAAATCACCCGCCATAATAAACAGGCCTGAAGTGCTTTGGAAATCAGTACCGGTTATGTCAAAGGAACCGTTTACGGTGACCGCAGCCGTATCACAGTAAAACTTACCGTCGGAGAGCGAAGCCCCGCCTACACCAATGGTAATGGTATTTCCGTTCTGTTTTATTGTATCGGTATAGCCCGACGCAACCACCCACCTGTTAACGCTTACGTTGACGTTCAACTTGCATTGTCCCGTCCCGCCTCCATCGAACCTTGCTGTGTCGCCCGAGCCAGGAACCGAAGCTCCCGATGAACCGCCAGAACTAAGAGACCAGTTGGCGGTGGTGTTCCAGTTGGTATTACTTCCCGTTCCTACCCAATATCGCTGGGCCGCTTCTGAGCTTATGTAACAGCAGAGCAACAGGAAAATGATAGTATGTATTTTGAATTTAAGTTTCATGGTCTCGGTTTGATTGGACTCTTATGGGATGAATGAATACACTGTTCCCTGCTGAGGGAAGCTCTCCAAAAACAATTGTCCTATGCTGCCTATGGTTCCCACCGAAGGCGATGACGGGTTGCCATACACGATGGAACCCGGTGTACCCGAAAGAGAATGATTGAGTACCCCGGCAAAGGTTCTGAGGTGATCAGGAACAGAAGAAGTTCCGAGCCGGAACTCTACCTTATTACTCCCTTCGTAGAGCCATATCTGCAAGTTGGCGTAACTACCTCCGTTACCAACGGCGAAGTTCTTCATCTGCACTTTCAGGATCCTGCTTCCTTCACTACCCGATACTTTATAGGATAAGGAAGAAGAAACATTACCCTTCTGAATGCCGTAGGCACTAAGAGGTATAAAGGCTATTGAATGTACTGCGTCGAAGACGAGGGTGCCGTTGGCACGCAGGTAAAGCGAGTCATTGGTAATACCTGCGCAATTGAAGTTAAACCCGATCGGGACCTTAAGGCCCGCTGCCAGCACATCGGTAACCGCTGTTGCTCCGGAAAGGTCCTGGTAAGCGGCACTACTCTTGGAAAAAGTGTACCCGTTAGTAGCAGCCATGGTTCCCAATGGCAGTGCAATGCTTAGCATCGCGCCGAGCAGCCAGCCTTTTGCGGCTCTCGTTTTTGATCTCTGTTTGTTCATTTCGTAAATCTTAAATAGTTCAATTCTGATTTTTCATTAGTCACTTCAAGTAGGTAGTCCCCGGAGGCAAGACCTCCGTTAAGGAAGGAAATATCAAATCCATAGTTATTATCCCCGTAATACACTTTTTTAAAAACATCCTGAACATCGCTGTCATCAGCTACCACCGAGCGGTCAGAGACCTTGTATATTTTGAAATTGAGAAGATTGTCTTGATCATTGTATTCTTCGTTGTATCTAAAGCGCAGCATATTGTTAACGATCCGATAGTAGCCTCCATCCAGTTTCCTGTTCAAAGAAGTATAGTTTGCTGTTTTGCGTGCGAACGTTAAGGCGGCCGAAGAGGCACTTACGCCAATGGTAGCCGTAAGTGTTCCCTGGGTGCTGCCCACCAAAGTCATGGCTGTGCGGCCAAGGTCTATCCAATTACTTCCATTATGCCTGGCTATTGTCAGATCGGCCTGGGATCCATTGATGCCATTGTTGGTGTTCCAGCCGAGCTTGGGTGTCACCGTAGAGCTGCCTGCGTTACGTGTGAGCACCCAATACTCTGCTGTACTTACCTCTTCCAATGAATCCACCTTAGTGCCGCCATAGATAGCTATAGGGTTGGTGGCGGAATATTCTACTGTATAAGCATCCGTAGCCGATGAAGGAGCGGTGATACTCAATGGATGGTAGCCATAGCTTCCCAGCGTGGTATCCCCTACAGCGAAGGTGAATATATCGTTGCCGGTTTTCTTTAACGGGCCATGTATATAAGAAGAATCCGAGCCTCCGCTGAGCGTTACATTGTCGGCTAGGGAAAGAATATTCGTGGAGGTAGTTTTATAAATGCCTTTTGTGAGGATAGCGCTGTTAGTAATATTAACAGGGCTTAAGCCATAAACTTTGCCTCCTGATTTGTTAATGACGAAATCGTAAAAACTTTGGCTGCCGCTGGATTTGTAGATCCATTGATTACCGCTTCCGTTCAGGGTGACTTTGGTAGTACTCCCTGTATAGGTCCCGCTGTTTGACCAGGTTCCCCCGAGATCAATATCATTCCCTCCTGTTGTGAGGCCTGTACTTCCCAGAATCGTAAGATTCCCGGTAGCCGTGAGTTTCCCGGTAAGCGTACGCGTAAACGATTTAACTACTACATGGTGAAACGCCATATTGGTGGAGGTTCCCTGGGCGTCGAGATTGGCATTGTTAATGAAGAGCACAGTGGATGTCCCGGCATTCACAGTGCCTCCGGTATAGTTCCAATTGTTAGCCACATAGATACTGTCGAAAAGGTAAAGAGTGCCGGATGTTTTGCTGATTGTTACCACGGGCATACCTACCGACGCATAGCTGGTTCCGATAAAATCCTGGTCACCCGTACCATCAATAATAAGGTTGGTATTATTCCCCCCACCAGTTGAAGCGCAGAGTATTTCGATATCCCCCTTGGCATGAAGACTGCCCGTCCACAGCTGGATAGAATTGCTGCCGGTGAATTTCAAAAGCTCTGTTACGGAGAAGTCAGTACCGGTAGCAAGATTCACAAGCAACCCGGAATTGGCGTAAAAAGTAACTCTACGGATGGAATGATCACCCGTGATAGTTGGTGCGCTGCCACCCCCGGGAACCGCAAAATAAAGGGAGCCTGAATACGTTGAGTCATCAATGGTGCCTTGGGTATAAGTCCAGTCATTATAGGTAGTGATGAGATCGTTCAGGTATAGGGTGCCGCTCGACTTATTGATGTTCACCTTACACAAAGCCCCGGAATTGGCCACGCCGCTGCCGGTAAGGATCTGGCTGCTGGTTCCGTTAATATCGATTGTTGCAGAACCTTGAGTAGACCAGTTGGCTGTAAATGTGATATCGCCCTTGGCATTAATGGTACCCGTATTAAGAGTTGCTGACTGAGTCCCCGTTGCGAGCAGGGTTCCGTTAACAGTAAGTGTGGTGCCGCCTGCGATCGTGTAAGTATTGCTCTGGGCGGCAAACCGCACATCATAGAGCGTGTGGCTGCCCGTGATCGTAAGGTTAGCGATAAAATATACCAGTGAAGTTCCGGGCATAAGAGTACCCGCTGTGTAGGTCCAGTGATTAGCCGCGCTAATGTTGCTTGCGAGCCATAAAGTATCGCCACCTTTATTGATGGTGAGCTTCGGCAGTTTCCCGCGGCCCACTGTTGAAGCTCCTGTTAGGGTTTGTCGGCCGCTGCCGGAAATGGTAATAGTTGCTGAGCCTCCCCCGGCAGAACCGGTATTTCCGCTCAGGTCAATATCTCCATTCGCGGTTATATTTCCTGTATTCGTGGTCAGGGAGCCTGCCCCTGAATGCGTGAGCGTATGATCTACTGTAAGCGTTGTGCCACCCGCAATGGTGAAAGTATATGCGATATTACTGGGCCCGTCGAAAGTGAGATTATAAAAGGTACAGGAACCAGTGATCGTTGAGCTGGTTGAATTGAATTTTACGGTTCCACTGTTATGCGTAAAGGTTCCGCTTGTTAACGTGAAGCTGGCAGTTACCGTAAAAGTAGCCGATGTGCTTTTGAATGTACAGCCATCTATGGTAAAGGACCCGCTGGTGGACACATTGGCATTATCGCAAAAGAAATACCCGCTTTTAAGACTGGCTCCGCCGGTGCCGATAGTTATGGTCTTGCCGTTTTGTTTGAGTGTATCACTATATACGGTGTCAATCACCAGGCGCTTGATGCTGATATTGATGTCCAACTTGCACTGGCCCAAACCACCGCTGTTGAAAGTCGCGGTATCATTACTGCCAGGCACTGAAGACCCGGAAGCGCCTCCTGAAGTCGAAGACCAATTGGCTGTAGTATTCCAGTTCAGATTACTGCCTGTCCCTACCCAATAGCGTTTGGCAGCACCTGCTTCAAAAGACAGAAGCAAGAGCGCAGTTATAAGACTGAATATTCTCATAGCGTGCATCATTATCTGCTAAAAGTGTAAATCGTTCCTTCGGCTGGCAAACTTGTCATGTGTGGAGGTGTGCTCTCAGGCTCGAAATCCTGAAGCTGTGCCGATGCCGGTGTGCCGGTCAATCCGCTTATAGGTGCTCCCTTGCCAGAATTGTTCACCTGACCTATAAATACTGAAGGTTCCCCAGATCCTTCGTTCACTGAGCTACTACCAATCCTTACTTCTATTTTTCCATTTGTCTCATACAGCCATACCTGGAAACTTACATGGTCATCACCATACTGCCCTTCCATTCCGCAGTTTTTGAACTGAACTTTCATGATCCTGCTACCATTACTTCCAGAAGTTGAGTAGGATACGGTAGAGAGAGCATCCCCTGCGGAGTCCTTCTTGCAAACAAGCATGTTAAGGAACGCAGCAAAGCCATGCCGGCGACCTTTTTCGAAAACCAGAAGGCCGTTGGTACCTATGTAAATAGAATCGGAACTGCCGCCCATGTAGCCGAAGTTGAAGCCTACCGGCACCTTGTATCTTGTATTGACCCAGTTGGTACCAGCGTTAATAACCGTAGCGTTGCTGAGTTCCTGGTAAGCGGAGGAGCTTTGAGCTAAGGTGTAGGTGGTTTGGCCAGAAGCAATGTTTGCAAGAAGCATCCCTGCAGTCATATAGAGTGGGAGGAAAAGTTTTTTTGCCATGATCCTTGTCATTTTTTTCAGCAAGCGATTCGATTAGAATTGTTGAAGATGATGCGGCAAGAATAGAGCTGAAATAGTTTGTGGTCAAGGGGGGTAACGAAAGTATTTTTCTAGGACCTCTCGATAAAAATTCGGGATTCCGAATTTTCAAATTAACTTCCAAGTTTTGAAGGAGAAATAGTTTGTGAAGTTCACGCCTGATGTTTACATGTTAGATGTTATATAAAGGGTGAATTTCCAGAGGAGACCAGAACATACCCCTCTGAAAGGCCAATAAAATCAACGGTTATAGCGCATCCGCCTGTTTTTCCATAAATTCCATATAAAGTGTTGATTATAAGGAATATAAAACACCTACCTCTTTAAAGCGGGTTCAAATAAATTAAAAACAAAGGGAACCTTATGGCCCCTGAAGCCGTATATCTGTTTGATTTTCAATCCAATTAAATTATGTGCCCTCATGTAACCATGGTATAATAAAACCCAGGTCCCACGAAGCACCATCGACAAATAAGCAGGTACAAACTGAAGCGGCTCGTGCAGTACTTCTCCGAGCGCCTGGATATTGCTGAAACTGCCCAGGCATTGAAGATGAACAGGAGGACGGCGGGCAGGTATTACCTTCTGTTCCGTCACCTGATCGTAGATCATCTTGAAAAATGTGTTCAGGAGGAGGCCGATAGCGCTGTATTAGGGGATATCAAACTAAGGACCTATCCCAGGAGAGGACGGATCCTCCTTCCCCAAAAACTAAATGCGCCGAACTGGGGCATTTATCGTTTAAAGCGGGGATACATTCTCATGGGCTTACCTCCTTGCCTGAGCATATTTACAGTAAGAGCAATACTAAGGCATAACGCAAGATTGGAACCCAGTTACCTCAAACCTGATCCAGGCCAGTACAGGATGAGCTTTATAGAACAGGAGCCCTGGGGAATGAGTACAGCTGAGCCTGTACGGGTGCCCACACTATGGACCCATCTTTTAGCAAGCCTGCAAGCCAACCCGGGTATTAAACGTAAATACCTTTACCTGCATATCCGCGAGTTTGAATTTCGGTACAACTTCCGCGACAGATCAGAATTTCAGAAGACTCTATGGAAAAGGCTATTGCTCTATTACCGGCAAACAATACGCAAAGGGACTAACATAAACCGTTGTACTGTTTGGGTATTGATCATTTCATTCCACGAATTCATTAGAAACGAATGGATCTGCACAACATACTATAATGCGCTTATGTAAAACACTTTCATGAACATTCATTTCGAATTGGTCAATACGAACCCTAACAACACGATCACCGGTATCGAAAACAAGAAGATCAGGCACCATACAGTATTCATGAAAAAAGAACCCGCGTAAGTATTATGATAATGAATGAACATGAAACATGAAGTAGCAAGTATCTGGTAGCAAGTAGCAAGTACATCAACCCCATACTTGATACCTGATACCTGATACCTGATACCAGATACTTGCTACATGATACCAAAAAACCCAAGAGGCAATAACCTTTCCGGGCTTTTGATGACATTGGCATCTTGTTTGATACTACTAAACAGGAGCACATTCTTTCCCCTTCCGCTCCGATAAACTTCCCAACATAAGCTTTCCCTCTCTTTCCCGGCCCATGCGGTAATGGCATAGCCATGCCCGAAAAAAACTTCCCGCTTTTGAACATTAAAACAATAGCGCATGAAGCACATCTACTTAGGTAAAGCCTGATGCTTACCGAATCCCGGGGAATGGTTCTCCGGGATAACTTAAAAATAAATGTTTATGAAAAAAAGGTTTGAAGCCGTGCTGCATCTCAGCACGCCGAGGAGCGCAAGCGACATTCTTGCCCTCGCCAACAGGGTCATTAAAGGCCTGAGCGAAAACACTAGCGTCTTCGCCAACCCCGATCCGGCCATCGCGGTCCTTCAAGCGGAAACCGCCTTACTGCAGCAACTGATGACCGAAAGCGCCAACGGCGACCGCCAAAAGATCCAGGCGCGCAACGAGCAGGCAGAAAAGCTCAACGACCTGCTAAAACACCTGGCTGCCTATGTTACCAAAGTTGCTGCCTTCGACAGAGCCGCTATCCTGCTCTCGGGCTTCGATGCTTCAGCAGAACCAAAGCCGGTACCCGGCCCTGACAAGGTAAGCATCACCCGCATTGTGGACGGACCGCTGCCGCTCAGCGCCCGCATCCTGGTAATGAGTCCGGGTGTGCGAGCCACCTTCCGCCTTCAAATAAGCACAACACCGGAGGATGAAAAGAGCTGGACGCTGATACTGGAAACAGATAACTCACGCAAGCTCATCGCCGAAAACCTGGAACGGGGCAAAGAGTTCTTCTTCCGTGTAGCCGCCCGCAATCACCGCGGCAACAGCGGCTGGAGCGAATCGGTTGGATTTATTTGCAGGTAGTTTGCAAAAAGGCCCGGCATAGCCGGGCCTTTTTATTGATCATCACATTCTTTACATTGTCACCCTGAGCGACTTCGCGAAGCGAAGGGAGCCGAAGGGCCAAATTCAAACAATTCCCCTTCCGCTCAGTTTTAATTGCGAGCACATTAGAACAGACAACAGGGAAATGAGCATTGACTATCGAAGGGCTTGCATTGATAAGCTCCTTCTTCGTGCTAAGAAACCTTAACCTCTCCCCCTCCTACGCCCTTCGGGCTTCGGCGGGCAAGCTGTCCCTAATGAAACTTGGAGGGGACGCACAGATTCCTGCCTACTGCCTACTGCCTACTGCCTACTTCTTATTGCCACTAATTACTAAACACCATCCTCTTCGTTTCACAGCCTTTGGAAGTGAGGAGGGAATAATGATAGATCCCCGGGGGAAGCCCGTACTTTTCGGGATAGAACACCAGCTGCCAGGTTCCTTTTTCGTAGTGGATGCCATCGATGGGCCTGGCGACTTCCTGGCCGAGTGAATTGTAAATACTCAGGTTCACATTATCCTCTTCGGGCATTGTAAAGGTGAGGATGCATGATTCGCTGAAGGGGTTCGGGTAGTTTTGGTCGAGCTCGGGGTGCGGCTCGACAAGCGCGTTCTCCTGTATGGCGGCAGCGATGACCAGGCTGTTGTAATCGATCAAAGCGGTGTAATCTTCCAGAGCGGAACTGGTTCTATGTGTCCAGATGGGACGGATGATATTGTTATGGGCCGTGATGTTGATATAATCGCCGCTGGCCGCTCCCACCGTGGAGGCGATGATGTTCACTTTAATGTTCTTGTAGGTAAGGCCGCCGTCGGTGCTCCAGGCCAGGTAAGTATCAGTACCCGAAGATCCGCCGCCAAAGTTCCTGCGATCATAAAAGAGGACATAGATATAACCGGTAGTTTGATCGATGGTAAGATAGGGATGGAACTGGTGGGTGCCGGTAAAGTCATTGTTCACCATGCTGGTGGTCCAGGTGGTTCCGCCGTTTACCGACTTCGCAACAAACACATCGGTATTATTGGTACCGTTGCGCTGATCGGCCCAGGCGATGTACACATTGCCCTTGTAAGGACCATTGCTGATGTCGCAGGCCATGCTGGTGAAACCATTACCGGTAAAGGAGTTGGGAATCGTGAAATACCAGTCGGGCACCTGCACATCCACCTGTACATCGCTGCTCATCCAGGTGTTGCCGGCGTTCAGCGACTTGTTCATCCTCACGCCCTGCCCGCACCATGAAACATATACCTCACCGTTGGGCCCTATGGCAGGACAAGCTCCCTTAATGGCCTTCCATCCGCAATTGGCTTTTTTCTTACTTACCTGCACGGGCACGCTCCAGGTGGAACCTGTATCGGAGGAGCGGGATAAAAGGATCATGGAACTATCAGTGCTCAAATTGCTGTTGTATTTATCAAGCTCAGTCCATACCATGTACACGTTGTTCTTATAGGGGCCGTTCGTGCGGTCGCAGGTGCCCCACTCCTTGTCCTGGAACTTGCCCGGATTGTATCCCACCTGTACGCCGTTGTTCCAGGTTTGTCCGCCGTTAATGGAACGCTGGCAAACAAGTTTATCGCCCCCTAAGGCCAGGTGGAACGAAAAGAAATTGCCGAGGTTGTCGGCAGCAACCGCTACATCGCCGCCGTTGCTCAACGTAGAAGTAACTGTTTTTTGTGTCCATGTTTTGCCGGTATCGGAGGAGTGATACATCTCGAAATAATTATTCCCTCCCACCAGGCGGCTGAGGTTGTTCGGATCGATAGCAATGGAGGTTTCGCCTAAGTAAACAGGCGCTGAGGTGATCTTTACATTGGTGAACTGGGCTTTTGCGGAAAACGATGCAATGCAAAGCAATCCTGCAAGGAAAGCGAATGGGGGCTTCATTCAATGATCTTCATCTCTACCCTACGGTTCTTCTGCATGCCTACCGGATCGGGCTTGCCGTTGGGAAGCGTGTTGGATGCCACAGGCTGAGCCTTGCCGTAACCTTTAGCCTTGAGGCGTTTTTTAT
>JANWJV010000168.1 GCA_025451785.1 Bacteroidia bacterium | reverse complement strand
TCGAAGCCTGTGCCGGAGGCATGACCGAAAAACGTCATGAGCGAAACGCCGCCTTCAATGATCTTCTTCAGCGAATCGCTCAGGTTGATCTGGATGGGCTGCGAGGATGTTTTGAAAAAGCTGCGAACATAAGCCCCGTAATTGATCCCGCTGATGCTGTCGCGGTAAGCGTTCAAATAACCTTTCAAGATATTTTGCTCCGTTACATTGGTGCCGCCTCCAAAATGCAATACGTTCTTCATCCACTCGCCCACCGGGGCACTCTCGTACTCTTTTACTTTATCGAGGTAGATCTTCACATCGTTGTTCGTCTTTGCCGCCAGGCGACCGGTGGGAATGGCAGGCTGGTAAGTAGTTCCGTTAAGACCTGCAGTAAAAAGATTATCGGCCGAAGGATCGCCGCAGGAAGGCACAAGGGTCATGTCGTATTTCGCGGCATCTGTCCTGGCTTCGTTGGCATGAATGCTCTTGCCCATGAGCAGGATATTATGCGGAGCACTTGACCATTTATCCAGCGCCAGGTCGGCAAAGCCGCGGATGCCTATCGGGTGGCGCATGATACCGTAAGCGAACTGGTCGTAGAGTTCTTCAACGTCAGCAATTACCACCTGGTGCGAGCCGCCTCCAAAGCTGCTGCGGTAAGCCGCGTAGTTGTTTGCCTCGGTCATCAGCTTTTTGTGTGTAACGATAATGAAAGCGGAGTCGATCACACTCGTGGAATAATTAATAAAGCTTCCTGCGCTTCCCGCCGCTTGCAACGCAGTTACGTTATTCACCTGGCTGTCGCTGCTAACATATATCTTCTTCTCACCTCCCGAATTAGGTACCAGTGCTTTGAAATTGCTGCCGAAAGGTTTTACTGTTACACGCTTGCCATTCGTAAGATCATATACCCATACCGTGCTGCTGTTATCGTTAAAATTATTTATGAAGAGGTACGACTTTAACTGCGAAGTATTATCAGGCAGCACCATGCTGAAGGAGTTCGCGTTTTCAAGATCGAACGTATGCGGATATTTTAAATAGATATAGGAAATGGCTGTACGGTTAGAAGTGTAGCCGGTTTCGGTGATACTACGAAAACGGTAATCGGTACTTGCCGCCAATTGTGCCGCGGGGATCAGGTTCGTGAAGCGGTTGAGCTCATAGCCGAAAAAGAAAGTATCCTTCAGCTGTGTCCAGGTACCGCCAATATCTTTGTACTCGATCACCAGGTGATGATCGGTGATCTGGGTAATGTCGCGCGAAGCGCCAACGGCCACTGTCCTCGACAAAGCCGCCGGACCTGAGGCGTAAACATTCGAAGTATTAAGACCCGTAATTGTTTTGGTGGTACCCATGGTAAGTTCCGAGCTGAACCAACCTTCGGCCCTGGTGTATTGCGGATCGGTGCCGCCTGTATTGTCGGTTTGTCCCGCGTAATATTCCGTTGGGAAAGGCATTACTCTTTCCCTGAAGAAATAGTTATCGGGCGTATAGGAAACAAAGCTCGTGTCCGTTTCGGGGAACATACGCTTATTCAGCTTCAGGCTGTTCCAGGTCAGGAAGTACACAGCCGTATCCTGGTAAAGACTGTAATAAGGATTGGGAACAAAAGGAGTATTGATATACATTGCTGAGTCAAGCCAGGCATCGTTGGGCATGGCGTAGAACTCAATAAAATCAGCGGCATTAAAAGTACTGTCGGCTTCGCCCTGTACATGGATGAATTGCTCTTGCCCTCTGGTGAACAATTGGAAACTGCGTGGATCTATGGTGGAAAGCGGAAGGCCTGCATTGGCAAGCACAGTGGAATCGATACGGTAAATGCCTTCCCTGGCGATCTTGATCTTATAATATTTCTGGCCGTAATTGATCCACTCGTTGCCGTAGGGCTGGGCATTGAGCAGGAGAGGAAAAAGGGGAAAGATGAATGCGAGCTGTAAAAGTCTCTTCATCATTTAGGCTTTTGGTTGATATCGAACCTGAGCGAGAACACGTTTGAATAAAGGGCCACGCTTTGATCCCCGATATCGGTCAACGCATAGTCAATGGTGAGTGCCTTTATTTTTACTCCAAGCCCCATGTTGGGCTGGAAGGTGGTAACGTCAGCTCCCGCTACATCAGTAGTTGTTTGAATGTTTCCAATTCCGGCTCTTAAGTACACCAGGCCCTTATAACCTACTTCCAGTCCCAGGTGGGGGTCCACGCTCAAAGCGCTTGTGCTGATAAGCACGTTACGCTTGCCATCAAAGGTCCAGTCGAGGTCAAGCTCGGCACGATAGGAGAACTTCTTTTCTTCCTTGCTCCAGAGACGGGAAACACCGGTGATCAAACGCGGAAGCGTAAGCTCCAGTGAGTTCTCAGGAATTTCGTTGCCGGTAAGAAGGAAGGTACTCTTCACTTCATCCGTAAGGTTATAGCTCCAGGCATTAAAGGTGCTGGTCACGTCGCGAACCATAGCGCCCAGATGCCATTTCTTATGATCGTATTGAAGTCCCGCGTCCAATCCAAAACCCCAGGCACCACCGAAATCGCCCACCTTGCGGCGGATGATCTTGAAGTTGCCACCTACACGAAGGCCTTCGATCTTCAGCCTGCGCGCGTAGGAGAAAAGAAAAGCGTAGTCAGCTGCCGAGAAAGTGGTGATGCGGTCGTAGTCAACGTTGCCATTGGCATCAATGAGTTCGGTTGTATTGGGAATATTATCAACGCCAAAACGGATAATACTGAAAGCTCCCACGCTGTTGCTGTCGATGGGTTTGGCCACGCCCATATAATCGTACTTGGCAATGCCCGCGAAATATTCGCTGTGCATCAGGCCTACCTGGTAATCGTTGGTTACTGAAAGCAATCCCGCGGGATTCCAATAACCGGAGGTCACATCGTTAACAGTGCTCACATACGCGTTGCTCATGCCCAGGGCACGGGCGCCTACGCCAATGGAAAGGAATTCGTTGCTGTATTTAGGAGCCACCTGTGCCGAAGCCAGGCTGCCGGTCAATAACGCAATAATAATCAGGGGATTGCGATGGTTCATCATAGAAGAGTTAAAGGTACAAAAAATCCCGGTAAAGCCGGGACGCACCTTAAACGGCTTATTTGGTCAAATATTTTAGAACATCTACGGAAAATGAGCGGGAAAAGGATTCGCTGCCTGGTTTGTTTAAATGGTTAGGGTCGGCAAAAAACTCCTTGTCCTGGCAGATCTCTGAGGAAACATAGTTCATTAATTGCAGATCCGCTTCCGCACATCCCTTATTAAGCCAATCCATGATCTCGTCTTTATTAACGATGCTTTGCGTCTCTTTATAGTAAAGAGGCGATATCACGAGTATCAGTTTTGACTTCTTAGTTTCACAGATATAGAATATCCTATCTAAACTTTTCTTCACGATCTCCGGTGGTTTTGAACTAAAGGGCTTGTACTTAATGGTATCCACATCCTGCTGCATTTTCGCCGGAACAGGAGCATAACCCTTGTAAACACTTCTATCAAATTCATTTGGTTTGCTAAGGTAACCCCGTGCCGAAGCATCCAGGTAACGGTCGCTGAAATAAGGCAAACTGTAAAAGGGAATATTTTTAAACCAGGGGAAGCGATGATCCCGCTCGCTTAAACATTCGTACAGTTTTTTATTACCGAGATAAGGAAAATACCTTGGGAAACGATGAATGGTATCGTTGTTATCACTGAAGGAATGGATGTCGAGGTTCAGGATCACGTACTTCGGCGCGTCGCTGTGCTCAAGATAGGCTTCCAGGCTACCGAGAATAAAAGGCATCGTCGCTCCCTCCAACCCGGCATTGAAAGAATTGAGCCCTATGATGGAATCGATGATACGGGTATTGAAATGCGATTCAGCGCGGGAAGAACCGATAATGAGACAATCGTAGGTGTTATGCTCCAGGAAAATTGTGTTCAGCTTTCCGTACTCTCCCGTTTTGTTCATACGAACACCCATGTAAAGCGCTTCCCTAGCGCCATAGGCGAACAAGAGCAAAAGCAAGAGGCATATCAGGACGCGTTTCATCTTAAAAATGGAAATAAATAAACTCGTTCGAATTAAATTGTCCGAATACAAATACCATCACAAAAATTACAATGTAAAAAGCCGGCTTCCAAAGAAACTCGTAGCCTTTCATCTTATTGACCAGTGCTTTCTCCTCATTAAGTTCCTTCATGAAAAGGAAAGCGACAAAGAGCGTTGAAAGCAATAAAGGGAACAAACTCGCGATGGAACGCAGTTCCTGTAAAGCTTGTCCGAAGCTCCAGTTGAAAGAAAATATCTGCGAATAGATATAGCCAAGGTCAGAAGCATTTTGCGCGCGGAAAGCGATCAGCGATATGGTATGGAACAAAAGCAAATAAGGCCAGCCAAGCAGCGATATCTTTTTTAACCATGACCTCTCCCCTATAAGTATCTCGATAATGTACACCACTCCGTGCATCGCGCCCCAGATCAAAAAGGTCCAGTTGGCGCCGTGCCAAAGTCCGCTTAGCAGGAACACCACAAAAATGTTGAACAGCCAGCGCTTATACTTCACTTTGCTTCCACCCAATGAGATATAGAGATAATCCCTGAACCAGGTGGTCATGCTTATATGGTTCCGGGTCCAGAACTCGTGCAGTGATCGCGACAGCAAGGGCCTGCGCCAGTTAAGCATAAGTTCATGTCCGAATAAACGGGCCACGCCGGTAGCGATATCAGAGTATCCCGAAAAATCGCAATACACCTGCACTACGAAGAAGAAACCGGTGATCAGAAGCGTTAATCCCGAATAGGAATGCACATCGCTGAACACCGGATCCACGAACACCGCGAGCCTGTCGGCGATCACCATCTTTTTGAAAAAGCCCCAGGTGGCGATGCGCAAGCCGGAAACAATGCGCTCAAGCAACAGCTTATGCTTCTCATAGAACTGAGGCATCAAATGACCGAAGCGTTCCACCGGTCCCGCTACTAATTGAGGGAAGAAGGACACAAAGAGCGCGAACTTGGCCGCGTTCTTTTCGGGCAGCACCTTGCCTCGGTAAACATCAATGGTATAGCTGAGGCTCTGGAAAGTATAAAAGGACAAGCCCGCAGGCACAATGATCTTCTCCATGATACTATACGAAGTACCGGCCGTATGATTGAGCAGCTCCGCGCCTGAATTATAGAAGAAAGCAAAATATTTAAAGGCGAAGAGCGATCCCAAATTGCTGATGACGCTCAGCAGGAGCCAGAACTTTTTCTGTTTTTGTTCAGGCGACTCATCTATTTTTTTGGCGGCGTAAAAGTCAACAAGCGTAGTAGCCGCAAGCAGGACCCCATACAGGGGACGAGGGCTCATGTAAAAATAATAGCTGGAGATGAGCAGCAAGATCCAGCGGAAACGGAAAGGCAAGAGCCAGTAGAGCAGGAAAACAACAGGCAGGAACCAGAGGAATTCTATTGAATTGAACTGCATGAGAGGGGGAAGTTAAAAAATTAATAGCAAGCCCTCGCCAATATTAATTAAGTTTGCTTCTGTAATGAAACTCTTAAAGCATATCCCCAACGCCATCACCTGCGGGAACCTGCTTTTCGGCTGTGTGGCCATCGTATTTTCCTATACCGGCAACCTTGCCTGGGCCTCGGTGGCAATTGGCTGCAGTGCCTTGCTCGACTTCCTCGACGGCTTCGCGGCACGTATCCTGAAAGTGCATTCAGAGATCGGCAAACAGCTCGATTCACTTGCCGACATGGTAAGTTTTGGTGTTGCGCCCGGCGCGATCATGTTCATGCTGATCAGCCACAGCGTTACTTATGAAACGCGGCACCTCATGTTCATCGCTTTCCTCATCACCGTTTTCTCCGCCATTCGCCTGGCCAAGTTCAACATCGATACCCGCCAAACCGATTCCTTCATCGGCGTACCTACACCGGCCAATACCATTTTGATCGCTTCCTTCCCGCTCATCCTTAAATACCAGCCTGAATTTTGGGGAATGAACGTGCAGGCCATTATCGCGAACAAATATTTCCTGATAGGGCTTACGGTACTGATGTCGTACCTGCTGGTTGCCGAACTCCCCCTCTTTGCCTTAAAGTTCAAGGACTTTGGCTGGAGCAATAACCGCATCCGCTACATTTTCCTGGCCTCCTGCCTGGTTTTGTTGATAATATTCCAGTTCATAGGAATCCCATTTATTATACTTTTGTACGTGCTCCTGTCACTCATCAACAACATGAGCCAAAAACCACGAACGCACTAACAAACTAAAACACAAACGCACGATGAAATTCCGCGCTGAAATAGACGTCATGCCCCTCAAGGCCCTGCTCGACCCCCAGGGAAAAGCGGTGACCGGAAGCATGAAGAACCTTGGCCTTGCCGAGATACAGAACGTTCGCATCGGCAAACATATTACCCTTGAGGTAGAGGCGGCCGACAAAAAAGCGGCCGGCGCCAAAGTGGAAGAAGCCTGCAAAAAACTCCTGGCCAACCAGATCATGGAAAGCTACGAGTTCGAAGTTTTTGAAAATTAATTTTAAACCCCAATAGTCCTAATGATCACTACCGACCAATTAAAGGATGTGAAAGAGCGCACGGAAGCGCTGAGGGGGCATCTTTGACCTCGACCGGAAGAGAATAGAGATTTCCGAAGAGGAACAAAAGACCCTGGCACCCGATTTCTGGGACGACCCTAAGAAGGCCGAGGAGCTCCTCAAAAAGATCAAGATCAAAAAAGACTGGGTACTTGCCTACGATGCTTTGACGCGTAGCTTGGACGACCTTGTATTGATGTATGATTTCTTCAAGCAGGGTGAAGCATCCGAAAACGATGTGAAGGATCAATTTGCCAGCACCTCCAATAAGCTTGACGAGCTGGAGTTCAAGAACATGCTCAGCGGCAAAGAAGACGCGCTTGACGCTGTGCTGCAGATCAACGCCGGTGCCGGCGGCACCGAAAGCTGCGACTGGGCCAATATGCTTATGCGTATGTATCTCATGTGGGCTGAGAAAAATGGCTTCAAGGTAAAAGAGACCGACCGGCAGGACGGCGATGTGGCAGGCATCAAATCGGTAACGCTCGAGATCTCCGGCGAATATGCTTTCGGTTATTTAAAAGGTGAGAATGGTGTACACCGCCTGGTGCGCATTTCCCCTTTCGATTCAAATGCCAAGCGCCACACTTCATTCGCTTCCGCTTACATCTACCCGCTCATCGACGATTCCATCGAGATCGCCATTAACCCTTCGGAGATCGAGTTCGAGACCTTCCGTTCGGGCGGCGCCGGCGGACAGAACGTGAACAAAGTGGAGACGGCAGTGCGTTTGTACCACAAACCTACCGGCATTATCATCAAGAACCAGGAGTCGCGCTCGCAGATGCAGAACAAGGAGAACGCCATCCGCCTGCTCAAGTCGCAGCTCTTTGAAATAGAGATGCGTAAGCGCAAAGAGAGCATAGCGGCCATTGAGGGCAGCAAGAAGAAGATCGAGTGGGGCTCACAGATACGCAACTATGTTTTCCATCCTTATAAATTGGTGAAGGATCTTCGCTCGGGCCACGAGACCAGCAATGTGCAGGCGGTAATGGATGGCGACCTGGGTGATTTCATTAAAGCTTACCTCATGGAATATGGCAATGCATAAACGCTTAGATTTTTTGATACTTTTATAAAAACAACCGAACCAATGGAATACAGGATCGAACGTGATACAATGGGCGAGGTAAAGGTACCTGCCGACAAATACTGGGGCGCGCAAACCGAGCGTTCGAGGAATAACTTTAAGATAGGTCCCGAGGCCAGCATGCCCAAGGAGATCATTTATGCCTTCGCCTATCTGAAAAAGGCCGCGGCACACGCGAATACCGACCTTGGCGTTCTAACCAAGGAGAAGCGTGACCTCATCAGCAAGGTATGCGACGAGATCCTGGATAAGAAACTGGATGACCAATTCCCGCTCGTGATCTGGCAGACCGGCTCGGGCACACAAAGCAATATGAATGCCAACGAGGTGATCGCTTACCGCGCTCACGTATTGAGCGGCGGAAAACTTAGCGATGAAAAAAAGGTGCTTCACCCCAACGATGACGTAAACAAATCACAATCATCTAACGATACTTATCCTACCGCCATGCACATTGCTGCTTACAAAATGGCGGTTGAAGTGACCATTCCCGGCATGGAAAAACTGCACGCTACGCTGGCGAAGAAATCCAAAGACTTCCAGAAGATCGTAAAGACAGGGCGTACGCATTTCATGGATGCCACGCCTTTAACTCTTGGGCAAGAGTTTGGAGGTTACGCACGCCAGGTGGAAAGCAGCATCCGCGCCATTAAGAACGCGCTGGAAGCGGTGAAAGAACTCGCCCTTGGCGGCACCGCGGTAGGCACTGGCCTGAACACGCCCAAAGGATACGATGTGTTGGTAGCGAAAAAGATAGCGGAGTTCACCAAACTTCCTTTTATAACAGCACTGAACAAGTTCGAAGCCCTGGCAGCACACGATGCCATGGTGGAGCTTAGCGGCGCCCTCAAGCGCGCTGCTGTAGCGCTCATGAAGATCGCCAACGACGTGCGCATGCTCAGCTCCGGTCCCCGTTCAGGATTGGGTGAGATCGTTATCCCCGACAACGAGCCCGGCTCTTCCATCATGCCTGGCAAGGTAAATCCCACACAGCCCGAAGCGCTTACTATGGTTTGCGCCCAGGTGATGGGTAACGACGTAGCTGTTTCCATCGGCGGCTCACAGGGACATTTCGAGCTCAACGTATATAAACCGGTGATCGCAGCCAACGTTTTGCAAAGCGCACGTCTTATTGGCGATGCTTGCGTTTCCTTTAACGACAATTGCGCGGTAGGGATCGAGCCGAACATAGAAATGATAAAGAAGCACCTGGACAACTCGCTCATGCTGGTTACTTCGCTCAACACGCACATTGGTTACGACAACGCTGCCAAGATCGCCAAGAAGGCTCACAAAGAAGGCAAGACGCTTCGTGAAGCGGCCATCGAGCTCGGCCTTGTTACGAACGAACAGTTCGACCAGTGGGTGAAGCCGGAAGACATGTGCGGCTCAATGTAAAATATGATGAAAAGGATCCTCTTCGTACTTTCCCTGCTCTTATCCTTAGTTTCTGTTGCGCAGGACACGAAGAGCAAACCTGAATGGAAGCGCGATACCATTATCGGCACCAACCGCTTCGCCATATACAATAACTGGCTGAGCGTAGGCGCAGGCTACGCCATCAATACCAATAAAGGCAGGGAGCAGTTCACAGGTGTGGTGGATTACAACTTCCACATCCAGAAACACTATTTCCAGTTAGGCGTTTTGCTCTCCGGCGATTACTTCGGTTCCTATACCACCAAACAAGCGCATGCCTGCTATGTTCTCCGTAAAGAGAACACAAAAAGGAACCTTTCTTATTTCGGCGGGCTTTCCCTTTCGGCAGTTTACAATTCGGGAGAAAATGCCTACAACAACTCTCCCGGTATTTATGGAGGCGTGCAATACATCCGTAAGCTTACCTATGATGTGGGCGTAGGACCTTCCGTGTTCGCTGATATTGGCGTGAAGCAAACAATCGTAGGCATCAAGCTCGATATTTACTTCTCGGGCGCCTTCAAAGGCAGCACCAAAGGAAAAAAGCGTTAGAGGCTTAGAGTTTCACAAAGCGCTTGGTCACGAAATTACCCGAAGCATCTTCGCT
>JANWJV010000167.1 GCA_025451785.1 Bacteroidia bacterium | reverse complement strand
TAAATAGAGTTTCAAGTTTGTAGTTTGAGGTTTGATTTTGGTTTGTTGGCTGAGCTTACTTTTGCAATACCTCGCTCACCTTTACAACGTAGCGAAAGCCAAGCGTGCAATGACTGCCGAAGTTGGGATTAACGAAAAGCTTGGCGTTCATGCCACCGGTGTTCTTACCGCCCATGTTGGCATAGCGTTCATCGTACCAGTTTGACCCGCGTACAAGTACTCCCGCTGAGTCATTCCTCGCATCATAATATGCTTCGGTCGAAAGGATAAGTTCTGCGTCTGCGCCTTTTACTGACCTAAGTATGGTTTGTCGTGCTTTGAAAACAGGAAGCCAGTTGTCACGGTAGGTGTCACGCATCAATTCCGATACGTTGCCGCCCATATGTGAGATATCGTTGCAATCGAGGTTAGAGATGAGTAATTCATTCTTTCTCATTTTTTGAGCCTCTTTTGAGATGTCAGCGAGGCTCGTTAGAAAATACCCGTCGGTTTTGTAGTAAATATGCGGGATATTAAGATCGCGTCGTTCCCATGTTGTGTTTTTGGATGGCACCATTTTTTCATCCTTCATAACAAGCGGGAACTTTTTGTACAAGCTCAAGCTGAGGTCTGTGAGGTATTCATTGTCCCTATATGCCAGATAGTTATAAGGAAATGCGTCTGGTTTTTTATTTGTGGTCTCTGCTGTTGCGACTACTTCCCATTCATATTCAGAGGGGAGTAAATACTCTATTTTGTATCGAAGCCCTTTCCTGTGGAGTTCCTGTTTTTTCATTTCTGTTTTCCAGTGCAGGAAGGCAATGGCTTGTGTCTGGCTTACCCCAACCACGGGGTAGTTGTTGTAAGCAGGGTGCCAGAAATAATGATTGGTCATTGGTTCGTTATAGGCGTAAGGAAAATCAATGGTCCATGAAAGCGTGTCGGGATAGACCGCTACCAGGTGCTTTATTCCATCTTCGTAGTAAACATAGATCAGCTTTCGTGTCTCTATCTGCTTTACTTTATAGAAACGTTCAGGTTGTTCTGATCGGATCTGGTCAAGTACTTTTGAAATGGAATCAATCTTGGAGGCCCAGGGGATGGTAGCTTGCTGATCTAGCATCGGCTCCTCAGTAAAACCAACGGTTGTACCCTTTATAATGTAGCCAGCAAAGTTATTGTTTGCCAGTAAACGCCTCGCGATGGAATCGCGTACCCAAGCTACGAACTCTTTGTATTCAGCATTGGTCACTTCGGTCTTCTTGAAATAAAAAGGGGCCAGAAAGTCTTGCAAAGGCCGGTTGAGTTCCAGATTTAACCAAGGAAGGCCGAAGCTGTCCTTTTTAATGATGGGATTGGAATAAAATCGAAAGGACGAAGGGAATACGGCATTATTGATCTTCCATTTTCCTTTTGTATAGTTTTTTTCAAGAAATGAAAACAGTGCGTCCCCTGGATTGAAATAAACACACTCTTTTAGGGGAAGAGGAGGTTCTGATCTGAGGCCGGCAAGGTATTTTCTTGTTTCCTTTTTCTTTACTGAATCCGTCATTTCCTTGATATTTACCCAGGGGTTTTGAAGTTCACCGTCCCAATAGTGGGGTACCCTGTTTGCATAGAGATGATCATGAATATATTGTGCCCAGCCTGAATGTAGTTGTAGCGCAAAAAGAAATACCAAAGAAATTCGAAGCATGATAAATTTACTAACGTATTTGTTTAACGCTAATCAGTCGTCCATTAGTATAATATTCTTCCCTGGTCATTTCTCCTCTTTCTGAAAAATATTGCCAGGTCTTATCTTTAAGAAATATGATCGACTCGCTTTTTACAACACATTCGACGAGCGCCTCATTTTCTATATCTTCTATTTGGGCGGTGTCTATCCTGCCAACGTAAAAGGGTTGTGGTAGATATATGCCGGTAGATTCTTGTTGGCCATTTTCATAGAACGTTGTCCAATTGCCAATTCGGGTAGCTACTGGGTAATAAAGTGACTTGATGTTTTCGAACCAATATGGCCTGTCTGTCGTGTCAGGTCCCACCTTCGACAGACTTACATTGAATTTTAAGCGAGAGGTTTTGGGAAACGAGTCGAGGAGACCATACCATCCTCGTTCTTTGGCTTGTCCATTCTCGTGAAAATGGATCTGTTCCCCGGTTTCCACGGAATTACAAAACCAAACATTGGTGCCATAATCTTTATGAGTTCGTACTAGTTTAAAAGTCGTATCAATTAAGCGACAGCCTAGCAGCTGGTTTTCTGTAAGTTTGGGATTGCCATTTTCATAATAGCTGCACTGAGTGCCACAGATCTGACCATCTATATAAGCTTTCTCTGACTCGATCTTTCCTGAGAAATAATAGGTGGTCCATGTACTATCTTTTTGATTGTTCTTCATCCTTCCCTTTTCTTTTATTTTTCCATTTTTATAATAAATGATATTGATACCTTCAGGATATACAGGGTAATTATTAACATAGTTCTCTGTGAATAAAACTCGACCAGTCGAGTCCATTACTTCCCAGGTTCCTTGTTTGAACTCCTCGATATATTTCCCTTTCTGACAGTAATAACTGCCGTCCCGTTCCTTTTCACATTCTGTCCAAATGCCCGTCCTTTTGTTCTTGGCGTCGTATTCTCCTTTGAAGCGCAATCTGCCGTCTTTAAAATAGAGGACCTTCTTAGGATTTTCGCGATAAAGACCATTCCAGGATTGAGACGATGAGCAGAAGGAGTAAAGGAGCAAGGGTAAAAGAAGAAGCCATCGTTTCATCGGGCACGTTTTGTTAACAACGCAAAGATCTCTTTAAAGATACAGATTTGAGTTTCAACCCTGTAACACCAGCTCAAATATGACCACGGAGCTGTTGTAAAAAAAGTGAGCGAGCATTCCGTACAGTAGGGTCCGGTGCTTTACCCTTAAGTAACCAATGACAAGGGCTCCGGGAAGGATCCATATGAAAGAAAGCAGCGAAAGATGTAAAATGGTGAACAGGAAAGAAGTGATAAAGATGGCGGGCTTTAACCGGGTTAGTTTGCAAAGATCGGCGAGTACGATGCCTCTGAACGCGATCTCTTCGAATATGGCGGGAAAAACGGCAACAAAAATAATGGCCATCAGCAATGGGTAGCTGGCTTCCTGGTACTGTTCATAGTAAGTGGGGTGGCTTTGATCAAGTTGCTTGTTAAGAAAATTGGTGAATAACACTATCAGGAAAGCATAAATGACCGAACCGCAAATAACGCCAATAGAGATCCCGCGCCTGAGCTTTTTGTAATTAAAAAGAGGATGAAGGCTTTTACGGTTAATGAAAGAGAACAGCAGCACGATGAGCGCGAAAAGTATATCCACTACGATCGAGGAAGTATAATCGTTCCCTAGCTCTGTAAAATTAAGGACAGCGATGTAGGCAAGGAGAGTGAAGAAAAAGAAAGAGACCTTTTGTACGTGCGCATCGTAGTTAGAGGGGGTGTCTGCCTCTAACTTCTCGCCACAATTGCCGCAGAAGCGGGCGTTTGGATTGTTAAGATTGTCGCAGTTCCTGCACTTCATCCGGAATATTAAGGTCTACTGCGGTTTTGATCGACTTTAATTCCTTTTCTAGCTCTTCTGCCTTTTTTACCCCTTTATAGCCATAAACAAAACCATAGATGATGATGCCTTTCCATATAATGCCTTTCATGATCGTAGAGGGATCAACAATGGCGTTGAGCGTTATAATGACGATGAAAAAGAAAAAGCCGGTGAGGATCGCGGGAAAGGGATTTTTCGTGCTCCAGAGCCCAAGCAAGGCATAAACGATGGCGCAAATGACACAGGCTATAAACACACTCGCATCTTTCATAAGAACAATGCCCATTAATATCCCGAGCAGGAGGTTGAGTCCCGCAAGAATGTATAATATATTCCTTGCTTTATTGATGGCTTTCCTTTGGTCCTCCAGGAGCTTTTTCTTGTTGCGGATGTTCCAAAGGAATTTCTTCATCTCTCCCTGCGTTCCTCGCTGAGGAAATGCGCAGTTGGGGCAAAATTTGTCCGTTTCTTTTAAGCCGGTGGACTTGCAGTAATAGCATTTGCTGAGATCAGCGATCTGAATAATACTTTGTTGTCGGATCCTTTGCTTTTCCAACTGTCCTGAGGTGAGTGCCATGTAGAATGGTTTGCAGGCTAAGCTACGGAAATTATTATAAAATAATAGGTTTCTTAAATGGTAGTAGTCAGGCCACAAACTTCCTCCCTTCTATCTTACTATCTATCCACGACAAAAAATCAAAATAGCTCAGCGCTTGCTTTTCGAAAGGATCTTTAGAAGTGATCTTAATGATATTGTTCTTCAGTTCACGGAAAGCCTCCACGCGTTCTTTGCCTTGTCCTAGCAAAGGCGCTTTGCGGCGGATAAAATCGAGTACGAGCGTTTCCAATTTATAAAGACGGTTGCGTTTGTAGAGATAGCGATAGGTGCTAAGGGTGATGTGCGGAAGCAGTTCTTCATTCCCCAGTTCGAAGTGTACGATGAGGTTGAAGATACGCGCGAAGCTGTGGCGGTCCTGCAGTGTGTCCTGTTCCTCGAAGTTGAGCGCCTGGTTGAGCGAGGCCAGGCATTTGCGGTACTCGCCGTTGCAAAACCAAAGGATGGCGATGTTGATCAAGGCGATGAGGCTGTGCGGCTTGCTGGGACTATATTTATTGTTCTCCTTCAGCCAGGCTTCGGCTTCCTTCACGCTTTCAATGGCCTCAGGGTAACGCGCGTACACAATGAACATGCGCATCAAACTTCCATAATAGCGTATCAATACGTCGGCGTGCTCGGCATGCGAATAAGGTTTCAGGTCTTTCAGTGAACCTACCTCCGCTACCATGTTTTCAAAGGGCAAGGAACCCATGCCCGTGTTGAGCATGTTGTTGATCGTGAAAAGATAGAGCTGAAAGTCCCTGTCCTTAAGGGCCGGGTGCTCGTCGATGAGCTTCTTAAGCTTCAGCAGCCAGGCGAAACTTTTCTTGTTGTCGTTGCTGTAATAGTGATAAGCGGCGTTCACCGTATAAAAGATCGAGCGCGCCCGCACCGAGCGCGCGCTGCTCTCCTTCTTCCACAACGGATCGCTGATGATCTGTTTATATTCCGCCGCCAGCTTTTTATCGCGCACATGTCCTTTGCGCGTGGTCACGTTCACAAAGTGCGAAGCCGCCTTGCGGTAACGGTTGTGGTTCTTGAGCTGGTCGAGCAGTTCGTTCTGATCTTCAAAGAATACCGGCTGGTTCTCTTCCAGCCATTTGGTATTTCCCATGCGCTGCATGGTGCGTTCTTTTAGTTCCGCAAGTTCGTAAGCATAAGAGAATGATTCACAGGCCACCGCCATCTTCCTTGCTTTCTCCGTTATCTTCAAGCAAGCCTGGAACTGTTTCTTGTGCAGCAATACTTCCGCCTGGTCCATCAGCTCACGTATCTTGCCCTGTACGGTCTTGCCTGAATGGAGGTGCCGGAGGCATTGTAATATACGTTCATATAATTGACTTTTGAGCTGTTTTAGGTTGCGGCTGGCCGAGGGCTCCAATGCCCGCTTCAACCGGGCTTCGTCATAAGTGCCCTGTGCGGAAACGGCATCGAAGATCACGGAATAGTGATCATCATTTCCCTTATAATTATAGTATTGCTTGAAATATTTCTTTTCCTGGGGGTTTAAAGAGCGTACAAGCTCAAAAAGCTCGTTAGAAGGGGTTTTCATTAGAACGAATATACAAATAAATCATATTTCAGACATTAGACTTATAAAAAAATGAGGTTTGTCTAGTCCTGCGGTCTTTCTGAAATTTGATCATCAAATAATGACGCCATGAAAAAATCAAGAACCAAAGTGATCTACAACTACAGCGGGGCCGCCTCCGTGGCGGTGCTGCTCACCACAGCCTCGGTGCTGATGGCATTGTTGATCACCATCAGCCTGCCATGAGCAAGAGCATCGTTAAAATAAGGACAGCAGTACTACTGTTCATGCTCTTGCCTTTTGCCGTTCATGCCCAATTCAATCAATGGGCCTGGATGGGTGGAGATACCGTGATCAACCAGGCAAGTGTTTACGGTACACAGGGTGTGGGCAATGCCGCCAACAAACCTTCGGGCCGTTACGCTGGTGGAGAGTGGGCCGACCTGCAGGGAAACTTCTGGTATTTCGGCGGAGGTGATCCTTTTGGTTTTAAAAGCGACCTCTGGAAATACGATCCTGTAAGTGGAATATGGACCTGGATGAAAGGGCCCAACACTGTAAACGCGCAAGCGGTATGCGGCACACAGGGCGTAGCGAATGCAGCGAACATTCCCGGTGCTGTTGGCCTTGGATCTTGCACCTGGACCGACCTGCAAGGCAACTTGTGGTTGTTCGGAGGTAACGGCTATAGTAATAGTTTTCTCCCGGGCTATCTTTCCACGCTATGGAAATATGATCCCATCACCAATATGTGGACCTGGATGAACGGCCCAACAGCCGTTGACCAGCCAGGTGTATTTGGTACAAAAGGAGTTGCCGCCGCCGCGAACCGTCCGGGAGGACGTGCCGAAGCAACCGCCCGCTGGGTAGATCCGCAAGGCAACCTATGGCTTTTCGGCGGACTGGGTTACGCAAGCAACGCTACGCTCGGTACGCTCAACGATCTTTGGAAGTACGATCCCATCACCAATATGTGGACATGGATGGCCGGAGATAATTTCGCGAACCAGGGCGACGTATATGGAACACAAGGGGTGGCCGCCGCGACCAACAAACCCGGTGGTCGCTGGGTATGGGCCTCCTGGGCCGACCAGGTAGGTAACCTCTGGCTCTTCGGAGGTTCGGGACAGGGAGGAACGTTGAAAGACGACCTTTGGAAGTTCGATACCAATACCAATCTCTGGACCTGGATGAAAGGTACCAATGGCACCGGCAGTTCAGCTGGTACTTATGGTGTGAAGTGTGTGACTGCTGCTACAAATAATCCTCCGGGAACCTATGAGAACCGCATGTGCTGGACCGACGACTGCGGGAATCTGTGGCTGGGTTTCGGCGAAAAGCGTAACGATCTTTGGAAGTACAGTCCCGCTACCAATAACTGGACATGGATCTACGGAACGGCCGCCGTGAACCAGGCCGGAGTGTACGGCACCAAGGGCGTTGCCGCGCCTACCAATGTGCCCGGCGAGCGGAGGGGAGGCTTTCACTACCGGAGAAATAATACAAATGAGTTTTGGGTGTTTGCCGGTGCTACCAACGTAGGCAACGGCGCCCGCAACGATCTGTGGGTATATTATCCCGACAAACCCACCGCTGCTTTTACAGCTTCGCCGCTTACAGGTTGCGCGCCGCTCAACGTGAGCTTTACCGATAACAGCACACCGGGCTGCAACGAAGTAAGGTCGAGGCTTTGGAACTTCGGCGATCCCGGCTCCGGTGCCTTGAACACGTCCACGCAATCAAATCCCAGCCATACATTCAATAACACCGGAACTTATATTGTAAAACTGGTGATCACCAATTGCACCGGAAGTAAAGATTCCACCACACAAACCATTACCGTTGCCGGCACAATGAATGTGGCGGTTACCGGAACCACCGACCCACTTTGCAATGGAGGCATTACCGGAACCGCAAGCGTTAGTGTAAGTTCAGGCACTTCGCCTTATACTTATTCCTGGTCGGGTGGGGGAGGAACGAGCGCAAGCGCCACAGGATTATCGGCGGGTGTTTACACGGTTACGATCACTGACGCGACCGGTTGCCAGAATACGCAAACTATCAATATCAACCAGCCAGCCGCAGTAGCAGCTGCAGTTGGCAGTACGAACGCCGATTGTAACGCGAGCAATGGAACAGCTGGTGTAACTTCTTCCGGCGGAACAGGTGCTTTCACTTATAGTTGGAACAATACACAAACGACAGCATCGGCAACAGGATTGAGCACGGGCACTTACACATGCACGATCACAGATAATAATGGCTGCTCTAAAACGGCATCGGTAACAGTGGGCAGCAATCCAGGCCCCACCGCGAATGCAGGCAGCAGCAATGCCGACTGTAACGCCAGCAACGGAACGGCTTCCGCAACTCCTTCAGGAGGGAGCGGCACTTTCACCTATAGCTGGAACAATGCGCAGGCAGCAGCCACAGCAACAGGGTTGAGCGCCGGCACCTACACGTGTACGATCAGTGATGGCAATGGCTGTTCAACAACTGCAACGGCAACAGTGGGAAGCAATCCCGGCCCAACTGCCACCGCTACTGCCACTGCCACTACCATCCAGAACGGGCAAAGCACTACCTTGAATGGAGGCGGAGGAGTTACGTACACCTGGAGCCCGCCCGATGGATTGAGCTGTACGAATTGCCAGAATCCTGTTGCGACGCCAACGATAACGACCATGTATTGTCTTACTGTTTCCGATGCCAACGGCTGTACTGCCACCGCATGCGTTACAGTGTATGTAGAAACACCTTGTCCTTTTGGTGAAACATTAGAGGTGCCGAATGCTTTCTCACCGAACGGCGACATGCATAACGATCTTTTTGTTTTGAACGGATGGCAAAATTGTGTCACCGGTTTTGTAATGATCATCTATAACCGATGGGGCGAAAAGGTTTTTGAAACGGAGGACGCGGCCAAAGGATGGGACGGAACCCTGCATGGGAAAGTACAGGACCCCGGCGTGTTCGCCTATTACATCAGCGCCAACAGGCAGAACAAACCATTCATCCGAAAAGGAAATGTTTCATTATTGAGATAAGTTTTTGTAAGTTTAACCTAAATCCCGAAGCCATGAAGACCCCCAGCATCATCCAGGGAACAAGAAAGCAAGCGCTTTCTTTCCTCTTTGCCCTTTCTGTTTTTTCAGCTTCAGCACAAACCACCATCCTTACCGAGAACTTCGAAGGTACTGGAATGCCTGCGGGATGGTCGCAAACAACACTCGCCAGCGATGGCGGATGGAAGTTCGGGAGCGCTCCCTTCTTCCAGAGCCTCAACTGGCATCCTCCGGTGCATACCAAGTTCGCTAACACCAACGATGATCAGTGCAAGTGCGACAAGAGCGCCGATCTACTCATGACCCCTACGCTCAACCTCAGCTCCTATACCAAAGTATACCTTTCATGCGCCGTTAATTTCTGCGGCTGGTTTGAAACAGGCACCGTTGAAGTTTCTACCAATGGCGGCTCCACCTGGAATGTAGTGAAGAGTTTCGGCTGGGCTGCTTCGCAGTCGCTCCTTGAGTTCCAGAACTACCATGTTGATCTTTCTGCGTATGCCGGCCAAAGCAATGTGAAGGTAGGTTTCCGTTACAACGACCAGGGCAACTCCGCACAGGGTATGGCCATTGATGATGTATGGATATTCGCGCCTGCTTCTTCCGACATCAAGACCGAGATCATACGTATGGATACGCTCATGCCATTTAATAACGTATATCCCTCCGGCAATATTTCAGTGCGCGGAAAGTTCACCAACACCGGCGCTTCTACCATTACCTCCTACACTCTTAATTACAAGATCGACAATGGAGCGGTACAATCGCAGAATGTAAGCTCCGTAAACATTGTGCCTTGTGTTACCACCAAGTTCGCTCACAACATTCCCTGGAATGCCACCGCGGGCCCACACACAGTAAAAGCCTGGGTGAGCAATATCGGCGATGCTAACCCGGCCAATGATACAGCATCGGTGCTCGTAGGTGTTGCGGCTTCTGTTGTTCAGAAAAAACTGCTCATCGAAGTAAGCACTAATGATGGCTGCGGTCCCTGCGCTTCCGACAATCCTGTTACGCTCGGCGTGGTGAACAACAATCCCGGCAAGCTTTACCAGGTATCTTATCATATGAGCTGGCCCGATCCGGCTGACCAGATGTATCTCTATAATACCGCGGATGCTAATTCGCGCAGGTCTTATTACAACATCAACGGCATACCCGATATTGCTTTTGAGGGATCGTATGGCTGGTATTCTACCAGCGGCTCAAGCTTGCAAAGCTGGATGAACTTCATGTCATCAAAGCAGGGTTTCTTCACCATTACGGGAACGGCTACCTATAACGGCAGCAATATAGCGGTGGACTATACCACCACTTCGCTCGTTGATTTTCCCACCGGCAATATGGTGGTGCAGGCGGCCATCGTAGAGGACAAGACCTTTACCACCGCTCCCGGCAGCAACGGCGAAACCTATTTTCCTTCGATAATGCGCAAGATGTTCCCTTCCGCCACCGGTTCGGCCATCGGAAAACCAATTAACGGCCAGGTGAACAACTTCCAGTTCAACTACCCTTACAATTCCTCGCAGATCAATGTGAACAACTGCCGCCTGGTGGTGTTCGTACAGGACAATAACAACAAGTTCGTATGGCAAACCTTCGTCATTCCACTGAGCCCTGTAGGCATGGAAGAAGCGAAAGGCAATCTTACCAGCTATATGGTGTATCCCAATCCTACCAGCGGCGGCACTACCATTGAGTTCGATCTCGCGAAAGCGGAAAAGGTATCGGTGGATGTTCGCAATATGCTGGGCGAGGTGGTGTACGAAATGAAGGCGGAAGAATTTACGTCGGGTCAGCATCGCATCGATTTTGATGCTTCCGGTTTTGCGAACGGGATGTATTTTGTGAACCTCTACGCAGGGGAGCAACGCATCACCCGCAAAATATCGGTAACGAAGTAATTACCTCTTAAGCAGCTTACGCGCGCGGAGCATCTCGGGGAAGCCCATGCCTTTCGACAAGGCATTGACAGCCTCGGCGATGCGCCGCGCTTTTGTATCCTCCGTTTTGGCCGTGCAGATCCACTTGGAGAAATAGTTGCGGTGCGAGTTGTTCAGTTTGTTGAAGAACGCCAGTGCCTTCGGCTCATCGTTCAGGCACTCCATAAGGTCGGCGTCCAATAATTGCGGGCTCTTATCCTCTTCGAGCTGCACTTTGAGCATGGCGCCTTCCTTTTTCTTTATACCGCGGCGGAGGGTGGCGTTCAAAGGAAGAATAAAAGCTCCATCACCCATTGGAAGCAGGGCGGTGGCCTTGATAGCGAATGCATCCAGCAGGCCTTTCACGCGGAACGACCTCTTGTTCTTAGGCTTTAGCTTTTGCGCTACATCAGCAGGGATCTCTATATAGGTCCAGCCTGATTTTTCTCCTTTATCCCTGAACTTAAGTATGGTAGTGCTGTACCGGACCATGATACCGGCAAAGATAATTTTTTCAGTCGTTGTAAGGGGCCGTTTCCTCTTTGCTGCGTTTGATCACCTGTTGTGTGAGCGATTCACCCTGGCGGTTCTGTTCTTCCAGTGTCCAGCCGTCGGTGATGGTGGTCTCCAGCCATATATTGCCTGAGCGCCGGAACACCTGTACATTGAGGCCGAACTCCTCACTGAAATGCTGCTCCAGGTCGGCCACCGTCATTTGTTCGTTGACACTGAGCGCGCCGCTGTTGTGGCTGGTCCTGCATTCGCCGATGGTTCGTTGCCCGCTGCGCATCAGCCGGCGGTGCGATGCGGCACCCGGCTGATGCGGCCTGGTGAAAAATTCCAGGCGCAGGTAAGGGAACTTTGTGCTGAACTCCTCCTGGATGGCGAAGAGCTTTCGCTGGTCGTTGATAATGAGTTTCATGAGGATCATGTCAGTTATGAATGGAAAGCAGTGGAACATGGGTATGGAAGGCCATCTTTTTGGTATTGCTCCTGTGGAAGATGCCTGCCAGTGAGCGGTGACTCTGGGGCGCCATCACCAGGAGGCCGGCGTTTTGCCGGTCCACAAATGAATTGATCTCTCCGGTCACATCGTCGCCTTCAGGAAAATACAAGTGGTGCTCCAGGTCCCCGAAGGAGGTTTCAAGCTCAATGCCCGCTACCGCCTTTTCATAGCTGGCCACTTCAGCTTTTCTTACCACGTCGAGCACCATCACTTTGGCACCGAAGAGGCGGGCGAACTTTTTCACGGTATCGGTCACATGCTTGCCCATCTTCTCCTCGTAGTTGCAGGCGAATACGAGCTTCTCAGGCTTTTTGAAACTGGCGCCCGAAGGGACCACCATCACCGGGATGGGCGTCTTCTTCATCACCGAAGTGGTGACACTGCCGATGAGGGCTTCGCCGAGAGGGCTCATGCCGGTAACACCCATCACGATCACATCGGCTTCCTGTTCTTCAGCCGTTTCAATGATCTCATCCACTGCAAAGCCGCTCTTAACAATAGAGCTTACCGGAACTCTTTCCCCGGCCATGCGTTTC
The DNA here is from genome assembly GCA_025451785.1 of Bacteroidia bacterium. GTDB lineage: Bacteria > Bacteroidota > Bacteroidia > JANWJV01 > JANWJV01 > JANWJV01. Next base: position 14,734 of record JANWJV010000167.1, on the reverse strand, counting down.
GCTTCTCCTTCGGCAAGCGCGATACGTTCTCTGTTGTCTTTTTCAAGCGACTCGGGAGCTAAAGCTACCAGGGGCACTTCTGAAGTGGGGACCGGAATATGGTAAACATGTACCAGCACCAGCCTAGCTTCTGCGTAGGCGGCCAGTCCAGCGGCATACCGCAGCGCGTTGGCGGCGGTCTCCGAATAGTCGGTGGGAACCAGGATGGTTTTCATTTATCGGGTTTTAAATTGGTTGCGTTTAGAAATGCGTTCGAGTGTTTTTTCGATCTTACTGAAGAGGCGGCTCTCCACGATCTCCAGGTGTTCTTTCAGGCATAGTTCAAAGTCGCGGAACTCCCAGCAGAACTCTTTGAGGGAAGGCGAGCTGTTCACATCTGCATGGCAGTTGTCGCTGATCACGCGGATCTTCAGCAGCAGGTCGGCCATCTTCTTATGGTCTTCCTTCAGCTCCCGTACGGGCTTGCGCGCCAGGAGCACATCGGCGATATAGCCTTGCTCTTCTTCCGCGATCTTACTGAGCACAGGAAAGATGAACATCTCTTCTTTCCAAAGGTGCTGCTCCAGCAAGCTCCGCAGTTCGCTGAAGCAACGTGCTATGATAGTGCTTTCCGGATGCCGGTGCCGGTCTACTTTGGCGGAGGTGTTGATGTGGACACCCAGCGAGGAAAGCCATTCTTTTAGTTGTTTGTGATTCTCTTCCACAAGGAAGCGTATCAGTCCGGCGGTATCGGCCGGCTCAGGGATACGGGGGGAGGTTGTTGTTTTCATGGCTTGCGTGTTCTATACAAGCAAAATTAAGCGCATGAGCTGGCCTGCCCGATGACATAGGTCAGAGAAAGATATGATGCTTGTCAGAAGGGGCCCTGATCAATTCTTCATGGAGGCCAGTTTGCTGTCCTCCAGGATAGTGATAGAGCTTCCGCGGATCTCGATGAGCTTTTCATCCTTAAAATCGCTCAACGTGCGTATGGTGGTTTCCGCGGCGGTACCGGCCAGGTTGGCCAGGTCCTCGCGAGAGATGTTCATGCTGAAGGGCTGCTCACCCTCTTTCCTGTAATGCTTGTAAAGGGTCATGAGCGCCTCCGCTACCCGTTTCCTTACCGAATTATAGGCGAGCCGCAGCAGCTGCTCTTCCTTTTCATGCAGGTTATCGCTGAGCATGCGCAGGAACTTACGCGATACTTCGGCGTTCTTATATACCAGCGATTGGAAATCGGATTTCAGGATGAGGCATACTTCCGCGTTCTCGAGCGCCATGGCCGAATCAGTATACTTGTCTTCCTCCAGCAGGGCCAGGTAACCGAAAAAATCCCCTTCCTTATATAGACCCGTAATGAACTCCTTGCCCTGTTCGTTGGTCTTAAAGGTCTTTATCTTTCCGCTTACCACAAAGAAGACTCCCTTGGGATAATGGCTCTCCAGGTAAATGGTCTCCTTCTTTTTGTAAGTGCGTATGTCCCGCTCTTCCGACATCTTCTTCAGCGACTCCAGCCCTTTCACTTCGTTCATAAAATCGTTAAGGCCGTTGATGTTCTTGCTGAAGCTCATTTTCAGCAGGTCGTTCTTCTTCAGCCTGCTCTCAATGGCGTTCAGCAGCTCTATATCGTCAAAAGGCTTGGTAAGGTAATCGTCGGCGCCCATGTCCATGCCCTTTCGCAGGTCGCTGCGTTCGGCCTTGGCGGTAAGGAAGATGAAAGGGATATTGGCGGTGTCCTCGTTCTTCGCCAACAGGAACAATACCCCATAGCCGTCAAGCACCGGCATCATAATGTCGCAAATGATAAGGTCGGGCAGCTCGCGCTGCGCGAGTTCCACGCCATCTTTCCCGTTCTTCGCTGTGAACACCTTGTAAGTGGCCAGCTCCAGGATCTCCGCGGTATTTTCCCGCATCTCCTTGTTGTCTTCGATCAATAATATCTTCTTGTTCATAGCCTTAGGAATTTGGGAGTTTAACAGTAAAAGTGGTTCCTTCTTCCAGTTTGCTTTTGAAATCGATGCTGCCACCGAGCATCTCTACATATTTTCCAACGATGTTAAGGCCAAGGCCTGTGCCCTGGATATTGGTAGCGTTCTGTCCGCGAAAAAAACGCTCGAACAAATGTTTCTGGTCTTCGTCGGAGATGCCGATGCCCTGGTCCTTCACCGATAATTTCACCTTGGAGTTCACTACCTCCGTGTTGATATGTATGGTCTTGTTCTCACTGGAGAACTTTATAGCGTTCGATACCAGGTTGGTCAATATGCTTTTCAGGATCTTCTTGTCGAGCTGCACCTCGCCCGGGCCGGTATGTTTGTATTTGAGCTGTTGTTTTTCCTTCGAAAGGCCCTGGAGCTCCTGCACCAGCTGTCCCGTAAATTCAGTGATGTCGAAATTTTCGGGCGACACCGCTATCTTGCCCTCTTCGAGCTTGCTGAGCGAAAGCACATCATTGAGCAGGTCGGTGAGGTGAGTGATAGCGCTTTTGATCCTGGCCACATGTCTTGCCTGTTTTTCGTTTTCACCCTGTTCGTTGTATTTCGATACCAGGGCAATGGAGGAAAGTATGGTGGCCAGCGGTGTTCTGAACTCGTGCGAGGCCATGGATACGAAACGCGATTTGAGCTCGTTGAGCTCCTTCTCCCTGTCCAGGGCCCTGCTCAGTTCCTCTCTCGAGCTTTCCAGTTCACGAAGCGCTTCTTCAAGGATCATGGTGCGGTCTTTCACGCGTTTTTCAAGATTGGCATTTAGCAGGCGTATTTCCCTCATGTGCTTTGAATGGGCGATAGCATAGCGGATGGAACTTTCCAAGTTGCGCGCGCTCAGCGAGCCCTTTACCATATAATCGGCAGCGCCTTCTTCGGCGGCTTTACGATCGATCTCACTGTCATATTCACCGGCCAGGATGATAAAGGGTGCCTGGCAATCGTTCTTCAGGGCTTCCCGTATCAGGTCAAGGGCAGTATATCCGCCAAGGTCGTTGCTGATGAGATAGGCATCGTAACTTCCCATCTTCATGGCACGCAAGCCTTCCGTATAGCTTGCCACCCATTGTATGGAAAATTTGGACGCGTCTTTTGCGATGAGAATACCGCGGACGATGATATAATCCGCCTCTTCACTGTCGATCACCAGGACCTTTATTTTTTCCTGCCTCGCCATTCATTGTCTTCTACGGATTATGTAAAAGTAGGTTCCTTAATGGGCCTGAATATGACCATTATCATATGCAGTGGTGACGAATGTCATCATTATTCCTCCCATCCGGGCCATTCGTCGTGATCGCCTTTGCGAATATCCCTTAATACACGGTAGCTCATATAGCCGGCCAGGATAAAGCCAAACACCGCAGGGGCAGAGGAATCGCCCCACAAGGGCGGGGTACTGGCCACGATCATGAGCGAAGAACCTACCAGCAATGCGGCGATGATCACTGCCGCGATGACCTGCCGTGTCATGCGATGCAGGGTATGAACGATGGGATCGATGCCCTTGTGGCGCAGGTCCACTTTTATCTCGCCCTGGTTGATCTTGCGGATGGCATTCTTCAGGTCGCGCGGAAAATCTTCCATGTACTTGGCTATCTCATAAGCCGAATTGAACAGGCGCTTCGCGAAGAGCAAGGGGTTGTAGTTTTTTGCCACTGTACGGATCAGGTAAGGGCGTGCCATACGCGCCAGGTCAAGGTTGGGGTCCAGGAAATGCACAACCCCCTCAATGGTCACCAGCGACCGGGCCAGCAAAAAGAAATGGGAAGGCACCTTGAGCCCGTGCTTTATGATGATGTCCTTCAGCTCCAGCAGCACGGTGCTCATCTCGTTCTTGTGAACTTCTCTCACCGCGTAGTTCTGCACAAAGTCGTTGAGGTCAGCCTCCAGGTCCCTGAAGTTTCTGATGACAGGGTGGCCTGAAAGTGATTGCAGCGAGCGAATGATCTTCCTTACATCCTTCGACCGTACGGAAAGGAAAAGGCTGCCGAGGTGCTCCATGTCCTTATGCAGTATGGTGCCCATCATACCATAGTCCAGGTAGCAGATCTTGTTATCGGGAAGTATAAAGAGATTTCCGGGGTGCGGATCGGCATGGAAGAACCCGAAATCGAACACCTGCCTGAAATAGGAAGTGGCAAGGCGCTTTGCGATCAGCTCCCTGTCTAAGCCATTCTTATGCATATGCTCCAGGTTGGAGATCTTCACCCCGTTGATGAACTCAAGGGCCAGCACTTTGGAAGTGGTGAATTCGCGATACACCAGTGGTGAGTGTACATACTGCCCGTCCTTGTGGTTCTTGAAGCTGTTGTGAAAGCGCTGTATACTTACTGATTCCCTTACGAAGTCGAGTTCCTTTTGTATGCTCTCCTCGAAGTTCTTCACCAGTTCCATCGGCTCGAAGCTTTTGAGGGAAGGGATGCGGCGTGTGAATACTTCCGCCAGGTAATACATCACTTTAATGTCGGACTCAATGACCTCTTTTATGCCGGGGCGTTGCACCTTCAGGGCGATCTCTTCACCTGTTTTAAGTTTCGCCTTGTGTACCTGGGCCATAGAGGCGGAAGCGAAGGCGTCGACTTCGAAATCCGCGAAGAGATCGGCTACTTTTCCTTTTAGTTCTGTTTCTACCACGCCGATGGCTACTGTTCCCGGCATTGGCGGCACCTTGTCCTGAAGCTTTTCGAACTCATGCACCAGGTCGGCAGGCAAAAGATCAGGGCGGTTGCTGAGCAATTGTCCGAACTTTACAAAGGTAGGGCCCAATTCCTCGCAGGCCAGGCGTACCTTTTCCCATTTGCTGAGGTGCAGGGCTTGTTCGTGGGTGCGCTTCGGGATAAACTTCCTGAGAAAAATGAAACGCTTCTTTTCTTCCATGTACGATACCAGGTCTTCAAAACCGTACTTGAGCAAAATGCTCATGATCTGGTTATAGCGCCTGAAATGTTTATACCTTTTCCGGAGATAGGAAAGTAATCCCATAGATCAATGCCCCTTCTTCTTCGTTTTGGTCCCCAGCTGCGCCTCCAGCGTGGTGACGCTCTTACGCAGCTCACTTAGTTGTTCCCTCAGCTCCCGGGTCTCGTTCCGGTGAGCGATGTGCATCCGGCGGTACACGCGAATGGCCAGTTGTTCCAACTGGCGCTCCAGTTCTTGTCTTACCACTTCCAGTTTGCTGCCAAGACGGTCGAACAGTTGTTCTTCGCTTTCTTCCTGCCCATTGTCGCCGGCTTCTGCGGCGTGATGTGACTTTCCGTTAGCGAGCACTGCGTTAAGTTTGTTGCGAAGTTCGCGGTCTTTGCTCATGAGATAGATGTTGGAAGAGAGGCTGAGCAGGCTGAGCAATGTTCGTGCTTTCATGGTTTTTGTATTGGTATTTACAAAACTATAGGCTGTATTGGGCGAGTAAAATGACCAGGGTCACCAGAACCAGGTTAAAGGCTGATCCATATCATTTTATTCCTGATGCCGGAAAGCCTTACCTTAGGGCGGGAGCATAACCCGCAGCACATGAGCGATTATTCAAGAGCCGAATCGGTACAGCTGATCTTCAGCGGGGAGAATTATTTCAAGACCCTCGAAGAGCTGATCCTTTCTGCCCGGAAGAGCCTTCACCTGCAAACCTATATTATAGAAGGAGATGAAACGGGCAGTAGAGTTTGCGATCTGTTGGCGCAGGCCGCAGCCAAAGGGGTGAAGGTGATCGTGCTGGCCGATGCCTATGGTTCAAAAAAATTTCCTGAATCCTTTCGTAAGAAGCTGTGCGATGCCGGTGTTCTCTTCAGGATGTATTCTCCGTTCTTTTCTTCCGAAAGCATTTATTTCGGGAGGAGGCTTCATCACAAGGTGGTGGTGGCCGATAGGGAGACGGCGCTGGTGGGTGGCATCAACATCGCTGATAAATATCGTGGAACCGGTGATGAACTACCCTGGCTCGATTACGCTGTGCTTATTAAGGGCGAAGTGTGCGCCTATCTCGATGAGCTGTGCAGAACCATTTATGAAAGGAGAGCGTTCAGGCGCCGGAAGTTCCGCCACCTGAAAGGGCCGGAGAGCGGCGTTGAGATCCGCTTCAGGAGGAACGACTGGGTGAGGAAGAAGAACGAGATCCATAAGAGCTACAGGGAGTACCTGTTGCTCGCCGAGCGTTCGGTCACCTTCGCGGCGAGCTATTTCCTTCCCGGTTATTTTTTCAGGAAGGGTTTACGAAAGGCGAGAAAGAGGGGAGTGGAGATCAACCTTATTCTTGCCGGAAGAACGGACGTGCCGATGGTACGTTATGCGGAGCGGTTTCTCTATCGTTTCCTTCTGCGTCACGGCATCCGGATCTTTGAATGGAAAAGCTCGGTGATGCACGGAAAGGCAGTGGTGGTGGATAGGAAGCTGGCTTCCATTGGCTCCTATAACCTGAACTACCTGAGCCATTACCGCAGTATCGAGCTGAATGTGGATATCCGCGACGCTGATTTTGCTTCGTCCTTCTCTGAGCACCTGGCCGCTATACGGCAGAGCGATTGTGTGGAGATAAAAGCGGAGGACTATTATCCTACGGAAACGGTCATGGTGCGCCTGCGTAATTTTTTTGCGTACACCTATATACGCTTCATGATGAAATTGTTCATCCCACGCGGCAGGCACTACCAGGCTTGATCCTTCGTCAGGCTCAGGACAGGTCACTTCTTTTCTTTTTCTTTTTTCTTGTAATAATTCCGTAACAGGATGTTGTGTTTCAGCGCCTCCATGTTCTCGTTGAAGGCTGCCGAGCCTTTCTCTACGTTCTGCATGCTGTTGTTCAGGCGGTTCACAAAAGCGGTATCCGTGAGCAGGGTGCCTACAGCGCCTTCGCCCTTCTTCATTTTTTGAGAGAGCTCGTGCAGGTCGCCGGTAACAAGCGCCATCGAATCGCTCATCAACTTTACGTTCACCAGTGTTTGCCGCAGCTGTCCTGAAAAGGAGGTGTCGCTCAACAGTGAGGCGACAGTTCCGCTTCCTGGCCTGAACTTTTTCATCAGTTCGCTGAAATCGCCTGTGATGAGCGCCGAGTTGCCGCTGGTCATTTTAATGTTGACGATCGCTTCTTTTACATTGTCGGCCATCGTGGTATCCATCAGCAGGCTCCAGAGGCTGTTGCGGCTGTTCACCCTGTCGGAAATGCTGCGGATGTTGTCACTGATACGGGCCATGTTCTCGTTTGTCCTATATAAGGTCCTCAGCATGTCGTCGCTTTCAATGGGGCTGAGGCCTTCCAGTACATCGCCTTCCGCCACAGGCACTGAAGCGCCGTTTCCCGGAACGATCGTAACCAATCTGTTGCCCATCAGCCCTTCGGTACCAATGCTGGCGAGGGAGTTCTTGCGTATGAAGGGGCGTACCTCTTCTTCGATCAGCATCACCACTCTCACCTGTGTGTCATTCTCTATTTCGATCCGCTCCACCGTTCCTATATCGATGCCCGCATAACGAACATTGCCCCCGCTGTTAAGGCCGTTCACGCTGTGAAAGCGCGCGGCGATCCTTACCGTATTTCCAAACAGGTTTTGCTTGCTGCCAATAAGGTAAAGCGCTACAATGAGCAGCAACGCCCCAACGATCACAAATACTCCCAGCCGTATGTTCCTCAGTGCTTCCATCTTATTCAAAGAATTGTTTCACTTTTTCATCTTCTGAACTTTGCAGTTCTTTCCAGGTTCCTGTAGTGTAACAGCCTCCGTCGATCAGCATCACGATGCGGTTGGCGGTCATTTGCACGCAGGCAAGGTCGTGGCTGATGATAAGCGAAGAACTATTGTACTTCTTTTGTACCGACAGCATCAGGCTGCTTATCCCTCTACCGGTAATGGGGTCGAGTCCTGTGGTGGGCTCGTCGTACAATATTATTTCCGGTTTCAGGATCAGCGTCCGTGCCAGGGCGATCCGTTTCTTCATGCCGCCTGAAAGTTCCGATGGCATTTTGTCGGCGGTGTCCTCCAGCCCCACTTGTCCCAGCACCTCCATCACCAGTTGGTTCACTACTTCCTGTTTCATGTTCTTGCGGTGTCTCCGTAATGGGAATTCCAGGTTCTGACGTATGCTCATTGAATCATATAGGGCGTTGCTCTGGAAAAGGAATCCCACTTTAACTCGCAATTGGTCCAGCTCCTCTTGCTCCAGTTCCGGCACGTTCTTTCCCAATACGTCAACTGTTCCCGATTCGGGTTTCAAAAGGCCGATGATGCATTTGATAAGCACCGATTTTCCGGAGCCTGACTTGCCCAGCACCACCAGGTTCTCGCCCTTCAGCAGTTGTGTGCTGAAATCGCGCAGTACATGGTTATCGCCAAACGATTTATTAATGCCCTCCACTTTTATTACCGTGTTGCTATTTGTTTCCATCTCAATTGAGCTTAAGTATGTCGGTAACCTGCACGGCCAGCAGGTCGAGGATGAATACCGCCAGCGAGGCCACTACCACTGCCGAATTAGCCGAGATACCCACGCCTTCGGTTCCCTTGCTGGAGGTAAAACCCATATAACAGCCGATCACGCCGATGGCAAAGCCGAAGAAAAAGGTCTTTATAAGGGAAGGCAGCACATCGCCGTACACGAGGGTGCTGAATACCTGGTTCCAGAACAACTGCCAGCTTACCGCCCCGCGCAGGTTAGCGCCAAGGAAAGCGCCGTAGAGAGAAACAGTATCAGCGAGGATCGCGAGCACCGGCACCATGAGGGTGGCCGCGAGGATGCGTGTTACCGCAAGGAATTTATAAGGATTGGTGCCCGAAACCTCCATGGCGTCGATCTGTTCGGTCACCTTCATCGAACCCAGCTCAGCGCCAATGCCGGAACCTATTTTGCCGGCGCAGATGAGTGCCGTTATCACCGGGGCGATCTCGCGAACCAGCGATACCGATACCATTTTAGGAAGCCAGGCTTCGGCGCCGAACTCCACAAGGGTAGGTCTGCTTTGTATGGTGATGACAAGGCCCATAATAAAAGCGGTAATGGCTACCAGGGGCAGTGACCGGTTTCCCAGGAAATAACACTGCCTCAGGAATTCGGCAAATTCGAAACGGGGTTTGAGCATTTCCCGGAAGAACCTTCCTGAAAATCGGGCGATGGCCCCTGCTTCAAGGAAAAAGCCCTTTATGCCGGATGTATTCATCTACGCTAAAGTGCTTCCTTTAATTAAAGAGGGAAATGAAATCTATCATACAGCTTACTGACGCATATCATTATCCCTGCCCTTATCCCGAAATAGATTTGCAGTATCCCTCCTTCGTTCATGGGACTTTGGAGGGCGAAGCGGAACAAATCATCATTAACATCGCTCGCATATGCCAATGAAAAAGATCTTAGTTCCTACTGACTTTTCAGAGAATTCGGAGGATGCGCTCAGGTACGCAATAGAACTTGCCAGGAGGGAAAAGGCACGCCTGGTACTGCTGAATGTTTACCCCGAGACCTTTACCGCCGCCGACCTTTCGAAAGGGGTGGTGCTCACCGATAACCTGGAGCTGATAGAGAAGGAGGCGAGAAAACGCCTTCAGAAAAAGTGTGACGAACTGGAAGAGCTCTACGAGCTTACCTGTGACTATCAAGCCTTGCAGGGTCCGGTAAAGACCGTCATCACGGAGACAGCAAAAAAGCTAAAGGTCGACCTTATCGTGATGGGTATGAAGGGGCACGGCAAGCCGGGACATGTGGTGGGCAGTACCGCCCTGGCCATGCTTAACGTAAGTCCTTGCCCGCTGATCGTTATTCCCGTTAAGGCCTTCTTTAAAGGGATACGCAAGATCACCTTCGCCACCGATTATCATGAAAGCGATCTGCCGGCGATCAACCGTATAGCGGAGATCGCCAGGGCTTTCAGCGCTCAGCTGGAACTGGTCCATGTTTTTGATGGGGAGATGATGGAAGGCGCCGAGAAAGAAATGCTGGCCGAGTTCATGGGTGATGTGGCCGATCATGTGCCCTTCAGCAATGTGAGCTTTCGCCAGATCCATGGCAGGGACGTGGAGAAGCGCCTCGAGCAGTACGTAGAAGATACGGGCCCCGACCTTATGGCGATCTCAAGCCGGCACCGCGGCCCGCTCGACATGCTCTTCGGAAAAAGCATAACAAAGGAAATGGCAAAGCATATACAGGTGCCGATGCTGGTATTTCATTACAAACAGGAGCCTGTGCTTCTAATATAATTATGACTATGGAAAAGACATTAAAACTGTTGCTGGCCACCGATTATTCGGAATCAGTGATGAACGCGGAGCGCTATGCCTTTCAGCTGGCGCAGAGCAGGGGCTTTCCCCTTGTGATGATGCACGTGGATGAAAAAGGCGCCCAGGGCACTATGAAGGACGAGGATACCGACCTGGAGGACCTGCACAAACTGGAGCGAAGGCGTGATGAGATCATGCACGCCCTTAAGATAGAACCGGGGGAGATCAACTGCGACTGCATCGTGAAAAAAGGGAACGCCACTTCGGAGATCATCAAAGCCGCGGCGGCATTCGAGGTTGATTTTATTTGTATGGGCGCGCACGGCATAACCGGCTACCGCGATGTTTTTTTTGGCGGGCATAGCTGGGATGTGATCAAACGCTCCGATGTTCCGGTGCTCACCATTCCCAAGGAGGCGCTCTTTACAGGCATCAATCATTTTGTGTTCGCCACCGAATACAGGGATGGCGAGCTGCCCGTGCTCAATTACCTGGCACAGGTAGCTGATTTCTTCAATGCCGAACTTACTGTGCTGCATGTGACCAATTATATTCTTACCCGTGAGTTCGAAAAAGAGATGTTCTCTCATTTTGCCGCCGAGGTAAAGGCCAAGATCCCTTATCCCAAGCTGAGCATACGCCTTATTAATAACGACGATGTTACCGAGGGATTAAATAAATATTGTACAGAGCGAAAAGTGGACTGGCTGGTGATGTCGCCCGAAAGACCTTTTTTACTGGGAAGAATATTCAACGCGGCGGTAAGCGCCACCCGGAAAATGAGCTTTCATTTAGAGGTGCCCCTGCTCACCATACCTGACTATTACAATTCGGACTATGCTAAGTTCTGGAGGATATACGAGTCGGGGATGAATGTGGAAGAAGGTATCTGATCAGGCCACAGCGTCCTGCATCAGGTCCTCCATTCCGAACTTGGCTCCTTCTGAGTTCTTCAGGATCCCCTGGATCCTTTTCCTGTATTGTTCGTCGGAGTCGATGGAGCGTATCTGTTTCAGTGCTTCGCTGAAGGAGCGCAGCAGGCAGTTGTAAAAGGCACGTGGCCTGAGGGGATTTCGTTTCGCTGCTTCCAGTCCGCATTCGGCGCGATACAATAAGAGGTCGATCAGCTCTTCGCTATGCACCGATACTTTTCTAAAATCGCGAAGTAATGTATCAATGTTCTTGTTCGTGCTCCTGTCCTTGGGGTTCGCCGCCGCGTAGGCTTCTGCTATTTTCTTTTTGTAGCGTTCTAATAAAGGTGTACCCTCCGATGAAAGCTCGGCCTGGTAGAACTCTTTTACATTGCTGAACTTGTTGAAGAGGTGCAGGATCTCCTCTACCAGCATTTCCTTATCGCTTTGGTGGAGATGTTCGAGCAGGGCGCGCTTCGTTAGTTTCTTCATTCGCCGAACACTTTCTTGTAAATAGCATCGGTAGCCCCGGCACCTGAGCGAACGTAGTTCTTCGAGATCTCCGAAGCCATTTTCAGGATCATGGGATCTTTGTTAAGAAGGGAGAAGGTTTGTTCCAGTTCTGTGGCAGTACTGATGCTGAAGGCTCCGCCTTTTTTGATCAGCTGTTCCGCCTCAGCGAACTTCCTGTAATTAGGACCAAAGATCACGGGCATGCCATAGGCCGCCGCTTCCAGGATATTGTGAATGCCTTTGCCGAAACCACCGCCCACATAAGCCATTTGCCCGTAACCGTAAAGGGAAGAGAGCATGCCGATATTGTCGATAAGCAGAACATCGGCAGCAGCGGCACTTGAAGTATCAGCTTTAGAGAATCGAATGGTGTTGGAGAATCGCTTCTCGAGGCTTTGCAATCTGTTTTCGGAAACATCGTGCGGGGCAATGATCATTTTCAGCTTGCCCGCTTGCGATGCGAGTAATTGTTCATCTTCTTCCCAGGTGCTGCCCGCTACCAGAACTTGCCTGTTATTCGCGAAGGCGGCAGCTACAGGTAATTCTTTAGCGGAGGAAATGATCTTCAGCACGCGGTCAAAGCGGGTATCGCCGGTAATGCTGGTGTTGGTATAACCGTGTTGATGAAGGAGCTGTTCTGAGCTTTTATCCTGGAGGAAGAAATGTTTGAAAGCCGACAATTGCTTCAGTGCCCAGCCCCCGTACCATTTAAAGAAGTACTGATCGGGCCTGAAAATACCGGAGACAAGATAGGTGGGGATGTTCCGCTTCTTTAATTCCCTGAGGTAATAGAACCAAAACTCATACTTAATAAAGAAAACGTGCGAAGGATTTACCTGGTCGATAAACTTCTTCGCCGCAGAAGGAGAATCCATTGGAAGGTAAGCGACCACATCAGCATGTTCATAGTTCTTCCGCATCTCATAACCCGAGGGAGAAAAAAACGTCAGAACTATTTTAGGTTTTTTGTCACCCTGAGCGGAGTCGAAGGGTTGAATTTTGAACTTCTCGATCAATTCCCTTCCTTGCTCAAACTCTCCTAAGGAAGCACAATGAAACCAAATGGTTGATTGTTGATTGTTGATTGTTGATTGTTGATTCCTCCGGCCTTGTATCCAGAGTTTAGCCTTCTTATTAAAAAGTGAGGCCAGCAGAATGCCCAGATGATAAAGCTTTACCGAAATGTAATAGAGCAATTGCATCAGTAGTAGTAAAAGGGCTGGGCTGCTTTTTTATAAAGGGGAAGGATCCATCCGGCACGCAATCCGAAAAGGAGGTCGATGCGGCTTTCGGTATCCTGGCGCATAAGATCGTAGTCCCAGCTGCGGCGGCTCTTGGTAAAGGCCTGCGTACATTCAATGCCGCCGAAGAAATTGATCAGTTTTTTATTTCCCAAAAAATAATAGCCGATGAACTCCGTAACGCAGAGGCCGTTTGTTAAGCGATCATAGCCTTTGCGGTATTCTTTGGAGATCTGCGGGGCCGTATTGTTAACGTTCTCTATCCTTATTTTATGCTGAAGTAGTCCTGTTCCTAACAAAGCCACTATGCCGCAATTGGGATTAGGCTTTTTAAAAGGGAACATGCGCCCGGCCTGGAGTTGGGTGCTGAAGCCGCGTTCCCAAAGATGGACCTCCGCAAACAGCCCGTTGCCGTCGATGATAAAGCCGCTGGAAGTGGAAATGCTGTCGAGGATGCCGGTTTCTTTTAGCTTGTTACCGAAAAGAAAGGCCCCTTCGATGCCGAAGATCCAATACTTGGTGGTTTTGAATTGAAGGGCCAGGGCTACATTTGAATTATGCCCGAAACGATCGGCCAGGTCGCCGCCTGGGAGCTGAAAAGCATAAGAACTAAGCACCAGGGGGCTGAAAATGCTGGTATCCTTAACGCCTTGTGAAAAAAGGGCTGCCGGAAGGCCGCAAATACCAATAAGAAAGAGGCTTATTTTTCGCATGTTCAGGACAGCTAAGATACTTAATGGAAATGAGATGATAAGGCTTCGACTAAGCCTGTTCTGAGCGAGCAGTATGGTTCGACTTCGCTCACCATGACTGCTCGACGAAGGACTCAGCCTGACAGGTATGTCACCCCGAGCGGAGTCGAGGGGTTTAGCTTCAAAATTCATATATTCGCATCTCTTTAATTTGCATTCCATGGAAAAGACGGCGAAAAAGATACAAATGGTCGACACCCTCGGCCAGTACGGCAAGATAAAGACCGAAGTGGATAAGGCCGTGCTCGACGTGATCGGCTCCTCCCAGTTCATCGGTGGAGTAGAGGTTACCGAGTTCCAAAAGGAGATGCAAAACTACCTGGGCGTAAAGCATGTGATCGGCTGCGCCAACGGTACCGATGCCCTCCAGATCGCCATGATGGCGCTTGGACTGCAAAGAGGCGACGAGGTGATCACCGCTAACTTTACCTATGTTGCCACTGCCGAAGTGATCGGGCTCCTGGGCTTGACACCCGTTCTGGTGGATGTTTATCCTGATTCCTTTACTATTGATGTAAAGGCCATCGAAAAAGCTATCACTCCCAAAACAAAAGCAATAGTTCCCGTACATCTTTACGGCCAGTGTGCCGACATGGATCCCATTATGGCCCTGGCGAAGAAACATAATTTGCATGTGATAGAAGACGTGGCTCAAGCCATTGGCGCTGACTATACCGGTGCTGACGGCAAGAAAAGAAAGGCCGGAACTATCGGTACCATCGGCTGCACTTCATTCTATCCTTCAAAGAACCTCGGCTGCTACGGCGATGGCGGCGCGATGTACACTAACGACGACGAGTTGGCGAAGAAGATGAACATGATCGCCAAGCACGGGCAGAGCGCTACCTATTATCATGATGTGATCGGTGTTAACTCGAGGCTCGACGCTATCCAGGCCGCCATTCTGCGCATCAAGCTTCGGCATTTGGATGGGTATGCCGCGGCACGCAATGCCGCCGCTGCCTATTACGACAAAGCATTTGCCGGAAATAAAAAGATAAGCATTCCCGCCCGCGCGAAGAACTCCAACCACGTGTTCCATCAATACACCCTGCAGCTCAACGGCGCTGACCGGAACAAGCTCAAGGAATTTTTAGCGGAGCGCAGCATTCCCTCCATGATCTATTATCCTGTTCCCCTGCATTTGCAAAAGGC
>JANWJV010000166.1 GCA_025451785.1 Bacteroidia bacterium | reverse complement strand
TCTTCGCCTCCTTCTATCATCCTTGCCAGCCAGTACACCGCCGCGTTAGGATCGCTGCCGCGGATGGATTTTATGAAAGCCGATATGATGTCGTAATGCTGCTCCCCGGCCTTGTCGTATAAAGCCATGTTCTGCTGCACGTGCTTTAATACCAGCTCGTTCGTTACTTCTATGCTATCACCGCCAAGGGCGTTGATCACCAGCTCGAATACGTTCAATAGCTTTCTGCCATCGCCACCCGAGAGGCGCAGTAGCGCTTCGCTTTCTTTTATAGTGATCTTTTTCTTCTTCAGCTCTTCGTCGCTGCGCATGGCATGCTCCAGCATTTCCAAGAGCTCTTCTTTTTCAAGCGGCTTCAGTATATATACCTGGCAGCGCGAAAGCAGAGCGGAGATGACCTCGAAGGAAGGGTTTTCCGTAGTAGCGCCTACCAGGGTCACGGTTCCCTTTTCAACAGCCCCCAGCAACGAATCCTGCTGGCTCTTGCTGAAGCGGTGTATCTCATCGATGAAAAGGATAGGGTTATTGGTGCCGAAGAAAGCCTGTGACTTGGCTTTGTCAATAATGTCGCGGATATCTTTTACGCCGCTGTTGATAGCGCTTAAGGAATAAAAAGGCCGCTTCAATTGGTTGGCAATGATCTGCGCCAATGTAGTTTTTCCTACACCGGGAGGGCCCCAGAAAAGGATGGAGGGCAAAGTGCCGGTCTCTATCGCCTTCCTTAACACCGCTCCTTCACCTACAATGTGCTTCTGCCCGATGTAATGATCGAGGGAGGTAGGGCGGAGGCGTTCGGCGAGAGGTTGCAAGGTATAGGGTATAGGGATTGTGGATGGTCACCCTGAGCGGAGTCGAAGGGTGATTGGGTGGTAAAGTTATTATTTATCGTGCATGGTTTCCTTCATAGCAGTGGCAAAATCTTTTCCTTCCGTTTTTCCTTCCAGCCAGGCCAAAAGGTTGAAGTAGGAGAGGGCCTTTTTCTCATAAGGGTTGTTGCTGATCTTCAGCAGTTCTCCTTTCAGGTCCTTGAAGGAGGCCAAGAGCTCGGCATCGGTATTTACCCAGGAGTTCTTACGGATGAAGTTGAGCACCAGCGATTCGATACGGTAGAGCCTTTTCCTTTTATAAAGGAAGCGGTAGGTGGAACGTACAATGTATTCGAGCACGTCCTTATTGCCAAGTTCGTAGTGAACAATAAGGTTAAAGATCCGTGCGAAGCCCTGGATATCATCGCGAATGCCTTCAGGATAAGGCGTGTTGATGATCTTGTTGAGCCAGTGCAGCGACGTACGGTAATCTTTCACCCCGAAAAAAGTATAGGCCAGCGTGTAATAGGTGCTCATTTCCAGGCTCGTGTTCAGCTTCAGTTTCTCCGGCTCAAAGTTGTCCTCGATCTCGCTGAACAGGCTCACTCCTTTTTCGAATTCTCCCGACTGAGTATAGAAGTGCATCATGGAATTGTAGCAGGCAAGAATACGAACGACCACATTCTCTGTAAGGCTCACCTTTTTCATGGTAGTGATGGCGCGCACCTTCGCGAAGGTTTCCATCAGTTCATCATGCCTGCCTGTGAACTCGCAGCATATAAGGTGTGAATTGAGCGAGGAAAGGTAGGTAAGAAGAGAATCTTCGATCTGTTCGGGGTGTGACTCGATGAGCTCTACCACTTTTTTCTGAAACTTGTAATGGGCCGGCCAGCTGGCTCGTACCAGGTGATAGATGCTGTGAATGGAATAATAATAGAAGCGGTCGTGGAACGAAAGCAGGCTCTCTTCGCCTTTGAGCGTCACCTTCTGGATCATTTTTTTTAGCGCCGGGTCTTTCTTGCCTTCCCGTAAGATGCCTTCTTTGCGGAAGGTTTCGAGCACGCTGCGAAAAATACGCGCGTAGCGCGTAGTGCTCTTCATGCGGTCAATGGCGATATCCATGGTATCATAAATAGGCAATGTGCTGTTCGTTGCCCTGTTGTCGGATGAAAGGCCCATTCCCGCTACCTTCTCCTCCCAGAAAAGGATATCGATCATCAGGCTGTTCTTCTCGTATTTATGCGCCAGCCTCTTCGCTTTCTCCAGAAGCCTGAAGCATTGTTCCGAAAGGCGCTTGTCATAAAGCACCTCCAGGCTATCGAGGATCGCCCGCAGGCGTATGTCAACACTTCGCCCAGCATGGTAGTTGCGCAGGCTTTGCAGCAAGAGGTCGTACAGGTATTTCTTCAGGTTGCTGAGCTGCGCCGGGCGGATCTTCTTCCTGCGTCTCAATATGGCCTTTTCATTATAGGCCTTCTGCTGTTCAATGGCGTCGAACAGTTGCAAATACACCGAGTTTTCGTTGTCCGAACCCTTCAGCGCGAAGCTCCGGAAGTATCTTTTTTCGGCCCCGCTCAAGGATCTTATGAGCTGGAAAAGGTGATCAGAAGCTATGCCTGGCATCGTAGATATGGGTGTTTAATGTTTATTTAAGTTAATTGATTATCAGTTAGTTATATATTAACTATTTTATGAAATATCAAATTAGGAGCCGTAAACATAAAACAAAAAGTTTTGTTGAGCAAGTACTTTCTCCGGTTCTTTGTATCGCAAACACAGAGCATGTGTTTTACAAAAAAAGAAAATGAACAATAACCAACATCTAAACAATCTAAAACAACAAGACGATGAAAAAGATCATTACAATTCTATGTATCGGGGTACTGCTGGCCACTCCTGGCAGGTCCTCAGCGCAAACCTGGAGCTCTATAGGGACCTCTGGAATGAATGGTTCAATAAAATGCCTACTGACAGACGCTACCAACAATGTGATGTACGCGGGCGGAGCCTTCACCACGGCGGATGGCCAAACCATGAACAGCATTGCAAAATGGAACGGCAGCTCCTGGACAGCTGTGGGCGCTGGTTTTAACAGCACCGTTTGGTCACTTTGCATTTATAATAACGAACTGTACGCAGGCGGCGCCTTCACTATGTCGGGCAGCACACCTGTAAGCGGTATTGCCAAATTTAATGGCAGCGCTTGGGTAGCTGTTGGCACCGGCGCGGCTTCGAGCGGGATCGTTGCGGCCATGTGTGTATTTAATAATGAACTTTACGCCGGCGGCTTTTTCAGCGGCATGGGCGGAGTTGCTACCACTAAGAACCTTGCGAAATGGAATGGAACTTCATGGGCAAGCATTGGCGGCGGCGCGCAAGACGGTGTTATGTCATTTGTAGTACATAACAACGAGCTTTACATGGGCGGCTATTTCGTGGTAAACAACATTTCTTTTTCACAACAATACCGTATCGCTAAACTGAGCGGCACTTCATGGGTGAACGTAGGCAGCAAAGGTGTTGGCGACGCCAATGCTTATTGGGGCGTACGTGCCATGTCGGTTTACAATGGCAATGTTCACGCAAGTGGTTATTTCGCTATCCTCGACGATGGCACTACCCAGGCCCGCCATACCGCTAAATGGAACGGCTCTTCCTGGTCAACCCTCGGTTCGGGTGCTAACGCGGGCATTACCGCCACTACAAGCACTTATGTAGTAAACACTTCAGCAGTATATAACAACAGCCTTTACGAAGCCGGTAACTTCACCGGAGCGGGCGGAACCACTGCTGATAATATCGCAAGCTGGAACGGTACTTCCTGGTCAGCGGCGGGCAGCGGCGTTAACGGACAAGTAAACGCGATGGCTGTGTACGGCGGTAACCTTATTGTAGCAGGCGACTTTTCTACCGCAGGCGGAAACAACGTTGGCAAGATCGCCAAATGGAACACTACCACCGGCATCGCTGATCTGAACGTGGCTAAAGCTAGTTCTGTTAACTATCCCAACCCCTTCAACAGCTCTACTACTATCGTGGTTAGCTCTGAAGTTCAGCTGAGCAACGCGCAGCTGTCGGTTTGCGATATCCTCGGAAAAGAAGCTGCTGTTATGACCAATATCTCTGACAATACTATTCACTTCAACAGGAACGACCTCCGTCCCGGTATCTATTTCTATACCGTTAAAGAAAATGGGGGAAGTGTGGCAACAGGCAAGTTTATAATCGAGTAAGCTCTGTTTCTTCACTCCGAATCCCCTCCCGCCTGTACCGGGAGGGGATTTTTTTTGATCAGAAGGTTCTCGCAGATGCACGCAGATCAAGGCCGCTGAGTTTCGCAGAGGAATATGTTAAGGTCTCCGCGAAGATCTGCGTAAACTCTGCGGAACTCTGCGAGAAAATTATTAATGATTTTGCAGACCAAGGGCCTTTCACTACCTTTCGGAAAAATCCCAAACACATGAAGCAACTTTTCGCTTTTTTTCTCTTACTGTCTCTTATTTCTTCCAATGCCAATTCCCAAAGCATGGTATGGAACCAGGTGGCACACCCTGATAGTTTCCAGGTGAATGGGGTAGGCTTTTCTTCCGACGGATCAAGAGTGCTTTCGGGCACCAATTGTCATCCCGCGGTAGCAAGGCTTTACAATGAATTGAACGGCGCTATTACCTGGAACCATGTGTTTGATTCAGCCATGTATTGCAGCATGGGAGTAGGTATTAGTTCCAATGGTAAATACCTTGGTGTTATTGAGGAAATGGGCAATGTAGTGATCTTCGACTATTCCAAAGTAAATCCTGACTCGGTGATGACCATTAACCTGGCCACCTCCAATGCCTTCGCGCTTTCCTTCGCGCCTAACTCGGCTAAGATGGCGGCAGGCTGCTCAGGCGGCAGGCTCAAGACCTATTCGCTGCCTTCAGGAACCAAGCACCTCGACTTCATCGCGCACTCGGGATTCGTTACTACCGTTGATTATTCGCCTGATAATAAGTGGATCGCCACCGGAAGTACGGACGATAAAGCCAAAGTATACGATACACTTGGAGTGATCAAGTGGACCCTTACGGGACATACAGGAGATGTTACCTCGGCGAAGTTCAGTAAAGACAATTTGAAACTATACACCGCCTCTAAGGACAATACCGTGAAAGTATGGGACATGAGCAATGGCGCGCTTTTGCAAACCATTAACGTATCAGCCGACGATGTGAATTCCCTCGATGTTGCTCCCGCCAACAATGCCCTGGTAACTGTTTCGGCGGACGATAGCGTGCGTATCTGGAGCACTTCAAGCTACGCGAAGCTGGCTGCTTTTGCCAAACCTGTGCTGGGTATACCGCTTTGCGTTGCATGGTCGCCTACGGGGAAACTTATTGTTACCGGTACCTCCACGGGTAAAGTGGTGGCTTACGACGCCAATAGCTTCTCGGGTGTTGTTACCCTTCCGGTGGAACCAGAGTTCATGCTTTATCCCAATCCATGTGTTGATCAGCTCAATATGGATCTTTCAATATTTGACACCCGTTCGCTCGAAGTTTTTGATGGGTTGGGAAAGGCGGTGTTTAAAACGCGTTTTAGTTCGAAAGCCGGCTTGTTCAGTCTCAATACTTCTAAGTATCCCAAGGGAGTTTATTTTGTGCGGATCACCGATACGGAGAACAGGATGATGGTGAAAGAGTTTGTCAGGCAGTAAGTGAGGGGCGATGCGTTCCCCTCCTCTTAGGAGGGGACAGGGGTGGTAGCTTTTGAATATCGAACAGCAGAACACGGAATTTTGAATTTCCAAGTATTAAGAAGTGGTAAGTAAGAAGTATTTTTTGTTTGTGCTTTGTTTGCTTCTCCCTTTGCTTGCATTCCCCTGCTCAGAAGCGCCTGCCGATTCAAGCGATAAGTATTTCATCAAGGTCCATTTCCTTTACGGTTCCAAACCGAAACATAAGTTCCGCGCTACCGAATCGAAATACTTTGGCGGAATGCATGGAGGGCATGTGACCATAGAGGTGGAGGAGGTGGATTATGGGTTCGGTCCGCACAGCGTAAAGAACGTTCACATCTTCGCTAAGAGGAAAAGGCCCGAGAGCGGTTTCGATTCCAAACCCACCCATGGCAAGCCGCCTTACATGAAAGGACAGAAACTTACAACGGTTGTAGTTCCGGTGAGTGCTGTTCAATACGAAAAGATCAAAACAGTGTTTAGTGGCTATTGCAGCAAGACCCCGTATGATTATGCTTTTTTCGGAATGCGATGTGCCGCTGCCGCCCGCGATGTGCTGGGACAGATAGGTATCTTCAATGAGCGAAGCAATTTCCGTTATGTGTCAGGCACCTTTTATCCCAAGAAACTTCGCCGGCGTTTGCTGCGTAAGGCGAGGAAGAACAATTGGACGGTGATAAAGCAAGAGGGGAGGGCGACGCGGAAAT
>JANWJV010000165.1 GCA_025451785.1 Bacteroidia bacterium | reverse complement strand
CGCCGACCAGTTCCGGATGACGATCGACCCCCTTTTCAATTTCGAGTTCGCGAAAGACACGGAAGACAGCCTGGGAGAAAAGCTCTACAAGAACACCCGGGGCTTTTTGATCCGTGGCGACATTGGCCAGAAATTCTCTTTCGAAACTTCTTTTTACGAGAACCAGGCTACACTGCCCCAATACCTCGATGATTTCGCGAAGAGCTACGCCGTGATCCCCGGCCAGGGGCGCTGGAAGAAGTTCAAGGACAATGGCTATGATTTCGCGATGGCCTCGGGAAATTTTTCCTGGTCGCCAAATAAACATTTCAACTTCCAGGCGGGGCATGGCAAGCATTTTATCGGCGATGGATATCGTTCGCTTTTGCTTAGCGATAACTCCTTCAACTATCCTTACTTGCGGGTGACCACTACCTATAAAAAGATCCAATACACGAACCTCTACACCGTGTTCATGAACCTGGTGGACGGAGGCGTGGTGACACCTAAATATACTGAACGCTTGTTCCAGAAAAAAGCGGGAAGCTTCCAATATTTAAGCTGGAACGCGCACAAGCGTTTGCAGCTGGGGCTTTTCCAGGGAATGATATGGGAGGCGACGGACAACAAGAACAAAATGAACCTGAACCTGAGCTATTTCAATCCTGTTATTATGGGCAGCGCCCTGGAATATGGTTTGGGCGGCTCCACCAATGTGATCATCGGCGGTACCTGGAAGATGCGCCTGCCCTACTCCATTACCGCTTACGGGCAGTACATGCTCGACGATATTGCTGAAGACTTTGTGAACGGTTCCATCAGCAATAAGCAGGGCTTTCAAACGGGTGTAAAGCTGCATGACCTGGCCACCATCAAGAACCTGCACCTGCAATGGGAATACAACCAGGTGCGGCCTTATACTTACGCGCACAAGAAAACGAGCCAGAGCTATTCGAATAACAACCAGGCATTGGCGCATCCCTTGGGAGCGAACTTCAAGGAGATGAACATCATCCTGGACTACCGCATCGGTAATTTCTTCACACAAATAAAGTTCATGCGCGCGCAGATCGGCCGCGACTCGCTAAACCTTAACTACGGGAACAACATTTTCAATTCCGACAATGACGCTTTGTACGGTATCCATTCCAACATCAACGAACAGAACCAGGGAGTAAAATCGCAGCTTGACATTATTGACCTTAAGCTGGGCATTGTGATCAATCCCAACACCAATATGAACCTGGTATTAGGGCTTAGCCAGCGCAAGGAAACAAGCAATATCACGCAGCGGCCCACGAACCTTATTTATGTGGGTTTCAGGACGAGTTTGAACAATATCTATTACGATTTTTAGAGGAAGATCACTCGATCACTACCTTTTCAGTCCCCAGGAGTTCGCCGCTGGAAGAAATAAGCCGGCAGAAGTAAATGCCACCTGAGGAAAGAAAAAAATCTGCTTCCCCTGCGCTCACACTAAACTGCGCGATCTTTTCTCCAAGCACGTTCAATACTTCCAAAGTTGCTTCTCCACTGAAGGAAGAAGGCAGTTTTATGAAAAGATTGCCGCCTGAGGGGTTGGGAAAAACAATAAAGTTGTTTTTGGTTCTTTCTTTCTCCTCTTCACCGGTAAGGTAACTGAAGCGTGCTACGAACAGGTCATCCACACCACTAAAAGCCATCGGGGTATTTCCTATGGTCGAGGCCTTGCTATAATAACCTCCAACGTAAGCACCACCGGTACCATCGTGGCATATTGACAGTCCGTAGTTCTCGTCGAGGGTGGCCGCGCTGCTGAATTGGGCCCATTGCGCGGTATGCATTGAATCAGTTTTGAATACCAACATTTCGTCAGAGGAATTGTTAGGGAGCACGAAGGAACCTATTGTTGTAGCGCCAATAGCATACCCCGTATAATACACGTTCCCTAAACTGTCCCTGTCAGCAGAACGTACTTCGCCATACAGCTTGATCTGGGTGGGCAGCGAGGGAACCCCATTGCTGCTATATTTTGTAAGAAGCGTATAGCCATTCGTTCCCGTATAAGTAGTTCCGATCAGGGTATCGTAATTAAAACTGTTGCCCGAGAACTCTATTGGCGCGTAAATGTTCCTGCAATGCTTATCAGCGGCCAGTGTATAAAGCATGGTGGCCGCGCCGGCGCCATATCCTGTACGCACCCAAAGGATATTTCCAAAAGGATCGTACTTGGCAAGGAACATATTATAGGCATTGCTCCCGCCGTTGAGTGTCTTCGTACCATAGGTGATGGAACCGGCATAAGTACCTGCCATATATGAATTACCAATAGAGTCTACCACCAACCCATATGCGCGGTCGTTATCCACACCACCGGCCTTTTTTACCCAAAGGCCATTGGCATTCTTGTCAAAGCGTGCAATAAACGCGTCGTAGTTGGTGCCCCCTGCATTCAGCGTGGTACCACCTACCGTTAAGCTGCTGGCAAAGCGACCGATCAGAAAAAGGCAGCCAAGACCGTCGAACCGCATTCCACTTACATGAGTAATTCCGCCGGTGGACGTAACCCCTTTTGCCCATTGCAACACTCCGTTCTTATCATGCTTGGCAATGAAAATGCCGCAATTGGTGATCACGGTGCTCCCGAACTTATTGGGACTGCTGAGATAACCCGCTGTATAAATATTACCTGTCTTGTCGACCGCGATGGCCGTACCACTGGCACCCTGTGCCTGCGCTACCCATATCACGTTCCCGTTGCGATCGTATTTAACAAGGTAGTAAGCGATCTTTCCCGTAAAATCATAATAATCGGTGCCGCCGAATGTAACCTTAGTGTAGAAATTTCCTGTTGCGTAACAATTGCCTGCTGAATCGCGGGCAACCGCATTGCATCGGTCCGAGTTGGTATTGCCCGTAAAGCGTGCCCACTGCCATCCCTGCGCTGAAAGAATGAAGGAGTTCAGGAAAATAGCCAGGAAAATGAGCGGGGCCTTTCTCATATTATCAAAGGTACGCAATAACCTTTTAGGATGTTTCCCAGTCGCGTTGAGCGCTAAACCCTGATGGTATACGTATGTATCTTTAAACCTTCCTCTTGTTCGGCCTGAGTAATTTCCAATTGCCGGATTAGTTTCTTATATTTGGTTTCACATATTAAGTATCATAAAAGCAAAAACCACAGCCCCATGAAAAAAACATACTTTATTATTGCCGCCGCAAGCCTTCTTGGCAATGTGCAGGCACAAACCTGGTCAGCCCTTGGCACCGGTACCGACGGAGAAGTTTTCGCCTTTGCGGTACATAGTTCACAACTACATGTAGGCGGCGACTTCAGCGTTGCCGGTACCGCCACCACTGATGGCGTTGCGAAATGGAGCGGCTCCGCCTGGTCGAATGTGGGCAATACAGGTATCGTTAACCAGGTAAGCGCTCTTGCCGTTTACGCCGGATCTTTATATGCCGGGGGCGACTTTACGGTAGCCGACGGCAACGTAGTGGATTACATGGCGAAGCTGGGAACCACCTGGGGCATTGTTGGCACAGGGATGGATGATATTGTTACTTCTCTCGCGGTTTATAACAATGAGCTTTACGCCGCGGGATGGTTTGGCGTGGCCGGCAGCACCAACGCAGCTTTCATCGCCAAATGGAACGGCACTTCCTGGTCGGCGGTAGGCAGCGGAATGGACCAGCCTGTTTTCGCGCTTTGTGTGTACAACGGCTCCCTTTATGCCGGCGGCGCTTTTTCTACCGCAGGCGGTAATGCGGCCAGCCGCATCGCCAAATGGAATGGCTCCGCGTGGTCGGCAGTAGGCACCGGCACTAACCTGAACGTGAACGCGCTTTGTGTACACAATAACGAATTATATGTTGGCGGTTTGTTCACCACCGCAGGCGGCGGTGCCGCTAACAGGGTGGCCAAATGGAACGGCACTTCCTGGGCAGCGCTCGGCAGCGGCATTTCCGGCGGTTCACTTCCTACCGTTAACGCACTGGCCTCTTACGCTGGCGAATTGTACGTAGGCGGCGACTTCACCACGGCCGGCAGCACTTCAACAGCTAATATTGCCAAATGGAACGGCAGCGCATGGTCAGCCCTTGGCGCCGGAACCGATTCATGGGTGAATGCCCTTTGTGTGTTCAACAGCGAACTGTACGTAGGCGGCGACTTTACTACCGCAGGTACCACCGCTGCCGACAATGTTGCTAAATGGTCAACACCGGCCGGTATCACTGAAAACACGAACGAAGCCCAGCTCAGTGTTTATCCCAACCCTTCGAACGGTATATTTACCATTGAAATTAATAACGCTCTTTCCGGGTCACTTGTCATCAGCAATGTTCTCGGCGAAAATGTACTTCAGCAGGAGCTTAAGGGGCAAAATGTTCAGCAGGTAGATATAACTAAGCAACCCAAGGGCGTTTATTACGTCAGGTTAGTGAACGATGAAGGATACTCGGTGGTCAAACGCATTATTTACCAGTAAGATCTCTCGGGAGCTGATGTTCAGAATATGAAGAAGCTGCTTCTCCTGGTGGCCATCACCTCCCCGTTTTGTTCGGCGCATTGCCAAACCCTTAGCGATTCTCTTCTTATCGGCTCCTGGAGCCAGGTGATCCCGGCAAGTGACTCGGTGTTCGGGTACTGGATGAGCGAGTACAGTTATCATTTCTACCCTGGTGGTATTTTTCAGCAAAAGACAGTTTTCGTCCAAAAGATGAGGGGTCATATCGAGGCTACCACTACTACCGAGATCGGAGGAAAATGGAAAATAAAGAACGGCAAACTGGAACTCACAGAGAAACATGCTATTCCTTATAGTCATTATCCCAAGGAAGAAAGGAGCAATGAATCGCTTAAGTTTTTGCTAAAAGGAACAGATTCCCTATATTTTCTTTCGTTCTACGAAGATCAGCAGAGTGCTTTTTTGCGAGCTCCTGCCAGACCTCACATCATTGATACTTACCCAATGCCCCAGGCAGGTTTTTTCATTATCAATCGCCTCGACAAAAAGAAATACTATTTCTACGAAAGCGACCAATCACCTGGTGCATTAAGTATTACCCAAAAGCCTGACACGAGTACTGAAAACACTTACAAAGGTTCACTTAGCGTCTCTGACACAACGTCCTTCACCTTAAAACTTAGCAGTTCCACCACCATAAAAAAAAGCTCGCAGTCCGGCACCTACCAAAAGTGCGAGGAACAAAAGGTGTATAATTTCCGCGACACGGTATTTCAGAAGTTCTCTTACCGCGACAACTTTGACCTGGGAATTTACTGGACAAATCCTAAAAATACCGGCAATGTCTTTTTCGGATTTCTTGCCGTAACCAGCGCGTTCAGCGCCTTTGTAATTGCCCCACTGATAAGTGTCAAATACTCTAACGGCGATTTCAACAAGCAGCGCTATTACCGAACTGCACTCGGAAGTCTTGCCCTCATGACCATTTGCATACCGATAACTAACAGACTTTCAGACAATGCGACACCCGGCGGCTTCGATATTGACGATGATCATTGGTATCTTTCCAAGAACCCTCCCTACCCCGGAGCAAAATTGAAGCGCTAACCATGAACTGGCGCAGGCAATTCACACTTTTTATTTCCCTTTGTCTAATGGTCATGCTCAGCTCCTGCGGGCTGTTTGGCATACACTTTAAGGTACACAACCCAAGACGCACTCATCATCATCCTACCTTTAGTAAGGAAACCATATTGCTGGGTGAACTCAGTTCCTTACGAGCAAACTTTGACGTTTATTTTTATGATCTGGATATCGCGATAGATCCAATTAATAAAAGCTTAAGCGGCTGGGTGGGAACAAGTGCCCGCGCCGTTCAGGACATTGATTCTATTCAACTCGATCTCGACCAGCCGTTAGCGCTGCAGGAAATACGAATGGATACCAGGGAAGGAGAAAAGCTGCAGTACCGCCGCGTTGAAAGGGCGGTGTACATTAAGCTTGGAAGGAAAATAAAACAAGGTGAACTGTTCAGCCTCCACGTGAAATACCAGGGCAAACCGGTAGTCGCGCGAAAACCTCCTTGGGCAGGCGGCTCGGTATGGAAAAAAGACAAGCAGGACAATCACTGGCTGGGCGTAGTTTGCGAAGTGGATGGCTCCAGCCTTTGGTTCCCCTGTAAGGATCACACTTCTGATGAAGCCGACAGCGTTCATACGCGCTTCACAATTCCCGGGGAGCTCGTTGTAGTATCTAACGGAACTTTTGCCGGCTCCGAAAAGAATGGGAACAATTCCTCCTACAAGTGGCATGTTCATTACCCGATAAATACATACAACATCACCTTTTACGCGGGAGATTTTGTGAGGATCACCGACAGCTATACCGGCATCACCGGCAAAACGCTTAAAATGGAACATTACGTTCTTCGCCCGAACGCTGCCATCGCCGCCGGGCACTTCAAACAGGTGAAAGACATCATCCGCATCTATGAACAGTTATACGGAGAATATCCCTGGTACAAGGACGGCTACCGCCTGGTGGAATCGCCTTATATGGGACAGGAACATCAAACGGCCATAGCCTACGGCAACCGTTTCAGGAACGACCTCAGTGGAAAAGATGACTACATCATCCTGCACGAAACAGGACACGAGTGGTTCGGCAACGCGGTGACCGTCGCCGACCTCGCGGATGTGTGGATCCAGGAAGGCATCACTACCTACGGAGAAGCCCTTTATCTGGAAAAGAAATACAGTTACGAGGAAGCGCAATGGCATCTTCTTACTTATCGCTGGACCATTAAGAACAAACTACCGCTGGTGGGACCAAAAGGAAGAAGATATTTTGATTACAAGGATGGAGACGTGTACACTAAAGGCGCCTGGATGTTGCACAGCCTTCGCAATGAGATCGACAACGACAGCCTCTTCTTCCGCATTCTGAAGACCTTTTATCAGGAGAACAAACTGAAGCTTTGCGATTCAAAAACATTTATTGAAACCGTTAACCGGCTTACGGGTGAAGATCACCAATGGTTCTTTGACCAATACCTTTACCGCAGCAAAGTACCTTTCCTGGAATATTATCTTGCGGACGGGCATACCTTTTATTATAAATGGAGGGAAACCGATCCTTCCTTCACAAAGCTGAGGGTACGCGTGAAGATGGAAGGTAACGGAAGAGATTTCTGGGTATATCCAAGCAGCAAGGTACAGCGGCTCAAGATCCCGGCACAACTACCGGCCTGCACAGGAGTGCATTTCAGCGATGATAGGTCTTTGTATGGGCTGGACAAGAAAAAGAAACTTGTAAAACAACACAAGAGGTTGTACAATTCGGGGAATTAAATCTTCTTCTTAATGCAGGCTTCGGAGCAGGGCTAAACATTATCTATTACGATTTTTGATCATCGTAAAATTCCTTTTTCATTCTATCACTTTATCTTAGATCATTGTCACTTTACAAGCGAGTACTGCCTCGTTACGGTAAATCGTTCTGAAAAGTCCTGATCGTGCTGTTACTTTAGATATAAGAGAGCTTTATTTAAGGATGAGTGCGCTTACCTTAAAGAAAGCAATACTGTCTTTTCCTGTCGATCAACTCAACTTTGGTGTCAGTGTTATGACTTTATAAGTCATAACACTGACACCTTGTGTGAGCACACATACGTTACTTTTGAGCACGATCAATGATCGCGATAGCACTGTCAAAGGGTAATTGATCGGAGTGACACAGTAATTCACAATGCCCAATTTACAATTGACCATACCCATTTAAGGTAAAACACCTGCTTATTGTGCCAAAAACACTACAGGATCGCTCCATTCGCCTTCTCCACGGGTGTTGAAACCTTTAACCCGAAAGAAATATTCTTTAGCCCGTTCCAGGTCCCTGGCCACCAGCTTTTTTGAACTGGTAAACTGGCCGATCTCCTTAAAGTCTGTTTCATTCAAAGGGGCCGGGCAGATCTGGAGCGTGTATACGGTTCCGGCGGGCTGTGCGTCAATAAGGACCTTGGCACTGTGAGGTTCTGCTCCTGCTTCCACACGCCGTATGATCACCTTAACAGGGGCCGGGCGCGGACTAGGGTCATCGCTGGCATCGAAACCGCTAAGGAGGATATTGGCTCTATCACCATCCGCGATCTTATCCACATAATCGCCCTCAACGCCTAATTCATTAAGCAGGAAGGCCGATTCCTCATTCCTGTCCTGGATCTTTTGCTTGTCCCTGTTTTTGGCTGCTGCTATCCGGTTGCTGAGCCTCTCGGCCGAATCCTCCAATTTAGATATGAGCGGATCCGGGTTAGGGAACAGTGCCGCGTTATCTGTCATGCCTTGTATCACCCTGTTGGCAAGGGCCAGTACACCATTAAAATCCCTGAAACTTGAGATGTGCAGGGCTACTTTCGCTTTTCTTTTCATAAGAATGGTTTTAATGGGAAAAGCGATGCAAAGAAAATAGCTCTGGGATTGGATCACAATGATTGTGATCAGGAGAAATTGTGATTAGGGTTACAAACTCCCCATTAAAACACTTTCTTAACAGAATGTACAAATTCCTTATTTTTGAATAGCATCTGAATTCTGCTTAAGGTAGTTTTGTCAAAATTTAAATGAAGAAGAGCGCTTCTTTTATCCTTGCCTGTTGTTCCTCCCTGTTCGTATCAGGCCAGAACTTCATCAACCCTTCGCTGGAGAGTTGGGGAGTGCCCAATACCTGCGAGATAAATGTAGCGCCCGATTTCTGGACCAATTATTCGAGCGGCGGTATAGGTGCCGATGAAGCGCATT
>JANWJV010000164.1 GCA_025451785.1 Bacteroidia bacterium | reverse complement strand
TTTGAGACGGGGTGGGTGAACTCTTCGTTACCGCCTTCCGCTTAACGGGGTGGTTGCTTCCACCTCGCTTCGCTGGGTTTCGCAATGACATGGGCTTTATTTTTTCGTGGTGGGGCGAATGTGCGCGGGTTTAAACCCGCGCACTTTCGCCCCCTAATATCTCAAAGCGCCCTTGTCATTGCGAGGAAGGGCCGCAGGCCCTGACGTGGCCCCCCCCAGCAATAAAACCTCCGCTCCCTCCGTTATAGAAAAAATGTGCGGATGGGAAGAGGGGTACTTGTTCTGTTGGTTTTTTCATTTCACTTTACTAGTTCCGCTCAACTGGAATTGGCGGGAAGCTATCGCAACTGCGATGTAAAGCTTAACCTCTGGAGCGATAGCTCATTGCATTATATAGTTCTTAATCCCAAGGGCGGGCGCCCCAACTCCCTTTATATGGGTCGCTGGAGCATACTGGGTGATTCAATAGTGCGCATGTGGGTGCAGGAGTACGATGATCACGCCGACAAAGCTTTTACGAAGACCTTTAAGATCAGCTCTTCTTTTCTGTTGTCGGACATTGCTACCCTGCACATCTGCCGCCGTGGGAGGAAGGGAGAAGTGATCCCCATTAAACCTTACTACGCCAGCGAGTTTACCCGCACGGGAGGTTTTTCACTGGAGGAAAAAAAGGAATGGTCCATGAGCTACGATCCTAAATGGAATGGCTGTTCCTATTATTATACCCTGCGTGGGCAACGTAGGACGCATCACATTACAGGGCCTTGCACGTATTATTATCCTGATGGCACAAAAAAGGGAAACGGTTCAATCCGCGACGGAAAACGCCGGGGAAAATGGCTTTGGTACAATGGGGAAGGCCTGTTGGAGAAAGAGGAATATTACAGGAGAGGAACCCTTATCAGGAGCAGGGCCTTGCTCGTTCCCCTCTGAACTGCCTGTCCCTTATTGTTTCATAAAATAGAATAAAAAGCTATATTTGATTGCAAGATCCAATAAAGCTAAGATGAAGAATAATAGAACCCCCTTTTGCCTGATGACAGCAGCTGCCATACTTCTTGCAAGCTGTTCGAGCACAACCCTTATTCAAAGCACACCCTCAGGGGCAGATGTATACATTGATAATCAAAAGAGAGGCGTAACTCCCTATAGCTACAGTGATACCAAAATAGTTGGTTCCACAACAAGCATTACCTTAAAGAAACAAGGTTACCAGGACCTGAGGGTTTTGCTGCAAAGAAATGAAAGGGCCGACGTGGGGGCGATCATTGGAGGATGTTTTGTGCTGGTGCCTTTTCTGTGGACCATGCAATATGATCCTGCCCACAATTACGAGATGCAGTCAGGATCTAATGTGGAAGCAAACGATAAACCCGCAAACAACGCTCAGCCTAATTCTACCAATGAGCTGGTTAAATTAAAGAACCTGCTCGATCAGGGTGCCATTACACAGGATGATTATACAACGCTGAAGGTGAAGATCCTTAGCAATGAGTACGATTATTCTAACAGCGCTTCCGATCAGATCATTAAACTGAAAGGCCTCTTTGATTCGAATCTGCTCACAAAGGACGAATACAATTCACAGAAGGCGAAGGTTGTAAAAGGTAATAAGTAAGAAAATGAAGACACTCCTTTCCCTGTCACTGGTATTTTTCTTTGGCGCGGCCTTTGCCCAGGAGCTCTCCGAAAAAGAACTAAAGAAACACGCTGAAAAGATACAGCGCTCAAAAGAGAAGAAGTCGGTGGTGGTAAGCCTCGATACTATTTTCAATAGTGGTGTACGCTATGCCGTACTTAAAAAGAAGAACGGAGATCACAGCCTGTTTTCCATAACAGGTAAAGAGCTTTTGTTCATTACTTCAGAATGGGTGCATGGTGCTAATGGACAGGAGGATGTATGCTATACGCTCTTCACTTTTATGGGCTCTGGACAAAAGGCGGAATACCCCTGCAACGCCTTAGAGAACCAGTCGAAGATGATCGTTGACAATGACTTTGTAAAGGATAATGACATTAACGCGGAGGCGGAGCGAAAGTTCCTGTTGAAATATCCTCAGAAGCTAAGCAATGCCAGCGCCCCTCAAATAGTAGCATTGATAACAAGCGGTACCAGTGGCAACAGCTACCAAACTGTGGAGCGTAACCGCAATGCCGGCATTTTAGTAATGGGCTCGGAGATCAAGCAGGATTTTAAGCAAATAGCCACCTATAAGAAGTCGAGCAAGGCGGCGAACGGTGCTATTATGGAAACCCTTAGTTTTTACCTGCCAGATGGCACTCTTGCCGCTGAAGCTACAGGCGAGGGAGTTAACGCAAAGCAATGGAGGGTAGTGACCATGAAGGATAACGGCGTCCATAATGTGAGCACCGGCTTTTCCAAAGAAGCGGAAGACATCGCGAAGTACCTTTCGGGAAGGTATTACCTGTAAGAAGTACGGATCGAACAATAAAGCTTGCTGGTTTTCGTTAATGTTGTGCCCCCTTATGAAAATAATTGCCCTTGTCCTGCTCACATTTGCTTTCTTTCCTTTTAGCGCCAAAGCCCAGGAGCCGGCCTCAGTAACCGATTCAACACGAGCCATATTTGAGAACATAAAGTATTCCTATACCCAGTTCGATATTGGGTATTGTGGTATACGGGCCAAAGGCGAAATGTTGAATGGCATGAACTTTAATTTTGCAGGCTGGGTATACAATGAGAAATGGGCTACCAGTTTTGGTGCCGACATGGCCTCGAACTACGCTAAGCTCGGTCACCCGGAGTCTCCTAAAAAGGTAAGCAGCTATATTTCACTCCACTGGAACAATGAATACCTGGTACGGCCAAGAAGCCTTGTTAACTTTTCTTTTCCTTTCCGTGTCGCTTGGGTAAACGCCATAACCAACGATACGATTGCGCCCTATAATACTGGAGCCTTCATGTATGGCAATAAGATCTATTTCCAACACGCCGATAATTTCTTTACGTTTAGTCCCGGGGTTAATGTGTTTCTTAACGTATTCAGAACCATTAGCATTGGAGCGGGTGCTAATTATCGTTTTGCTTTAGGCGTGGATAAGATAGTAGGTAGCAATGCCGATTTCAGCGACTATAGCTTGCTGGCCTTTTTACGAATAAAGTTCGATACCAGGGCCTGGACAAAGCGCATGTACCAGCGGCAGAAGGAATATATGAAGCAATTGGAAAGCGAAGGAAAGGATAAGTGAATTGAAGATAATGGCGGTATTGCCAATTGCTTACTGCCTACTGCCACTGCTACAGTGTTTTAGTGCGTCGGTGTGTTAGACCGCTTGTCTTCTGTGATACGGAGGATAAAATCCTCCTCTACGCCGGATTCCCTTTTGCTGTGAATGTGAAGATATTTTTGAATGGAGGAATCGCAGCTGTTGGGGCGGATGACGATACGCCCTTGAAAAAGTTCGCTGACCCTGGTGTTTTTTGTATTCAGAACTAATTCACTGTCGTGTAGAGAGTAGGATCCCCTGTAGTATTCATAACCAAAGCCGCTCCCATCAAGTATCTTATAGGTGCTATCTTCCCTGAGTTCAATGGAAAGTGCATTGTAACCGTCGTCTGCAACGGCATGAAATAACACAGGGCTTTTATCGCGAAGTGCAAGAAAATAATCTTCAACGTACATCAGGCCCGCTAGCATAATGCCCAGGAGTGTTGGATAAAAGCTATTGAGTTTTTTGGTCCTTCCATTCTCAACGAGGTCAAATATTAAGTTAGCAACGAGAATAACACCGCCAACAGAAAGGAAAATGGACATAAAAAGATCAGCCGTAATTGCAATTTTGTCGGCGAGGATAAACTTGATCGCCAGGCCAATGATTCCGTAGATGGAAACAGTAAAATACCGCAATGGTTTTGGGGTAATCATTTCCTCCTGATCTTAATTTCCTTATCGCATTTCCTGCAATGGAAATACAGCATCACAATATCCCATTGCTTGTCCTTTTTTTCTTCTAAAAAGTCGAGTTGGGGATTGTCCCGGCAGTCGCTGCAATTGTTCTTGGCCAAAAGGAGGGCTTTTTCTTTTTCAGGTAACAGGGGATAGGCGACCAGTTCCTTTTTAAAATACTTATCGCGGAAGGCCTGCAGAGGCGAAAACTCTTTGCCATAGTACCAGCGGATGAACACGATCAGCACCAGGATAAAAATGAAACAGGCAAGCAGGTCGCGGTTAACGAGCGTTTGGCTGTACTCCGGGTAGAACTGGCCATTGCGAAAGCTGCCCTTCTCTATCCTTCGTCCTTCGCTGTCATATTTGGCGTACTCGCCCTCCTTTTCGTCTACCTGGTATACATTGCCGCTTTTGCAATACATCATGAGCAACCGTAATTGTCCGTCGCCGGCGTTAACACCTACGTATTCGGTCTTTATGATCTCCTCTTTATCACCATAATTATTATAAATAAGCAGGCCGGTGCAAAGGATGATGACAGCGATGAGGATCTTGTTGATCATGGCTTCGGCTCTTTATCGATCTCAGGCGAACGATAAATTTTCGATATATAATTTATTGTTCCCTGCTTCCTCGCCACTTTGCTTGCCCATACAATACCGATGATCAGTCCGGCGAGAACGAGGATAATGGCAGTTATTGTTCCTGCCGCTCCCGGTACATAAAAGAAAACGATGGCCCCTGCAAGCAATCCTATCAAGAGGGGAGAGGCCGCTATTTGCAGCCAGCCAGCGGCTTCGGTAAAGAGGCGGAAGAGTTTCATACTTGCCTCACTTTTGCCCTTTCGGATCTGCTTTCATGGTCGATGGGACGGATTCTCTTATCGTCATGTCAAAGTCACGCTGGCGGATGCGTTCAACTCCATCCGATTCATCTGTTTTCTGAATGTACTTGCATTCGCAGAATTGCTCAGGGGTTTGGCCCATATAGGTAGACTTATCCTTTTGATGTTTCATAAACCTATGTACCATAACAATGCAGTCCTTTATATAACCGTCTTTCATGGCTGCCGTTAGTATCCTGTTCTTAGGTCCGATGTGCTCATAAGGCGTATATATCTCGGCCGTGTACCAGGGATCCATTACTATAAGGTCGGCGACGTTCATGATGAAAAACAGTTTACCGTCGGCATTCCTGAAATATATTTTTCCGGTATATATCCACTCACTGCCTTTGCGGGTGCTGTCAAGTTTAATAGAATCGAGCACCGCGTCTATCCAGTTCAGCTTAAGGGCCTTGCCCCGCAGATAG
>JANWJV010000163.1 GCA_025451785.1 Bacteroidia bacterium | reverse complement strand
TGGTGGCCGACAGCAAATACTGGAAAAAGATCAAGGGCGCTGACCTAAGCCAGTTAAAAGACCTTGTTCCGCTCATCACGCGTTCGGTGGAGATAAAGAACAAGATCGTTACGGAAGACCCGAAAGAGAAAGGCCTGCGTAAGATATTGAACTTCGGACATACCATAGGGCATGCGCTTGAAAGTTATTTTCTTGAAAGGGCGCAAACGCTTTTACACGGCGAAGCGGTAGCCATTGGCATGATCTGCGAAGCCTATCTTTCCTACAAAAAAGCTAAGCTCAATCACAGCGATCTCGATGACATCACAGAGTATATATTTTCTGTTTACAAAGCGGTGAAGCTCGAGGCCTTTGATGATCACCGCCTTATAGAGCTGATGCGCCACGATAAGAAGAACAAAAAGGGCGAGATCCATTTCGCGCTTATCAGTAGGATAGGCAAAGCGGAAACTGATAAGGTATGTACGATCGAGGTGATCCGAGAATCGTTCCGCTATTATCGCGAACAGGTGAACCTGCGCAAATGATCTACGAAGTATCCAGGCCTAACAGAGTGCTGAAAGGCACCATCGCGCTGCCTTCTTCCAAAAGCGAAAGCAACCGCGCCCTCATCATCCGCGCGCTCTGCAAACAGCCCTTCGAGATCAAAAATATTAGCACCGCCCAGGACACCCAAACCCTGCTGCTAATACTTACATCAACCATTAACCATCAGCCATCAACCATCTGCGACGTAGGAGCAGCCGGCACCGCCATGCGCTTCCTTACAGCGTACTTCGCTGCCACTCCTGGAACAAAAACACTTACCGGGTCTGACCGCATGAAGGAACGCCCCATTAGAATTCTTGTGGAGGCGCTTCGCGGTCTTGGCGCGGAGATCGAGTACGCAGAAAAAGACGGATATCCTCCACTGAAGATCAATGGTATGGTGTTGAAAGGAGGAGAAGTGGAGATCGACGGGAGTGTAAGCAGCCAGTACATCTCGGCCCTGCTCATGATAGCCCCGGTGCTTATGAAAGGGCTGGTGATCCGTTTTAAAGGCGAGATCGTTTCGCGTCCGTATATCAATATGACCCTGCGCATGATGGAACACTTCAGGGTGTACGGTGTTTGGCAGGACAATGTGCTCTCAGTTAGTAAACAGGAATATCATATTAAAAGTGATGAAGGCTATGCCTTTGAGGCCGAAGCCGACTGGAGCGCCGCTTCCTATTGGTATTCGATGGTAGCCCTGGCCGATGAGGCCGATCTTCACATCAAAGGATTGAAAAAGGTCAGCCTGCAGGGCGATGCGGTGGCCCGTGACCTTGCCCGTTTTTTTGGTGTGCATACTGAGTATACAGAGGAAGGAGTTCGGCTAAGCAAAAAGACATCGTTTCGTGAGCATTTCGGTTTTAATTTTTCTGATTGTCCTGACCTTGCTCAAACATTCGCGGTACTTACTTCGGCCCTGGGCATCCCCTCGCTCTTCAATGGCCTAAGCACGCTTCGCATCAAAGAGACCGACCGTGTGCAGGCGCTGAAGGATGAACTTGAAAAAGCGGGAACAGAACTGCGCGTGGTAGATGATGGAACAGTGATGATCCTTCCGGCGAAATTTAAACCCGGGTTGGTGGTTAAGACCTATAAGGACCACCGCATGGCCATGGCCTTTGCCCCGCTGGCGATGCTGGCTCCTGTTCGTATCGAAGATCCTGAAGTGGTTAAGAAATCCTATCCCTCTTTTTGGGATGATCTGAGGTCACTTGGTTTTGAGGTGAAACCTCAGCACTAGCGTCACCGCCACAACAAAAAGGGAGAGGGAGAGCCCGTACCATACGCCGTGTACACCCATCCCCCAGGTAAAGCCGAACAGGTAACAGCAAGGTATGCCGATCACCCAATAGGCAATTAACGTTACTACCGTAGGTACATTCACGTCCTTAAGCCCTCGTAGCGCGCCCAGTGCTACTACTTGCAATCCATCCGACAATTGGAAGAAGGCAGCGATGATCATAAGGGAAGCGGCAATAGTTAATACTTCAAGATCTTTGGTGAAGAGAGAAGTAAGAGGATACCTGGCGAGGACGAAAACAAGCGCCATGCATCCCATAAAGGCGGCGACAATAAAAAAGCCCGTGAAGCCCGACTGCCTGGATCCTTTTCTGTCATTCAAACCAAGGTGATTGCTTACGCGTACTGAAGTTGCCGAAGAGAGGCCGCTGGCGATCATGTACGTGATCGCTGCCAGGGAGAGGGCTACCTGGTGCGCGGCCTGCTCTTTTACGCCTATCCATCCTATCATGATCACCGCAAAACTAAAGGCGCTGAGTTCGAATACTGATTGCATTCCCGAAGGAATACCAAGCGACAATATCTTTTTTGTCAGATCTTTCGATAAGCCCGAAAGGCCCAGGCCATCACGGTAGGGTGCGAAGCGCTTGCCCCGATAAACGTACAGGTACATGGCAATGGCCATCATTACGCGTGCAATGAAACTGCCCCAGCAGGAGCCCATCAGTCCCATGGCCGGGAAACCCCAATGGCCGAAAATGAGGAGCCAGTTAAGAAGGATGTTTACCAGGTTGGCGCCAATGGTAATGAACATCGCGGTTCGGGTATCCGACAAACCTTCAGCAAATTGTTTGAGTCCTGAGTAGATCCCCAGCGGGATCATGCTCATCATCATTACATTTAGAAAAGGAACGGCGAGCACCAGTACCTGGTCTTGCTGGCCAAACCAATTGAGACAGGGATAAACAAACAGAAGCAAAAGGAATAACAGGATGCCGAGAATGGTGTTGATCAAAAAGGAATGTTTGAGCAGTGAGCTTAACTGGGCCTTGTCACCCCTGGCATGCGCTGAAGCTACTAGTGGCGTAACACCTACTGAAACACCAAGGCCGAACACCAGCACTAAAACATAAAGGCTGTTGGCAAGCGCCACTGCCGCCTGGGGCCCGGGGCCGATCTGCCCCACCATGGCGGTATCTACCACGCCCACCATCATATGGCCGAGCTGGCTTACGCAAACCGGGTAGGCAAGGGCAAGGGTCTTCTTGTAATGGCGTATGTATTCCGGGGAAAACAAAAAATAAAGGTTTTAGGATTCTAGGATCTCGTCATCCTGAGCGGAGTCGAAGGATGGCTTACTTCATATTATGAAATACAGCCTGCACATCATCGTCCGCCTCCATCGTCTCCACCAGTTCCAGTACTTGGTTCTCTTGTTCTTCGGAGAGTTGTGTAGTGGTGGTGGGAATGCGTTGCAGTTCGGCCTTTACTACGTTGAGGTTCTTTTGCTCCAGCGCTTTTTGCATGCCGCCAAAGTCGGTGAACTTGGTGTAGATATAGATCTCGCCTTCGTGCTCTTCCATCTCATCCATGCCGAAGTCGATAAGTTCCAGTTCCAGTTCTTCCTTGTTAAGGCCTGCCGCGGCGACGCGGAAAACGCCTTTGCGTTCGAACATAAAGTCGAGAGAACCTGTTTTTCCCAAGCTGCCCTCCGCGCGGCTAAAGTACATGCGTATATTGGCAACAGTTCGGGTAGGATTATCGGTAGCGCACTCGATCACCAGGCCGATGCCATGCGGCGCGTAGCCTTCGTAAGTGATCTCCTCCATGTTGGCGCTGCCTTTTTCGGAAGCGCGTTTGATGGCGTTCTCCACACGGTCCTTGGGCATGTTAATGCCTTTGGCGTTCTGGATAGCGGTACGTAAACGGGGGTTGTTGTCGGGATTGGGACCACCTTGTTTCACCGCAATGGCTATCTCCTTACCGATGCGGGTAAAGCCTTTGGCCATCCGGTCGTACCGGGCGAACATCTTGTGCTTACGCTTTTCGAAAATACGTCCCATAAATATATGCCCCCGGATGTTTCCATCCGGGGAGAGCGAAGATAATAATTTTTTCAATTTTCAGATACGGTACTCCCGGGTGTTTCCACCCGTGAAATTCGATCCTACATTGTCTATTTACCCTCAACAAACTCCTCCGAAACGATGGTAAAATGATAAGGCAGCGGACCCGCAAGCAACAGGCTAACCAACTGATTGGCTTCACTCACTGTAAAATCGCCAGTTATACTGGATCGACCATTTGGGATCTCATTTTGTACAGTAGGGTAGGTGATCACCTTACCGTCTATGACGATGGCGATGGACCTGCCAATATTAGATGCGGTCATTTTTTTCCATTTGATCGCTGCAGATGGCGTCATGGTCATGCTGATCTGTGGGCGACCACCGTTTTCTGTGTCAAAGTATTTTTCTGCCGAATGTATAATATCACCACTAAAGGATTCTTCTTCAGGTTCTTTTTGCTTTCTGACTGCGACAAGTTCGAAGGTACTGCCAGACCTCTGAGTAGGTCTAAACCCCCATAAGAACAAGACATTATGTGGAAACAGGGCCGCTATTTCTGGCATCCGCAGGTAGGACATTATTCTATCGGTGTCTTTTTGATCAGCATAGCCGATCACAGGACCGTCTCTAAGGCTGTATTGTTGCACATCGCTCAGGTATATCGCTGGCTGAAGAATTCCGATGAGAGGATT
The DNA here is from genome assembly GCA_025451785.1 of Bacteroidia bacterium. GTDB lineage: Bacteria > Bacteroidota > Bacteroidia > JANWJV01 > JANWJV01 > JANWJV01. Next base: position 28,448 of record JANWJV010000163.1, on the reverse strand, counting down.
ATCCTCCTCTGAGAATTTTTCAGGTCTTGGCTCCTTTACCTTTTTTTCGTCTAGCTGTTGCAATAAGCTCTTGCCTGCCAGGTTGCCTGTGTCAGGCCGGCTGCCAGACATTGTGCCAACATCTTCCTCTTTCGCTGCCCTTTCAGGAAATAGTTTTCTTGAGAGCAGTTTATTCGCGGAATCTATAATGGGATACAATTCCTTGTTCTCAGCCGTTTCCCAGAAAGCAAGATTGCCTCTGGCATTGAAGAGTGCTTTAATGGAAGGAATATCGCGGTCTGAAACATTGCTGAATGTAAACTTCAGTAGACTGTCACTTCGCCCAACTATCAAAGTGGTTTCTGTCTCCATTGAAGCTGAGAAAAGATTCAAACGTTCAAACCGACGCTGTTGTACAGCAATGAATTTGCCGCGTTCGCCTACCTCTTTAAGCTCAACCAAAACAATATATGAATCGTTGTTTCGAAGGTTGCTGATAAAGTCACAGCCTGGCAATGAACATATTACCAACAATAACCAAACTGTACCTATCCTTAAATGATAGACCATATATTAGCTAAAGTACTAAAACGGCATGATAAATATCAGTGATGAAAAACAGAAGTGTTTTATGATTGAAGGTAATTTTGATCATGCCTACACGTGGTAGAAATAGACTCCTGGAATACTCATGTTTTTTCATAACGACTACTTGCAATGATTGGATGCATTTATTCGTTAACGACAGCTACTTTCAAATCCTTTACTCGTCCTTGTTGTTCCTGAACCAAAAGTATAGCGCCAAGATCATTGCATATGTTTTAATGGTTAACCACATTCATCTTATCCTCTATTTTGAAAGCAAAAATCATCTCTCCGATTATATGAGGGATTTCAAGAAGTTTACAGCAGTAAAATTGCGGCAGTTGATCGAACATGAGGGAAGAAGAGAGTTGCTAGAGAAGCTGAGGTTTGACAGCAGAAAGCAAAAATTCAAGATATGGATGGGGCCTTTTGATGATGTTGTAATAAGGAGTAAAAGGGTCCTTTTGATCAAAATGAATTATATCCATTTGAATCCAGTCAAAAAGAACCTGGTGTCCGAAGCGGAAGATTATAAGCACTCAAGTGCGGGGTTTTATCTGAAGGAGAAACAACCACTGATCCCGATACTTCACTATACTGAAATATTTTCTTAGTTGTACGCCAGGTCGGAAGACCTGGCGGCTCAGGGCGCCGGGTGGAGGTATGCCAGGTCGAAAGACCTGGCGCACGGCTCAATTGGTACCGCCAGTTGCGGGAGTAGTTACTTTCTTAGGCTCTTCCTTCACCAGCTTCTTCAGCTCTCCCTCCAGGTCAACGCCGCGAAGTCCTTTCGCGAGGATGATGCCGTTGGCATCGAGAAGGAAATTGGTGGGGATGGAGTTAACGCCATAAATAGCGGCGGCATCGGAATACCAACCTTTAAGATCACTCACGTGCTCGGTCCAGGTAAGGTTATCGGCCTGGATGGCGCGCACCCATGCGTCTTTGTTCTGGTCTAATGAAACGCTGAAGATCACGAAGCCTTTGCCGTTCTTGAACTTGGCGTTCTTGTATTTGTTATAGGTGGCTACCACGTTGGGGTTTTCCAACCGGCAGGGTCCGCACCAGGAAGCCCAGAAATCGACCAGCACGATCTTGCCTTTGTAGGAAGAAAGGGCGAGGACTTTGTCCTCTGGATTTTTGAACTTCAACTCAGGGGCTTTGTTGCCGATATTGGTGCCAATGACATTGCCTGTTTGGCGGTCGTTGTTCTTGTAGATGAAGCCGAAGGCGAGCATCGAAGCTGCGGTTACGGCGAGGAGAAGGGTCTTTTTAGACATGGGGTTTGGATTGAATGGTAATAAAGTTACCAATTTTTCTACTTGCGTACAATTTCCGCGCCAATATTGTTAAGGCGTGTATCGATGTTCTGGTAACCTCTGTCGATCTGGTTGATGTTGTAGATCGTGCTTTTTCCTTCGGCAGAAAGGGCCGCGATGAGCAGCGATACGCCGGCACGGATATCAGGGGAGGCCATGGAGATGGCCCTCAGTTTTTGTTTTCTTCCAAGCCCTATAACAGTAGCGCGGTGCGGGTCGCAAAGGATGATCTGCGCGCCCATGTCGATGAGCTTGTCAACGAAGAACAACCTGCTCTCGAACATCTTTTGGTGGATGAGCACGCTGCCCTTGGCTTGTGTCGCTACCACCAGCACAATGCTCAAAAGGTCGGGCGTAAAGCCGGGCCATATGGCGTCGGAAACAGTAAGAATGGAGCCATCAATAAAGGTCTCTATCTCGTATGATTCCTGCGCGGGAATGTAAAGGTCATCCCCTTTCAATTCCATTTGTATTCCCAGGCGTTCGAAGGTCTTGGGGATGATCCCGAGGTTGGGGTAACCAACGTTCTTGATAGTGATCTCGCTCTGGGTCATCGCGGCAAGGCCGATAAAACTTCCCACTTCGATCATGTCGGGCAGCAGGCGGTGCTTGCAGCCTGTGAGGTATTCCACACCTTCAATGGTAAGCAGGTTAGAGCCAATGCCTGAGATCTTCGCGCCCATGCTGTTCAGCATTTTGCAAAGCTGCTGCAGGTAAGGCTCACAAGCAGCGTTGTAAATGGTGGTGGTGCCTTTGGCCATCACCGCAGCCATCACCACGTTGGCGGTGCCGGTAACGGAGGCTTCGTCCAAAAGCATATAACAGCCTTTCAGGTTGCCGGCCTCTACTTTATAGAACTCGTTCTTGCTGTCGTATACGAACTTGGCACCCAGGTTCTGGAAGCCGATAAAATGGGTGTCGAGCCTTCTGCGGCCGATCTTGTCGCCGCCCGGTTTGGAGATATATCCCTTCCCGAACCTCGAAAGCATGGGGCCTACGATCATCACCGAACCTCTCAGTCCTCCGCCCTTTTTGCGGAAAGCTTCGGAGCTCAGGTAATCCACATCCACATCGTCGGCCTGGAAAGTAAATTCTTCGTGGCCTGTTTTCTCCACCTTCACCTTCAGCTCGCGCAACAGGTCGATGAGCTTATTTACGTCAACGATGTCAGGTATATTGCTGATCGTTACCTTTTCGGGTGTTAGCAGCACGGCCGAAATGATCTGAAGGGCCTCGTTCTTCGCTCCCTGCGGAACGATCTCGCCTTTTAAGCGTTTGCCTCCTGTTATCTCAAAAACTCCCATAATTATTTCTTAAACCGCTTGCGCTTGAAATCCTTCTTCTTGTTATTGGTAGGATTAGTGCTTGGTTTGCTGGCCTTGTTGCGCGCGAGGATCTCGTTGGTGTCGCTTAGCTTGGCGTTGTCGGCCAGCTTGAGCTTGCCTTTCGAAAGTTCTTTCAGGTTTTCAACGATCAATTCATCTTCAACCGAATCGCGGTTCCAGAGCAGGTATGATTTTTTCAAATGGTTGGCGATGGTCTGCACCAGGAAATCACGCTCTTCGCCTTCCTTGTATTCTTTGGCTTTAGCGATGATCTCTTCGATGAGCTTGCCAAAGTGTTTGTAGCGGATATCGTCCTTAGGATAGTTGAGCTTCTCCGGCTTTGAGATAAAGGTCTCGCGCGTAGGCATGGGATAAGGAGAATCAACATCCAGTTTGAAATCGGAGATGATAAAGAGGTGGTCCCAGAGCTTGTGCTTGAAATCGGGTACATCCCTCAGGTGAGGGTTTAGCTGGCCCATAACATTTATGATAGCCTTTGCCACGCTATTGCGCTCATCACGGTTCTTCACCGAAATGGCGAAATCGATCATCTTCTGGATATTGCGTCCATACTCCGGAATGATCAGGTGGGGGAGGCTGGTATTGTACTCCATGTTTGTTTCGTTCTCCATCTCGTTGTTCTTGTTTTTCAAAAGTACCTGTTTTCTTTTATCCCGCAATGGGTGTTCTTATATTGAGGCTTCGCGTGAAGTCGTTCCATAGCACCTCGTCGGGCGGCGGGGCGGTGATCAGCACCGCTTCTTTTTTTACCGGGTGAATGAACTCTACCTGCCTCGCGTGCAGGTGTATAGAAGCGTCTTTGTTGGTCCTTCGCGAACCGTATTTTATGTCACCCTTTATCGGGCAGCCGATCGCCGAAAGCTGGGCACGTATCTGGTGATGGCGGCCTGTTAAAGGATTTACCTCCAGCAAGTGATAATTCTCGGAGCTGCAAAGCAAGGTATAGTCCAGTTCGCTCTTCAGCGCGCCGGCCACTTCCTTATCGAATGCCTTAGACATGTTCTTGGCTTCGTTCTTCTTAAGGTAATGCACCAGGTGCCCTTTCTCTTCCTTCGGACGGTCCTTCACTACGGCCCAGTAGGTCTTTTTTACTTCGCGTGTCCTGAACAGTTCGTTCATCCGTGCCAATGCTTTACCTGTTTTCGCGAACACTACCACTCCGCTAACGGGTCTGTCGATGCGATGCACGGTACCTAAGAATGCTTCGCCGGGTTTGCCGTATTTCTTACGAATGTACTCCTTCACATTCTCGCTCAGGGGAACATCACCGGTCTTATCACCCTGAACAATTTCAGAAGGCTTTTTATTAACGGCTATAAGATGATTGTCTTCGTATAGGATGTCCATTGATAGATTAAGGATTTGGGATTAAGGATTAAGGATTTGAGGGATAAAAATCCTAAATCCTTATTCCTTAATCCTTCTTCTCAATACTGCTCTTCTGCGTTAGGAAAGTCTTTGCTCTTTACATCCGAAATGTAATTCCCTACCGCGCCTTTTATATCCTTGTAAAGATCAGCGTACCTCCTGAGGAACCTTGGGCTGAACTCAGTAGTGATGCCCAGCATATCATGCAGCACGAGCACCTGGCCGTCAACACCGCCGCCGGCACCGATGCCTATTACGGGAATGTCAAGCTCTTTGGCTACCTTGGTTGCCAGCGTTGCGGGTATCTTTTCAAGAACGATGGCGAAGCAGCCCGCCTTCTCCAATATCCGCGCGTCAGCGATGAGGCGCTCCGCTTCTTCTTTTTCTTTTGCCCTAACAGTATAGGTTCCGAACTTATAGATCGATTGTGGTGTAAGGCCCAGGTGGCCCATCACGGGTATGCCCGCTGATAAGATACGCTCCACCGATTCCTTTACTTCTTTTCCGCCCTCCAGCTTCACCGCATGCGCGCCCGAATCCTTCATGATGCGGATAGCCGAATTAAGCGCCTCCTTTGAGTTGCCCTGGTAAGATCCGAAAGGAAGATCCACCACCACCAGCGCCCTGTTGACGGCCCTGATAACCGATGAAGCATGATAGATCATCTGGTCGAGGGTGATGGGAAGGGTGGTTTCATGGCCCGCCATTACGTTGGAGGCCGAGTCACCCACCAATATCACATCAATGCCGGCATGGTCAATGATCTTGGCGATGGAGTAGTCATAGGCGGTGATCATAGCAATCTTTTCGCCTCTGCGCTTCATTTCAAGCAGCACGTGCGTGGTGACCTTTTTTTCCTCTTTCTTTTTTGCCATTTCCTGCCCTTTGAGGCCGCTCATTGGTTAATACCTGCCAAATATAAAACAAAGGCCCTTAATATCTCCCCAATGGCGATTATTTTATAGCTTTGCGGGGTATGTCCATGAAAAGAGCATTTATTCCCGTTATTCTTACTGCCCTTTTTTGCTCTACCTGCAAGAACGACCTTGTGGTGATAGACGAATGGAAAGAGACCACCGTGGTTTATGGGCTGCTCAACCAGGGTGATACGGCACAATACATTAAGATCAATAAGGCATTTTTGGGCGAGGGCAATGCCCTCCAGATGGCGCAGGTGTATGATTCATCTACCTATGGCAATTACCTCGATGTTACCCTTCAGCGGGTGAAGAACGGTGTTACCACCCAAACCATTATCATGCAGCGCGATTCATCAGTGCTCAAGAACTCCGGTACTTTTTACGCGCCTGATCAGGTGTTGTATAAAACTACCTCTCCACTTTTCGACGACAGCGAATACCTGCTCACCGTAACAAATAAAAAGACCAGCCATACTGTTACTTCCAAAACTCCGCTCGTGGCCGATTTCTCTTTCGGAAATCCCACCACCAGCAGCGGAAGCCTCAGCTTTACCAATCCCACCAATCCCTTTAAGGTTTACTGGACCTCAACTGCCAATGGCAGGCTGTACCAGTTGGTGATCCGTTTTCACTGGTCGGAGATATTGAAGCAGGATACTACACAGATCACGCAGCATTCCGTTGACTGGGTATTCCCTACACAAAAGTCGCAGGGACTTGGCGGCGGCGAGGCCATGGAAGAAAAATTTCTTGGAGCTGAGTTTTACAAGTTCTTGCAAACGCATATCAGCCCTAACAATACCGTGTACCGTGTGGTAGGTGGCCTCGATTTCATTGTGTCGGTAGCGGCCGATGATTTCAACACCTATATGGAAGTGAACCGTCCTTCTACCAGCGTGGTGCAGGAGCGTCCCGAGTTCAGTAACATCAAAAACGGCATCGGTATCTTCTCGGCCCGTTATGTAAAGATCATCCCCAACAAGCTTCTCGGCCAGAAATCAGAAGACTCTGTTTATGCCGGGCAGTACACCTGGAACCTTAACTTCTGCTCCAAGAATCCCACGAGCCCCTGGAAGTGTAACTGAGTTTCCATGGGCTTAAGCCCATGGTTATTCATGTCGTTTTGTCACCGACCATTTTCTGACAATCGTGTCTTCTTATGCCATTATAGCAAGAGTAGCCCGCTGGCATGGTCATTGACTGCTCAAATCAGTTAAAAACAAAGTATTTTAGTAAAATTCATATAAAAAACGATTCTTATGAGCAAGATTATTGGCATTGACCTCGGAACCACCAACTCATGTGTTGCCGTTATGGAAGGCAGCGAACCGGTGGTGATCCCCAACAGCGAAGGCAAACGTACTACCCCATCGGTTGTGGCTTTCGTTGAAGGCGGCGAGCGCAAAGTGGGTGACCCGGCAAAACGCCAGGCGATCACCAATCCCCGAAAAACAATTTATTCTATCAAACGTTTCATGGGCCTTAACTTCGATGAGGCTTCCCGCGAGATCAAACGGGTACCTTACGAAGTGATCAAAGGCGAGAACAGCACACCGCGTGTGAAGATCGACGACCGCAATTACAGCGCCCAGGAAATATCAGCCATCATTCTACAGAAGATGAAAAAGACGGCCGAAGATTATCTCGGCCACGAAGTGAGCGAAGCGGTGATCACTGTGCCCGCTTATTTTAACGACTCCCAGCGCCAGGCCACCAAGGAAGCAGGCGAGATCGCCGGCCTTAAGGTGAAACGTATCATCAACGAACCTACTGCCGCTGCCCTTGCGTATGGCATGGACAAAAAGAACAAGGACATGAAGATAGTTGTGTTCGACTGCGGTGGCGGTACACACGACGTTTCGGTATTGGAACTTGGTGAAGGTGTATTTGAAGTGAAGAGCACCGATGGCGACACTCACCTTGGCGGTGATGACTTCGACCAGAAGATCATCGAGTGGCTGGTAGATGAGTTCAAGTCAGAGAACGGCGGCCTTGATCTTTCTAAAGACCCTATGGCGTTGCAGCGTTTGAAAGAAGCTGCGGAGAAGGCCAAGATCGAACTGTCAAGCACAACTTCCAGCGAGATCAACTTACCTTATATTATGCCTGTTGACGGCATTCCAAAACACTTGGTGAGAACTCTTACCAGGGCCAAGTTCGAACAACTGGTTGATGATCTTATTAAGAGAACCATCGAGCCTTGCAGGTCGGCACTTAAGAACGCGGGCCTCAGCACGAGCCAGATCGACGAGGTGATCCTCGTGGGCGGTTCTACCAGGATCCCCGCCGTACAGGACGCGGTACAAAAGTTCTTCGGCAAAGCACCTTCCAAGGGTGTGAATCCCGACGAGGTGGTGGCCATTGGCGCTTCTATCCAGGGTGGTGTTCTTACCGGCGAGGTGAAGGACGTGCTCCTGCTTGATGTAACCCCGCTTTCGCTCGGCATCGAGACCTACGGCGGAGTGCTTACCAAACTTATTGAAGCCAACACAACCATTCCCACTAAGAAAACAGAAACTTTTTCTACGGCTTCTGACAACCAGCCTTCGGTACAGATACATGTGCTGCAAGGGGAAAGGCCCATGGCGAAAGACAACCGTACCATCGGGCAGTTCAACCTCGACGGCATACCACCGGCACCCAGGGGAACTCCCCAGATCGAAGTGACCTTCGATATTGATGCCAATGGTATCCTGCAAGTGTCCGCTAAAGACAAGGCTACCGGCAAGGCGCAGAACATCCGTATCGAAGCCAAGTCAGGCTTGACCGATGCTGAGATCAAAAAGATGAAGCAGGAAGCGGAAGCGAATGCGGAAAGCGACCGCAAGGTCAAGGAAGAGGTGGACAAGCTGAACGCTGCCGACGGGCTTATTTTCCAAACGGAGAAACAGCTCAAGGAATATGGCGACAAGCTTTCGGCTGATAAGAAGGAAGCGATCCAAAAAGCGCTTTCAGAATTGAAGGACGCGCACAAGTCGAAAGACCTGGCTCGCATCGATACCACGCTCGAAGGCCTTAACACTGCCTGGGCAGCAGCATCGGAAGAGATGTACAAGGCTACGCAGAACGCCCAGCAGGAGTCGAATACCGATACCACCGCTGATGCCAATGCTAACGGTCAGGGCAATGGCAATGTTACGGATGTGGACTACGAAGAGGTGAAGGATGATAAAAAATAGCCCCTGACTTCAGTCAGGGGTACAAAAGAAAACCCCGCGAATCGCGGGGTTTTCTTTTTTTATTGTGCAGCTGCAGTTTCGTTCACTGCTGCCGGCGTTTCGGTTTCTCCGCCAACGATCAGGTTCTTCTTTTGCGCGATCCTGGCTTTTTTGCCGGTGAGCTTGCGCAGGTAGAAGATGCGGGCCCTGCGTACAGAACCCTGCTTGTTCACTTCAATTTTTTCGATATAAGGTGAGTTGAGCGGGAAGATCCTTTCCACGCCAACGCCGTTAGAGATCTTGCGTACGGTAAACGACTCGAGGGCACCAGTTCCGCGGCGCTGCAGCACTACACCCTGGTATTGCTGAACGCGCTCTTTGTCGCCTTCTTTGATCTTATAGTGTACGGTAACAGTATCGCCTGCTTTGAAATCAGGAAGCTTGTTCTTGTGAGCAAGTTTTCCTTCTGCGTATTCGAGTAAGCCCATGACTTAAAATATTGGTGTTTTTTAAAAAGGAATGCAAATATAGGGAAAAACATTAATTAGAACTAAAAAATTATTAGCCTTCACTGGAGCGTAAGGATTCTCCCCCTGTTTCGAAGAAATAGGGGGAGACACAGAGGGGGTCAGAGCAGGCCGGGCCTGCGCTTTTTGGTCCGATCAATACTCTGCTCATGCCTCCATTTCTCGATCTGTTCATTATGCCCAGAAAGCAGTATTTCAGGCACTTTTAGGCCTTTATAGTCGGCGGGGCGGGTATAAACCGGGGGGGCCAAAAGGCCGTCCTGGAAGGAGTCGGAAAGGGCGGAGGTCTCATCAGAAATGACCCCCGGAATAAGGCGTATCATGGCGTCGGCCAGCACTGCGGCGGCCAGTTCGCCGCCCGATAGAACGTAGTCGCCGATGGAGACCTCGCGGGTGATGAAATGGTCGCGGATGCGCTGGTCAATACCCTTGTAATGGCCGCAAAGCATGATCACATTCTTAAGCGTCGACAGCTGGTTGGCCATTTTCTGGTCCAGCAGTTCCCCGTCGGGGCTCAGGTAAATGATCTCGTCGTAAGTACATTTCGACCTCAGGTCTTCGATGCAGGCCGCGATGGGCTCTATCATCATCACCATGCCGGCCCCTCCGCCGTAGGCGTAGTCGTCAACGGTCTTGTGTTTATCGGTAGCGAAGTCGCGCAGGTTGATAATGTTCACCTCCACCAGCTTTTTATCAATGCCGCGCTTAAGGATGCTATGCGAGAAAGGGCTTTCGAGCAGTTGGGGTACAACGGAGATGATGTCGATGCGCATGATGCAAATCTACAAAACGTCTCTTAGCCGTGTAGCGGGATATTCGCAAAAGACGAAGACAAGGAAAGAGACCGTGAATACCACAAGGTATTCAAGAAGGTAATTAAGGGACAGCGACAGGTCAAGGTGCCTGGTATAACTTCCGTATACATCGAGAGTAAACGTATGCGTGAGATAAATGGAATAGGTGATAATGCTTGTCCAGCTGAAGAGCCAGAACAATGGTTTCACCTTTTTAATTTTATCCATGGTGACGGAATTTTCAAACCAGGGAAGGGCCAGGAATATTCCGAAGCTCATGAGGCTGAACCATGCGCTGCGGGTCCAGAGGCTGGTATTGGCATAGGCATCGGCGCGGCTAACGTTGCCTAGCAGCCAGATGAGCGTGATGACGAGCCCCAGCCCGAAGAGGAAGACAAAGCGGTTGTTCAGTTTATTGTAAAGCGCGCGATAGTTCATCTTGGTGTTGGCCAGCAGCAAGCCGAAGATGAGCGAATCGAAACGAAAAGGGAAATTGCCCCTGATGCCGCCAAAAGGTACATTGCTGTATGATACCCAGGCGATCCTTGCAACCATAGCTATGGCAATGCCCGCAACAAACAGATACAGCAGTTTGTGCGGCTCCAGGCCTTTCCTGAAAAGGAAATAGAGGGCAATCGGTGTGCAGAGGTAGAACCATTCTTCGATCACCAGGCTCCAGGAGACCTCGAAGAATTGTATGCCCACAAAATTGTTCTGGAGAAAAAAGAAATAGACCAGTACATCCTTCCCGAGGCTGGAGTCGATGAACAGGAATTTTACCAGGATGATGCTGTAGTACAGGGGCAGTGTCCTGAACCACCTTCTTTTCCAGAAGTGCATCATTTTGGAAAAGGTGATCCCATCGCTGAAGTCTCGGATCAGGATCTGACCGATAAGGAAACCGCTGAGAACAAAAAAGATCTCTACGCCCAGTACGCCCAGTTCCAGGTTTTCGAACCTGGCGGTATGGGCGATCAATACCAGCAGGATGGAAAGCGCCCGCACCACATCCAGTCCGAAATTTCTGTTCTGAAGTGTAGGCAGGGAAAGTTTCATAAAGTGTTACTTGGAGTCCTGTATCTTAAATACCGGAATAAGCAGCATGAGTATTACAGGTGATTCAGTAATTCCGATGATGGCGCGTGCAAAGGTATATCCCTTCTCACTGAAATTAAAAAGCCAGCCAAGGGCAAACAGCAGGATCGATAATCCTACTACTCCTGCGTAGCTGAAAATAGTCCACCTTATATAGTTCTTGTTCTTAAAAACTTCTTTTACGATCATGCAGGAGATGTACATAAAAAGAAGAGGGAAGAAGAGCGTGAGAAACCACTTGCTGTAGTACAATACAGGGTAGCTGAAGTTCTCCAGGAAGCTCATCAAAGGAGATACGTGCGAGTCAGTTGTATGGTAATAGGTAACACGGCTCTGTTCGTTGATGTTGAGGAACACAAATTCCCTGAAGAAGCTGAGCGCTATCAAAAGCAAGCCCAGTAAAATTACTTTTGTGTTCAGCCTCATGGTCTCTTCCTTGTTGGCAAAAAGAAGCGTTGTACCCAGAGGATCCAAAAGTAAAAGATGAAGGCATAGACAAGGATCGTGAAGGTATAGGTATGATTAAAGGCGAGCCATTCAGGTGAATAATAAGCGATGATGCAAAGAGCGGTGATACGGAGTATGTTCAGGAAATGGATCACAAGTATTCCGGCCGGAATGAACCAGGTCTTGTGCTTCCAGGGACCGGGTAGGGCCAGCATAAAGCAGGTGAAGAGAGAGAAAAGCGCTAAGCCGTTACAGGGGTCACCGATCCAAATGCCATGGCTGCCATCCACCCCGATGGTACGTATGGTGGGATCGTTGCTCATAAAGGTCTTATAGCCGAACAAGTGGAGGAGATGATCAGTAAAGAAAATAGAATTATTGATCACCAGCCTGTCGAGCTCGCCCCAGGGGTTGATCAGGAATTCGTAAAGGACATACCAAAGAAGGTAAAATGCCAGGAACTTGGCAAGGAATCGAAATACCGGGTTCTTAGTAAGATCCGCTAATGCGGTCATTTCCTGTAAGCCTCGTACACCTTCTTGCCACCGTAAGCAGCTCCCGCTAAAAGCAGGAAGCTGATGCCTCCGTCAATGGGCATGCAGGGAGGAGGCCAGCAGGGAGGACCTGTGGGAGGAGGAGGTTGGCAGATCCCCAGTTGCATGAAGAGGGGAGCCATGAGGAAAAGCGCTGTGAAGAAAACTATTTTGAAGGTCTTTGACATAGTGCCGTTTTTTTCGGAACAAATTAATTTTTTAATAGCTCACTTTCGTGTTGAACACCTGCTCATTGGCAGTTACCCTCACGATGTAAACGCCTTTGGCATCCACCGGGATCCTTACCTGGTTATTGCTGATGTTCATCTGGCGGTCTTCGCTCACTTTTTCGCCAAGAACGTTGAACACAGCGATGTTCACGCTGGTGATCTCGCTGAAGTTGAAGTTAGCGTAGATCGCGTCACTTCCCCTGAATACCTTGATGTTCTCAGCGATGTCGCTGCCAATAGTATTGTTATCAGCAGGCTGCTGTGCCAGTGCCTCGCAGGCTCCGTTCTCGTTATTGTTGAAGTGGATCATGAACTCCGCTTCAGAAGCTCCGTTGGGAGCGATGAACTTCGCGATACCGCCTTTCTTGATGTCGGTCAGCTTGCCGGTCTTGAGGTCTTCGAGGTAAACGCAGGTATATTCGTCAAACTTCTCGCCGCCTTTGAAAGTAAGGGTGTATTCGCCCGCCTGTTTTGTTTTTACGAAAAGCGGAACGCTTACGCTCTTGCCATCGCGCAGCAGGGTGTTGGAAAGGAGCTCTTGCTTGTCAGCACTTACAGTGCCGATATTGGGCGACAGTTCATAAGGGCTGCTCATGAAAGGAGCGTCGAACTCAGCGTCATAATTTCCGCTGGCGTCCTGATGGAAAGACACAGAGGTCTCTCCCTGCAGGTCGTTCATATTGCTTGCAACGTGTATCCTAAGGTAGTGGGCCGCCAGGTTGCCGTTCATTTTGGTCCAGGTTCCGGCCGCTGCCGCTTTGTGCGCTTCGTTGAAGGAAAGGGTGCCGCCTACAGTAGCGACCACCATAAAGCCCTGCGAAGAGGGGATGATGGCATCGCCGCCGTTATATACCGCCAGTTTGCCGGTGCCCACCTGGGTGGTGCCGTTCCAGTTCGCGTAGTTCTTTATCTGGTCATCAAGGATGTAATAGGTATTGGAAATGGTACCGGCATTGGTAGCACGGAAACCAGCCCAGCTGATGCCCGAAGGAAATACGTTACCGATAAGGTTGAATCCTCCTCCCGCTCCTTTAGTAACCGCTTTGGTTTGTGTATTGAAAACCGCGGTACCACGGGTATCAAAGGTAAATGCCGAAAGCTGGTTGAGGTCATCGGCCAGCCAGCACATATAGCCAGTGGCGCTGGTGATGGACGTTCCTACGCTGGTCACGTTCGCATACGCGTTGGTAGGTTCGTTGAACCTGCGTACGGAGTAAAAGGTAGGGCAGCAGGCTGTTCCGTTATTGCCGCCTACAGCGCTCATGTAAAAGTCGTTATCCCAGTCCTGGATGGTGGCGCCGGTAACAGGTGTCGCGAGGTAATCCCAATAAGGGTTAACCGCAGCGGGTACAAAGCGCTGTACTACCCAGTCGCTGCCGGCCAGGGTTGCTCCTGCGGGCAAAGCGGCGATGCCGGCGGTGCCGAAGAAGTTGGAAAGCAGGGTGAAGGTGCTGCCATTGGTGTTGAAGCGGCAGGCGGTGGTAAAGGTCATGGTGCCGCTGAGCCTTGCGGGAAAAGAGAGTGATAAGGTCCTTCCGGCATTCAGGCTCATGTTAATGTTGTTAAAAGTAGTGATGCTGCTTCCGCTGATGCTGCGGTCGATAGTACAGTTGAAAGTAACGGTACCTGCTTGCGCGGTAAAAGTTCCGTTGTTGATCCAGTTGCCTGAACAGAGGATCGAGAAATTAGATGCGCTCACGTCGAGCGTTGCGCCTGCGTCAATATTAATCGAGCTGGTAGTACTAATGTCCTTGTTGAGCGTGGTGGTGCCGGTGCCTGAGCAGATAAGCCTTCCGAACGCAAGAGCACCTACAGCGCTTTTAGAGATAAGATGGGGGCCAGCTCCGATAAAAGTGGTGATCTGGCTCATGTTAGTGATACCACCGTTCGTAGTGTAATTGCCGCCAACGGATAAGTTATTCGTGTTAAGGTTAATGCCACCGGAACTTGTAAGAGTAAAGTTGCCGTTAATGGTTAACGGGGCGCTTAAGCTGCAGTTCCCACCTGAAATGGTCAGGTGATGGTAAGTGCTGGCTACAGGAATGGTAACCGGACCTCCGTAGTTATAATTTACAGTATTGCCCGAGGCGCTGGCGTCAAGGCTTCCGGTAGCCATAATGGTGCCGGGGCATTTCAGGGTGGAGTTAACTCCCTGGATCCAGGTAGAACTGCCGGTTGATCCCAGCACAGCATTGGTGATGGAAACGGTGATGTTCCCGTTGTTGGTTACAGTCGCCTGGGAGTTTACCTGGAAATGGCCTTGCTTATTTATTATCACGGTAGCCGCCGAAATGGTAACGTTGCCGCCAAAGAAAATAGAGCCGTTAGTAGTAAGAACACCAGGACTGTTCAATGTCTTGCTGGGGGCCAGCGCATTCATGTACAACACCCCTGTTCCGTTCATGGTACCGAAATTATCAAAGTTGCCTCGCACCTGCATCCAAAGCCCTCCGCCACCACCCATGGTAAGCGTTCCTCCCACATTGATGGTGAGATTGTCGGAATAGGAGTGGGCCAGCACCGTGATCACGGCCGGCGCGTTAATGGTCACTGTATCGTTCACATCCGGTATCCCGTCAGCATCCACCACACCGCTTTGGGTCCAGCTGGCAGCTGATGTCCATGAGCCTCCCGCGCCATTGCTGGTAAATTGGGTAGCAAATGAAGTAAGGGAAAGGAAAGATAATACTGCGGAGAGTATGGATCGTTTCATGTGAATATAGGTTTTAGGCTGATTGTGGCAAAGATAGGGAAATTTTAGTACCATATACGATGAAATACCTTAAAAAGTTTCCTTGCAAAAAGGGGCTTTTTAACATTCTGCCAACACCCCTCAAACCCCTTCTGCCCAATTTTTAGTACTTTAGTCCGGTTTATGCAGAAAGAAAGCACCAGTATCATCAGTTTTGATGACCTAAAGACGCTGCTCCGGATCGCTTCCCGGAACTGGTGGATCATCGCGGTGCTTGGCGGTTTTTCCTATCTCATTGCCTTCCTGTATGCATACAAGCTTACCGATGTTTACGCGGCCCAAACCCAGATCCTTTTAAAGAGTAACGACCAGTACAACCCTGGCAGTCTTATCGGTGAGAACTTTACTTCCAATCAATACGGAGGTTACCAGTTCTATATCGATAACTCCAACGAAAAGCGGGTGATCCAGAGCTATGACATGGTGGAGAGGGCGCTGGAGCGCATGAGCCTCGATGTGTCCTATTTCATCGTGGGCCGTCTCCGCACCACCGAAGTGTTTGAAGGACTGCCCTTTCGTTTCCGGGTAAAATACATGAACTCCGAGTTGTATGAACAACAAATGGATTTCAGGGTGCTGAGCATTAATGAATATGAGCTGAAATATAAAAAGGGAGAAGCGGAGTTCACGAAGAAGTTCAAGTTTGGCCAGGAAGCGCTCGACAATGATTTCAAGATCATGGTGGAGAAGATGAACCTGGTGAACGAAAAGACCCTGCCCAGCCTGCAGCAGGTGGATTACCAGGTGTTGGTGCATAACCGCTCTTACCTGGTATACCAGTTCCTGGGCAGTCTTAATGTAGAGAATCCTCAGCTGACCAATATTATGCAAATCACGCTGGAGGACCCGATCCCTAAAAGAGCAGTGGCATTCCTGGATACGCTCGCGGCTGTATACATCGAAAATACGGTAAAGGCGAGGATGGACATTAACGAAAAGACCCTCTACTACATCGATAAGCAAATGGAAGAGGTGACGGATGTACTCAACGACATCCAGGATACCATGCAAAGTTATAAGGAGGAGAAGGCTATTCTTGATCTAAGCAAGGAGCAGGAAGACTATTTTAACAAACTAAGTGATTTCGATAAGTCGAAGACCTCATTTATACTCCAGATCGGCGCGATGGATGCGCTTGAGAAATATATTATCGAAGGAAAGGACCCCGCCTTTCTTCCGCCCGCCGTATATATCAATTCAAATGATGAGTTCCTTAAGAGAAGCACTTCGGAACTTTATTCCATGCAGCTGGAGCTTAACGGAGCTCTTGTAAGGGCCACCAAGGAGAATTTTTCCATTGAGGAATTGCGGCAGAAGATAGAAAAGCTCAAGAGCAACCTGCTCACCTATATCTCCAATTCACGCATCGCGATGAATTCCAGGATCAGGGACGTGGAACAGCAGATCGCGGTTTATATCGCCAGCATACGAACCATTCCAAAGAAACAGAGGGAGTTGGTGAACATCCAGCGAAAGCTGAGCGTGAACGAGAACATGTATGTGTTCTTACTTCAGCGCCGGGCCAATACCATTATTGCAAGAGCCGGTATTATTCCTCTCACTAAGGTGATCGAAGCAGCACGTTCCATTGGTATTGTGAAGCCCAACAGGAAGAGCATTACTTATTCATTTGTTGGAGTCGGACTGTTAATTGGTCTTTTGATCATCGTTGTTAGAGTTACCATGTTCGATCGTATTGAAAGTCTGGAAGAGCTGAAAGCCAAGACCCAATTGCCGATCATTGGAGAAGTATTGTTCTCGAAAGATATCAAAGAGCTGTTGGTTACTGTGGAGGCTGATCCTAAATCACCAATTACCGAATCGTTCCGTACCATCCGAACCAATCTTCAGTATTTCGCGGCCGATAATTCTTCCAAGGTCATCCTGGTGACCTCCAATAATCCCGGGGAGGGAAAAACGTTCTGCTCTATTAACATCGGGGCGATCCTTGCAAAAGCTGGCAAGAAGGTGCTTCTTCTAGAGCTTGATCTTCATAAGCCTAAGATCCAGATCGGCTTCAATATGAAGTCAGAGGTAGGCTTAAGTACAATATTCATTGGGAAAACAAAGCCTGAGGATGCTATCCTGAAGAGCCCTGTAGAGAACCTGGACGTGATCCTTTCGGGCCCCATACCGCCCAATGCTTCTGAGTTGATCCTGAGCAAACATTTGCCTGAGATGTTCGAGTTCGCCAAAGAACGTTACGATTATGTGATCGTGGATACACCCCCTGTGGCCTTGATCTCCGACGCGATCTATATGATGCGTTATGCCGACATCTCCCTTTTCGTTCTCAATACCAAATTTGCCAATAAACACAGTGTGAACAACGCGCACGAGATCGTGAACGGAAATAACATAAAGAATTTCGGTTTCGTGCTCAACGGCGTTAAGAAAAAACGTTCGCGTTATTATTACAACCGTTACAGCTATGGTTATGGCTATGGAGCTGGTTACGGCTATGGTTACGGTTACGGCTATGGTTACGGTAATGAAGGGCGCAAAAAAGGATAGGGCGAATCGGTGAAACCGACAATGAATAACCTTAATAAGTTTAGTTTTCTTATAACCGGCGGTGCCGGCTTTATCGGCTCGCACATCGCGGATGAGCTGTTGCGTCAGGGTGCGGGCAAAGTGAGGGTTCTCGACAATTTTTTTAACGGCAGCAAACAGAATATTGCCCATCACGAGGGGAGTAAAGCCTTTGAGTTTATGGAAGGCGATATTCGGGACAGGGATGTTTGCGCGGAAGCGATGCAGGGCATTGACTTCGTACTTCACCAGGCGGCGGTGGGCTCTGTGCCACGATCACTAAAGGACCCTTTTACCACTACCAGCGTTAACCTCGAAGGCTTCATCAATATACTGATGGCAGCTAAAGAGGCCGGAGTGAAAAGACTCGTCTATGCAAGTTCATCTTCCGTTTATGGCGACAGCCCTGTATTGCCCAAACGGGAAACTGAAACAGGCAACCCTCTTTCTCCCTATGCAGCCTCTAAAAGGGCAGGAGAACTTTACGCGAAGACCTTCGCTTCCTGCTATGGGATGGAAATTGTGGGTCTGCGCTATTTCAACATCTTTGGTCCCCGTCAAAAAGTGAACGATCCTTATGCCGCGGCCATCCCCTTGTTCATCGACGCGATCAAAAGAGGCGAGGCTCCTGTCATTTACGGGAATGGAGAGCAAAGCCGCGATTTCACTTTTGTAAGCAATGCGGTGAAAGCAAATATTCTCGCCCTCTTTGCTGAAAAGGAAAAGGTTTCGGGCAAGGTGTTCAACATCGCTTGCGGACAGCGAACCAGCGTTAACCAATTGTTCAGTTCTATCGCTGCCCTTGCCGGTTCAAAGATCCAACCGCAATATGCCTCCGAACGCAAAGGCGATGTAAAAGACTCGGTGGCCGATATCTCCCTTGCCGCTGAAGCATTGGCCTATTCCCCCAATACCTCATTTGCGGAGGGATTAAAGGCTACCTATAACGCTTTCTGAGAATTGTCCTTAAAAGATGCTATTTTTGCCAGGTAATTGACCGCCCGTGTTCAGGAAAAAGCACAATGAACTTCTTCTTTTTTTGCATATCCCCAAAGCCGGGGGCACTACGCTAAATACGATCCTCGACAAGCAATTCCCCGGAGGACAACAATACGCCCTCAGGGATGGCGCTGTAGAAAGGGCAGCCAATGAGCTGAACTCTCTGAGCTTCTGGAAATGGAACCGTCTGCGTTTAGTAAGGGGGCATTTGAGCTACGGACTTCATGAAAGGCTGAATGCATCGTGTACCTATTTTACCTTTTTAAGGGAGCCGGTGGACAGGGTCATCTCTCATTACTATTTTGCCAGGAACACCCCGGTGCATTACCTCTACAAGGAGCTCAACCGGTCGGGGGCCAGCCTCGAGGAATATGTGAAGGGACAGTGGACGATCGAGACCGACAACTGGCAGTGCCGCCAGGTATCGGGCATGTCGGACCCTAAAAAATATCCTTTTGGTTCCGGTAACCGGCAAATGCTCGATCTGGCAAAAAAACACCTGGAGGAGTTTTGTTTTGTGGGTATTCTCGAACGTTTCGATGAAGGGCTGAAGCTGATGGCCGATAAGCTGGGATGGAAGATAGGGGAATACCATAAGGAGAATGTGTCGGCCACGAGGGTGAAAAAAGAGCAGGTGCCGGAGCATGTGAAGGCCTCGGTCATGGAATGCAATTCATTGGATGCAGAACTATATGACTTTGCTGTGAAACTCTTTGAAAACGCCTTGCGTAAGCAGGGCTCCAATTTGGCTGCATGAGCAAGGAAAAGGAAAAGGAATGGGACCTGGTGATCGGCGCTAAGCCGAAGTTCTTCGACCTTAACCTGAAGAGCCTTTGGCGCTATCGTGACCTTCTTTTTCTTTTTGTGAAGCGCGACTTTGTCGCCCAGTTCAAGCAAACGATCCTGGGGCCGTTATGGTATATCATCCAACCGCTTCTAACTACTTTCATCTATATCATCATTTTTAGTAAGGTGGCCAAGATCCCTACGTCGGGCTTACCTCCATTGCTATTTTACCTTTCGGGACTGGTGGTCTGGAATTTTTTTGCGGCCTGTATCAATAAAACATCGAGCACTTTTGTAAGCAACGCGCATATTTTCGGGAAGGTTTATTTCCCAAGGCTTTCGGTGCCGCTGTCGATCGTGATCAGTAACCTGGTAACGTTCGGGATCCAGTTCGTGCTTTTCCTTTGCTTCCTTTTTTATTTTGTTGTGTTCAGGTCTTTCGATCTGAACATCAATAGTTCTGTATTGCTGCTCCCCTGGCTTTTGCTGATCATGGCTGCGCTGGGCCTGGGCCTGGGGATCATTGTTTCCTCGCTTACTACCAAGTACCGTGACTTTACCCACCTGGTGGGATTCGGTGTGCAGTTATTGATGTATGCCAGTCCTGTTATTTACGCTTCTTCTATTTTGCCTCCCCAGTTCAGTTTCCTGGTAAAGTACAATCCATTGGCGCCGGTGATCGAAGCATTCAGGTTCGCTTTTTTCGGGCAAGGCATGTTAAGTTATACCGGGCTTGTGTACAGTACAGTGGTCGCATTTGCCGCGCTTGTTATCGGAGCGTGGAATTTCAGCAGGGTTGAAAAAGATTTTATGGATACAGTATAAATGAGCAGGATCGTTATAAAGGCGGAAGGGCTCAGCAAGTATTATAGGCTGGGCCGGGTAGGTACCGGAACACTCGCCGGTGACCTAAAGCGTTTTTGGGCCAAGACCCGCGGCAAACCAGATCCATATGCCAAACTAGGGCAAGATGATACTTTCAGCGTTTCGGAGCACTGGGCGCTGAAGGATATAAGTTTTGATGTGAAGCAAGGGGAGGCTTTAGGGATCATCGGGAAGAACGGTGCCGGCAAATCGACCCTGTTAAAAATATTGTCGAGGGTTACTACCCCCACCAGCGGAACAGCAAAGATAAAGGGCCGCATCGCCAGCCTCCTCGAAGTGGGTACCGGCTTCCATCCCGACCTCAGCGGAAGGGAGAATATTTTTTTGAATGGCGCCATCCTGGGCATGAGCAAGGCGGAGATCCGCTCCAAGTTCGATGAGATAGTCGCTTTCTCGGGTGTAGACAAATACATCGACACACCGGTGAAAAGGTACTCCTCCGGTATGTATGTACGCCTGGCCTTTGCCGTGGCCGCCCATCTGGAACCGGAGATACTGGTGGTGGATGAAGTGCTGGCGGTGGGGGATGCCGACTTTCAGAAAAAATGTTTGGGAAAGATGCAGGATGTAAGCCACAAGGAAGGCCGTACTGTGCTTTTTGTTTCGCATAATATGAATGCTGTGCGTAACCTTTGTTCGCGGGCCATAGTACTTTCCAATGGCAGTTTGGTATTCGATGGTGGTGCCAATGAGGCCATTGCACAGTACCTTAGTGCGAATACGGAGAGGGAAGGGCTTTATAGTTCTGCTGTTTTTGATGAGATCAATGAACAGGCGATGGTTAGAAAAGTGGAGTTGAAGGAAGCAAAAGATTCTGTGCTCGAGTATACTTCTGAAAAGATCAGGATCGATTTTTCGCTCCAGGCAAAACTTAATATTCCCGGCATGTTCCTCGGAATTGTGATCGAGGATGTGAATGGAAATACCATTATTGTGAGCTCAACCGATGAGAACGAGAAGGATGTGTTGCTCAATAATCGACCCGGCATTATCGATCTCCATGTGGGTTTTCCGGGCCGCTTGCTGAAGCCGGGAAAGTATTTCGTTACATTTTCGCTGCGAACAAAAAGTGACAAGATATTCCACCGTGTAGAGCGCGCCCTCAGTTTCGAGGTGGTCGATAATTACACCTTTAGAGGGATGAAGAACCGTTACCGTCCCGGGGCCATCGTTGCTCCGGAGATCGAATACAAGCTTTTATGATTTGCGTTCTAGGAGATAGCCATTCGAGGGCCTTTGCCCATAACTCCAACTTCTTCCCGATGTTCCTGGGGGCTGGGAAGGAGCATAACTTTATCAGCGAGGAGAATGCAGCAAGAGTGGCCTCCAAGATACCCGCTGTTCTTTCCCACATAAAAAGCCTTAAAGAAGTGATCTTTGTTTTAGGCGAACCGGATACGCGCTACTATACTGGGCAGGGCTGGTACCCCTGGGAATCGACCCTGGACCCGGATATTACCGGGTACCAGGCGAAAGTTAATAGTTCTGTGACCCGTTATGAAACTATGTTAAAGAGCCTGCAAAAAACGATCAGGTTTGAGCCGGTGATATTTAATGTAACTCCGTCCCAGCGGATCCTTCAGAACGTGGTTGTAGATCATTATAATGAGCAGCTGAAACAGATGTGCGGATCAAACGGGTATCGTTTTATTTATATCAATGACAAGTTGTATTCCGGCGACGCGAATATTATCCATGACAAATACTATGGTGACAATGTTCACATGAACAATAAGATACAGCCCTTGATAGAGGAGGTGCTTACGTCGTACGGTCTTATTGAAACTTCGGGGTACGATAAGGAGTTTAACTGGTCACATGCCGGAGTGATGAAGGAATTTGCTTTCGACAAGAAATTCGGATGTTATAAACAGGTAAAATGAAGGTGGAATGCTAAAGAGAATGTTAAAAGGGTATCTTTCCAAAAGAGGACAGAGCATCGTTTCCGATCACGAATTGGAACAGTTGCGTGGGAAAAAGGAATTCAACCATTACATCGAGTCCCAGAAATACCTGGAACACGGGGAGTACAAGTACATTCTCTGGCTTGACCGGGTCTATCAGAAGATAGCAAAAGTGCCTGGCCACATTGTTGAACTTGGTGTCGCTTACGGAAGGAACTCTATCATTTTTGGTCACCAGATAAAGATGAACGGGGACGAGATGGTAAGAAGATATTATGGCTTTGACACCTTTTCCGGTTTTAATGAAGAGAGCCTCAAGATGGACAAACATTTGAATGCCGAGGCATGGAAGGACAATTCGAGGATATGGGTGCAGGATAAAATTAAAAGAGTTGGTCTTGGTAATTTGTGCGAACTGATCGAAGGTGATATCCTTGCCGAGGTGCCGAAATTCCTCGAGCAAAAAACCAATTTCAGGGCCGCCCTTCTATACGTCGATTGCAACGCTTATCTACCCTCGATCAAAGGAATGGAGCTGTTCAAGCCCTATCTTTCACCGGGCGCAGTGATATGTATCGATGAAAAGCAGCAGGGAGGGGAAACGAAAGCGCTTATCGAATTCTGTGAAAAGAACGGCCTAGAGTTCCAAAAAGACGCTTCTCCTTTTTCCATACCGGCCTATACGGTCATTAAATGAAAATAATGAACTCCATACCTGAAGTAGACAAGAAAGAGACACAAGACTACAAGCGCTTGAACCTCTTATTGAAGGAGAATGGCGTGCTGGTTGTTCGTAATTTTCTATCGGAAGAAGAGTTAAAGGGCCTGGTGAAAGAATTCCATTACGCTTTGGAAAGCGATGGCAATAGCTTCATAAAGCCACTTGATTATTCAGTGGGTAAGGCTTGTAATATTTTCATTGAAAAAATAGAAGGGTCGGTAATTCCCTTTACACAAAAGGTCTTCAGCTCCGATTGGATGCGCAGGGTGGCAAAAAATTATTTGCAGAAGGATTTTGTACTGAACAAGGAAATTTTCTTTGTGAAGGACGTAGTGGGCTCGAAACATGTAGCCAACGACCTTCATTTTGATGTACAACCTACGTTCAAGTTCTTTATTTATCTTAATGATACTACGAAAACGAATGGAGCTTTTGCCTGCGTTCCAGGCTCCCACAAAAAGGCGGATGAGATAAGAAAAAAACTAGGAGGTAAGGTTAATTATGAGAATAGAGAGCTCACGCGCGAACTGCCATATACTGAAAAGGACGCGGTGTCTGTTGAAGGCAAGGCCGGCTCTCTGATCATATTCGATACGAATGTATTTCACCGGGCCGGTACCGTGTCCGAAGGCGAGAGATGGGTGATGCGGGGACATACCCGTCCATCGAAGGAAAACACCCAGGGTTTTGTGTCAAAGCTGCGCTCGCTTTTTAGGGCTGGCTAGCTAGACATCATTGGTAATTTGTATATCTTTCCACCTTATTTCTGCAAATGGGAAGGGAAATTAGCATAGGGTCCAGGAAAATAGGAGAAAAGCATCCGGTATTCATTATCGCCGAGATCGGGATCAACCATAACGGGGACGTGAACCTCGCCAAAAATCTCATCGAGCTCGCGGCAAAGGCTGGAGTGGATTGCGTGAAGTTCCAGATGCGTAACCTCGCGTCTCTGTATAGCAACGCAGGCAACGCGAACGATGCTAAAGAAAACCTGAGTACCCAATATACCCTCGATCTTCTCAGTCGTTTCGAACTGAGCCCTGAAGACATGTTTGCCTGCTTTGACCATTGTAAAAAGATGAAGGTGATCCCTTTGTGTACTCCCTGGGACCTGCCAACATTAGAACTGTTGGAGAACTATGGAATGGAGGGTTATAAGATAGCATCGGCCGACCTTACGAATCATGAACTGCTGGCCAAGGCAGCCCAAACAGGAAAGCCGCTTATCATCTCCACCGGTATGTCATTCCAGGCAGAGATTGAAAGTGGCATCAGGCTCTTAAATAGTTATAAGGCTCCTTATGCGCTCCTTCACTGTAATTCCACTTATCCGCCCCATATGAAGGACATTCACCTCAACTTCATTCCACGGCTTGCCGCTCTTGGTGACCATGTGGTGGGTTATTCGGGGCATGAACGGGGCGGGCATATTCCACTGGCAGCCATTGCCATGGGCGCCCGCATTATTGAGAAACACTTTACTATTGACAAGAACATGGAGGGAAACGACCATAAGGTGAGTTTGCTTCCCGATGAAATGGAGGAAATGGTAAAGCAAATAAGGGACCTGGAACTGGCGATGGGGGAGGACACTGAACGCAAGCCTAACCAGGGAGAACTGATGAACCGTGTGAACCTGGCCAAGAGCCTGATGATTAATTGTGAGCTAAAGGCGGGTGAGATCATAAGGAAGGAAATGCTGGAGGTAAAAAGCCCCGGCAGGGGTTTGCAGCCAATGTACATCGACCAATTGGTGGGAACAAAGGCGAAGCGCGATCTTAAGCCCGGTGACTTCTTTTTTCCGGAGGATATAAGTAAGAATGGTACTGCGGTAGCCAGAGAGTATTCCTTTAAAAGGAAATGGGGTATTCCGGTCCGTTACCACGACAGTAAAATACTTCTGAGCAAATCCAACCCGGATTTTCTCGAATTCCATCTCAGTTATAAAGATATGGACGAGGATTTCAGGAAATTTTTTAATTCCCCTCTTGACCTTGACCTTACCGTTCATTCTCCCGACACCTTTGCCGGTGATCACCTGTTGAACCTTGCTTCAGATGATGAAGTGTACCGTGCGCGTTCTATTAAGGAACTGCAGCGGGTGGTGAACCTGACCCGTGAACTGAAATCCTATTTTAAAAAAGCGACCGAGCCCCTGATCATTGTGAGTGTAGGTGGATTTTCGAAAGAACGTTTTTTTACACCTGCAGAAACGGAACAAGCGTATAAGCGTGTTGCCGACAGCCTGAGCAAGATCGACCAGGGAGGAGTGAAGATAATACCCCAAACTTTGCCTCCCTTCCCATGGTACTTTGGTGGACAGCTTTTTTGTAATTTGTTTGTAAACCCTGATGATACTGCGGCCTTCTGCAGAGCAAGCGGGTACCAGATCTGTTTTGATATCTCTCATTCAAAACTGGCAGCGAATCACCTGAAGATGGACTTTAACGATTTTGTTAAAAAGGTGGCTCCATACAGTGCCCACCTTCACATTGTAGACGCGGCCGGTTTGGACAGCGAAGGCTTGCAGATAGATGAAGGCGAGATCGATTTTGAGAAAGTAGCTACACTTCTTAACCAACTCACCCCCGCGGCTTCTTTTATACCTGAAATATGGATGGGACATGAGAATGAAGGTGAGAAACAATGGATAGCGCTTGAACGACTTGAAAAATATGAGTACTAAAGGCTCCCAGCGCACAGCGCTCATCACCGGCGTTTCAGGACAGGATGGCTCCTACCTCTCCGAACTGCTTCTTTCAAAAGGGTATCGTGTTGTTGGTACGCATAAGAGCCTGGTGGTCAAACAAAATGTTCATGAAAATACCTCTCTGCTGAACATAGCGCATTTGCTCACCGAAAAAGATTTTGTACTTGAGTATGGCGACGTGCTGGAGCCTGCCTCCCTTTGGAAACTCGTTCATCAATACAAACCGGTTGAGATATACAACCTGGCAGCGCAGTCGCACGTAAACTTGTCCTTCAAGTCATCCGAGATCACCTCAGAGGTGAATGCCCTTGGTACACTCACTCTTCTGAATATTCTTCTTGAGGCTGCTCCAACAGCGCGTTTTTTCCAATCCTCAAGTTCTGACATGTATGGCGATAATCCGGCAACAGTGCTGAACGAAACAAGCGCGTTCGAGCCTAATACACCCTATGGTTGCAGCAAACTATTTGCTCACAACATGGTGAAAATATACCGCAATACCTATCAACTGCACGCTTCCTGCGGAATTTGTTTTAACCACGAATCTCCCCGTCGCAGCGATAATTTCGCTACGCAAAAAATTGCCAAAGGTGTTGCTGCTATCAAGCGGGGACTTCAGGATAAACTTATGCTGGGTAACCTGGAAATTGAAAGGGATTGGGGTCATGCAAGAGACTATGTGGAAGCGATGTGGCTCATGCTTCAGCAGGATAAGCCGGGTGATTATGTTATAGCAACCGGTAAAAGTCACCCGCTTAAATATTTTGTTGAAAAGGTATTTCATCATGCGGGCCTGGATATGAATAAGCACGTGGTGGTAGACCCTAAACTTTACAGGAAATACGATAAGAACAAGATCACCGGCGATCCCTCAAAGATCAGGAAGGAGTTGGGATGGGAGAGTAAGACCTCCTTTGATGCCCTCGCCTCTGAGATGTATGAGAATGCACTGAAAACCCTTAAATAATATGTCGAAAAGGATAGGTATTGTACCCGCAAGGGGTGGCTCGAAAAGGCTTCTGAAAAAGAACCTTCAATTATTAGATGGTAAACCGTTGGTTCAACATACACTTGAGGCTGTTGTTGGTTCTGGCGTATTTGACAAGGTGATCCTCTCTTCCGATGACGATGAAATACTTGCGGTGGCAAAAAATGTCCCCGGAGCTACACCTGAGAAGCGGGAGTCGAACCTGGCGCAGGATACTACTAAAGTGCTTCAGCTCATTGTGGAGATCGCGGAGCGCCCGGGTTATGACCAGTTATACGACTCGCTTGCCTTCTTTCTTCCCACTTGCCCCTTTCGTCGTCCTGTTCATATCCGTGAGGCCTATGAGTTGCTAACGAAAGATGTGGACTCAGTGGTAAGCATCACCAAGATGGAAGACCCCATTCAGCTGTCGCTTACAATGAACGCCGAAACTAAACTGCTGAACCCTGAAGCGGTGCTTTCTCCCTCTCCGCTTATTACGGGAGAGACCCGCTCACAGGACTTTGTTCCCTATTTCAGACCCAATGGTGGATTCTATATTTCCTGGATCAACAATATCCGGAAGAACAAGAATTTTTTCAAGGGAAATGTGAAAGGCTACCTGATGGACCGGATCCATTCGGTGGACATCGACAACGAGATGGATATGAAGTACGCACAATTCCTCATTGATAACGGACAATTCTCATTCAAATAAAAAACAACTATGAAGAAGTTCGACGCGATCAAACAAAAAATAAAAGGACCGGCATTCTCGATCCTCACCCCCTTTCTGCCCGATGAAGAGATCGATTTCGCTTCCCTTGAAAAGAACATTGAGCAGATACACCGTGCCGGCGGTAAGATCTTTTTCGTAATGGGCTACAACAGCCGCTTCAGCGAACTTAGCTGGGAGGAAATAAAAACGCTGAATGCCTTTGTGGCGAAAAAGGTGAAGTCGCTTGACAAGAACCACGTAGTGATCGTCGCCGATCCGCTGCATTGTTCCACGAAGGTCTCCATTGAATTTGCCCGACACGCGGAAAGCATCGGTGCAGATATCATTTCCCTGATCTGCCGCGAAAAGTTCTATTCGGAAGAACAGATCCACAAACATTTCAAAATGGTATCAGACGCCTCGAACATCGGGATCCTCATCCACGAGATGCCCTTCCTGAATGGTTACGGCGGACCTCCTGTCAATTATTCGATCTCCCTTCTTGACAGGATCGCCGACATACCCAATGTTATCGCTATCAAGGAAGACGCGAAGAACGATGACCTTTCAAGAGATATCGTCGCGGCGATCAAGGACCGTGTAGGTATTATCATCTCCGGCGGAGGAAAACGCCAATGGCTACAGTTTGCCGACCAGGGCTGCCAGGCATGGCTCAATGGCATTGGGGTATTCGAGCCCAGGCTTGCGGTAAAATTTTGGGAGTATCACCAGAAGGGCGACCTTAAGAAGCGCGACGAGATCGTCAATGAAATAGAAGTGCCTTTCTTTGAGAAGGGTTTAAAGAAATTCGGCTGGCACCTGGTCATAAAGGCGGCCATGCAGCACCGCGGGCTTTTGAACAGGAAAGAGCGTATGCCTCTTATGGAGCTGAACGAAGCGCAGTACAAGGAAGTTCAAAAGCTGATGGACTCCATGCCAATTGACAGACTGATCCAATAGCCTGGGTTGCAAAGGGTATCACATGAAGAAGACCCATCCGGAGATCCTTGGAATTATCAATGACATAGAGAAAAACTATCCCGTAAATTCTCTTCGCTACCGGTCAGAATGTGTTTGGCCCTATGTGAGAGCCGCTCTTATATCGCAGTTGCTCAATGATTATCCTGAGTCTCCTGTGGTGGAGAAGAAGGAGAGTTTCCGTTACCACATCAG
>JANWJV010000162.1 GCA_025451785.1 Bacteroidia bacterium | reverse complement strand
TATGCTGTTGGCAAGAACATTCCCGAACAAACGAAAGGTATTCCTGACGAGCTCAAGTATATGTATGTTCTTAAAGACAAGAAGACAGGTAAAGAAGCGGAGTTCGATCACTGGCCTGAGAAATGGGATTCGCTGTATGATTATGTGACCAACCGCCCCATTGTTATCAAGAAAGGCGTGGAGCCCAAGATCAAGGACTTCAGCATCACCAACCCGGCCGATGGCGGCGACTATACCGACTTGATAGCGCATCCTGGTTACAATTTTGTTTTGGTTGCTTACAATCTTGAAGAGAGCTCCACGAAGGCCCAGGGCCGCATCAACGACCTGGCCATGCTTTGCGCGAAAGACAGTATTCCTTTCATAGCATTGACCGCTTCTACCAACGAAGCCATAGCCGCCTTTACAGCCGCACACAAAACACCTTACCCGTTTTATACTACCGATGGTACTGTGCTTAAGACCATGATACGTTCCAACCCGGGACTGATCCTGCTTAAGAACGGAACTGTTGTGGCTAACTGGCCCTGGAGAAGTATTCCTTCGTACACCGATGTAAAAGCAAAACACCTCGATAAGAAAGAATGACCAAGTTCATTATCAAACGTTTGTTTTACGGTGCGCTTGTGCTGCTGGGTGTGGTCATTGTGGTGTTCCTGCTCTTTAACGTATTACCCGGCGATCCTGCCCGTATGATGCTGGGCATGCGTGCCGACCAGGCCAGCATCGATGCCATTAACAAAGACCTCGGCCGCGATAAACCTTTGAGCATACAGTTTTGTATGTATCTCAACGACCTGTCGCCCCTCTCCGTTCATAACGATGTGGACCCCGATCACTATCTCTACCTCAGCCATGAGAAGTACGGCGATCCCTGGAAGCTCTTTCATATTTCGAAAACCAAGGTGGTGGTGCTCAAGACACCTTACCTGCGGCGATCGTATCAAACAAAGCGAAAGGTCTCGGAGATCATCAGCGAGACGCTGCCCGAAACGGCGGTGCTCGCGTTCACTTCTATCATCCTCGCATCCTTCTTCGGCATTTTGCTCGGCATACTATGCGCCATCAAGAAGAACACTTGGGTGGATCAGCTCTCGCTCGTGTTCGCCGTATTGGGAATGTCGGGGCCGCAGTTCTTCGTGGGCCTCATCTTCGCATGGCTGTTCGGCTATGTGCTTACTGATTATACCGGCCTCAACGCCGTGGGAAGTTTATTTACGGCCGATGATTACGGCAATGGTGAGTATCTTGATCTTAAGAACCTGGTTCTTCCCGCGCTTACTCTCGGCCTCAGGCCTCTCGCTATTATTGTGCAGCTCACGCGCAGCAGTTTGCTGGATGTGCTCTCGCAGGATTTCATCCGCACTGCCAAAGCCAAAGGCCTCAGTAAGTTTACCGTTATCTTCAAGCATGCCTTGAAGAACGCCCTCAACCCTGTGATCACCGCCATCTCAGGCTGGTTTGCCGGATTGATGGCCGGCGCGGTGTTCGTGGAGAGTATCTTCGCCTGGAAAGGCATTGGCAAGGAAGTAGTGGAAGCGCTCGATAAGTATGACTTCCCCGTAGTAATGGGAACGGTGCTGGTAGCGGCCGTTATCTTCGTTGCAATTAATATTATCGTAGACATCGTTTACGGTTTCCTAGACCCCCGGATTCGTGTTCAGTAGAAAACAGGCAAACTTGCAAAATGCAAATTGGCAATTGCCTGTTTGCTCATTTGCTCATTTGCCAATTTTGTTATCCAATGAGCACCAGCCGTAAAAAAATAGCCGCAGGCAATTGGAAGATGAACACCACGCTTCCTGAAGCTCAAGAGCTTTTTGAGGCCATTGTGCGCATGCTGCCCGATGTATCGCACAGCACCAGCGTAGTAGTAGCCCCTCCTTATCCTTTTATACCTGTTGCTTCCAAATTGTTCCGCAACCAGAACAACCTCTTTATGGCGGCGCAAAATTGTTCGTCGGAAGAGATGGGCGCCTTTACCGGTGAAGTGTCGGCGGAGATGTTACGATCGCTGGCGGTTCAATATGTTATTCTTGGCCATTCCGAAAGAAGAAAATACTTCAACGAAACAGGCGATGTGATCTATCGCAAGCTCGCGCTCTCGTTAAAATATAGTTTGCGTCCCATTTGCTGTGTGGGCGAAAGCCTTAAGCAGCGCGAAGCAGGCGAGCAAAAAGATGTGGTGCGTGAGCAGCTCGAAGAAACGGCCTTCATGTTCGATGCCAGGCAGGTAGGAAAGATCGTTATCGCCTACGAACCTGTATGGGCCATCGGCACAGGTAAAACCGCCACTCCCGAACAGGCGCAGGACATGCACGCGCACATTCGTACGTTACTGACTGACCGTTACGGCAAAGAAGCGGCCGAAGGCATTTCCATTCTATACGGCGGCAGCTGCAACTCCAGGAACGCGGCGGAACTCTTTAAGTGCAAGGACATTGATGGTGGCTTGATCGGCGGGGCTTCGCTTAAGGCGGAGGAATTTATCGCGATAGCGCAGTCTCTTTAAATCGGCAAACAGGCAAACATGCAAACAGGCAAGTGGCTATCTGTTTTCTTTTGTGGAATTTGCCTTAGTGCTTCTGCCCAAAACCCCCAGGCTGATTCTATCTATTCGGTACTGAAGAAGGCAAAGCACGATACCACTATCGCGGCCTGCTGGGTGAACCTGGTGGAGGCCGTGTACGGGTCAACGCCTGATTCGGTGGTGCCTTTCAGTGAACGGGCGCTGGCTATTGCCGATAGGAACATACCGAATGCAAAAGGGAGGGAACTGTGGTCCTACCGTCAAACAAAAGCGGCGGCTTACAGCAATATAGGGGTGATGGACCAGCATAAGGGAAACATTCCTCTTGCCATCGAGCATTTCCAGCTTGCCTTAACGATGTATGAGGCCATTGACGATAAGCAGGGCATCGCGCTTTGCATGAACAATATTGCCGCTATGTTCCTCCGCCAGGGACAAATGGAAAAGTCGCTCGAGTTCTTTCACAAGGGACTTGATATCCAGGAGAAGATAGGAGACCTGAAAGGCAAGGCGCAATCGCTTCTTAACATCGGTACCATTTACAATGGTGCGGGCGACAGGGAAAAGGCGCTCGAGAATTTTAAGCAGGCACTTGTCATCAATGAGAAACTGGGGAATAAGATAGGGATCGCCAATACCCTTAACAATCTTGGGGGAAATTATGGCCAAATGGGTCAGGAGGAAAAGGCCCTGCAATGCCTTAAGCGCGGCCTGGAGATACAAAGGGAGCTGGACGATAAAAAGGGAATGGCGCTCACCCTCCAGAACATGGCCGCCCTTTACCTGAAGAAGGAAGATACGCACAGGGCATATGAATATTATAGTGAAGGGTTGAAGCTAATGGAGGAAGTGGATTATAAAATTGGAACGGTCATTTCTCGCATTGGTCTTGGCAAAGTACTGGTGTTCCAGAAGAAATACAAGGAGGCCAGGCCGATGGTTGAACAAGCCGGACAAACTGCTTCCGACATGGGTTATGTGGAAGGAATAAAGGGCACGGAGCTGCTGCTGGCAAGGATCGACAGCGCCGACCATAATATCACGGGGGCTTACGAGCATTATAAGAAGTTCATCTTTTATCGCGATAGCGTCACCAACGTTAACACCAGGAAGGCTGGATTGAAAAGAGAAATGCAATATGATTATGAGAAAAGGGAGGCGTTTTTAAAGAGTGAACAGGAAAAAGAAATAGCTGTAGCTGAGGAGAAGAGCCGCCGCCAGCGTCTCATCACTTATTCACTGGCGGGAGGCTTGTTCTTCGTGGTATTGCTGGCCGGGGTTATTTTCCGCTCCCTTCGCGTAACGCGAAAGCAAAAGCAGATCATCGAAAGCAAGAACAAGGAGACCGAGGAGCAGAAGCGCATCATCGAGGAAAAGAACAAGGACATTACGGACAGTATTACCTATGCCAAGCGTATTCAACAGGCAAAGCTCCCCGCCATTGCCGAAGTACAGGCTGCCTTCCCTCAAAGCTTTGTGCTCTTTAAGCCTAAGGACATTGTAAGCGGCGATTTCTATTTCTTCGAGAAAAGAAAGGATAAAGTGTTCATTGCCGCTGCGGACTGTACGGGTCATGGCGTTCCCGGTGCGTTGATGAGCATGGTGGGATCGGAGAAGCTGAGCGATGCGGTTTCGCAAAGCAGCGATACTTCGGAAATATTAAAGCAGCTTAACAAAGGCCTGAAGGCTTCATTGCGCCAGAGCCAAAGCGATACAAGCACAAGGGATGGGATGGATATTGCTTTTTGTTCCTTTGATCCTAAGACCAATACACTTTCCTATGCGGGCGCTAATCGTCCTTTATGGTTGGTGCGAAAAGCAGGTAGCCAGTTAGAAGAGATCAAAGCCACTAAGAAGGCTATCGGCGGGCTTACTGATGATGACCAGCATTTCGAAAGTCACAGCATTCAGCTGCAGGCCGGCGATACTATTTATCTTACCACTGATGGCTATGCAGATCTTTTTAATGGTAAGAACGGCAAAAAGCTAATGTCGAAAAAGTTCAAGGAGATATTGCTCAGCATCCAGGACAAATCAATGCCCAACCAGGCACTGTACCTTGAAACATTTGCGGAAGAATGGAAGAGCGGGGTGGAGCAGGTGGATGATATCCTGGTGATCGGTATTCGGGTGTAAAAAATTAGCGGATTAGCGGATGAAACAATTAGCGGGGTATTCGCTAATTCTCCAATTCGCTAATCCGCCAATTGACTAATGCATAAAGCTCAGTATCATCGCCACAACAAACAACGATACCAGGTGATAACCGGTATTGATGAAGAACAATTTCCATGATTTGTTTTCCCAGGCTACGGAGCCTAAGTCGCCGGGAAAGTAAAAGCCAAGCCAGGTAAAGATGGCGGCCATGGTGGCGCTGAAGCCAACATTCATCGACATTTCATTGGGCTCCAAACCCCAGGTGGTGGGATTCCATACGGCGATGTTGTGAGCGAATACCCAGGCCATCAAAAAATTGCCGATCACCATAAAGATCATGCCTTTGGCGAGCGCGCCTTTGGGAGGAGGATTGCTGGTATCAAAGCCCATTTCTTTGCCCCATGCCTTTCCGAAAAGGGGTGTGTACCATATAAATCCGAGAATAAAGTTGGCTACCACCGCAATGGCGATAGCGAGGAAGTTGAGTTGAATATTTGGCATCATAGTATATGAGGATTGGTTTGAATTGTAAAATTAGGGTGGGGGGATATTGATTTTCTTTAAACTGTATCCAAGTTCTCAACAATCCATTTTGAATAACGCAACGCTGTTTCTCGCAGAGTCTCGCAGATAAAACCGCGGAGTTTCGCAGAACTTCTGCGAAAATCTGCGAAAACTCAGCGAAACTCAGCGAGAACCTTTTCCTCATATCTTCGCTAAATGCGTTTGTCGGTACTACTTTTCTGCTTCATTGCTATAAGCTCCTCCGCCCAAAACGGCCCTCCTGGTAACAAGCCCAAGAAGGAAATGCACAAAAGCGATTACAACAAATGCGGCCATAACATGAACATCACTACCGGGGTAAGTTTCGGTAAATACACCGCCTTTGAGCTGAGTGTTGGCAGAAGTTACTCCGCTTATTATAATTCCCCAATTTTAGAAACCTTCAGCCAGTACGCTTTCGGTATGGAACTGCTGCTCGATACCAGCGGCAATGTGTTTGCGCCCAAGGTCAGCACCGAACTGGTGATCCTTAAGGCGATCTGCATCTCAAGGCTCAACCTCTTATATTATATAGGTCCCGAAGGCGATGCCAGTCTCAAATACCGCCACGAGATAGGCGTAAGCTATCGCGGGTTTGTAAGTGTTAATTACGCGCATACTTTTAACTTCACGAACAAGAAATTTGTTCCTCCGGGCAATAGTTTGAATATTCAAATTAATGTGCCGTTAGGGAAAAGGAAGTGGGATAGTGTTAATTAAATTAATAAACAGGCAAACATGCAAATTTGCAAATGGGCAATTGCTAGTTTGCCAATTTGCCGATTTGCATATTTGAGTCATTATCTTTACAAAATGCGCCATCTTATTTTGCTATTTAGCTTTTTCGCTATCAGCGCCTCTGCCCAGGTTGAGAGATTAGAAAAATTACTCTCCGCAATCCCCGACCTTACCTACAAAAAGATAGACACCCCTCCAGGTTACGAATCCGCTTATGTGCTTAAGATCAAACAACCCTTAGATCATAACGATCCTTCCAAAGGCAGCTTTTATCAAAAGGTGTATTTGAGCCATAAGGGTTTTGACAAACACATGGTGATGGATACCCGGGGTTATATGGCG
This sequence comes from Bacteroidia bacterium, assembly GCA_025451785.1. Lineage (GTDB taxonomy): Bacteria > Bacteroidota > Bacteroidia > JANWJV01 > JANWJV01 > JANWJV01. Next base: position 2,140 of record JANWJV010000162.1, on the reverse strand, counting down.
AAGAACAACGCCATCTTTGAGCTCACCGGTTTTTTGGGTGCCAATCAATTGGAGATAGAGCACCGCTTTTACGGCGAAAGTGTACCCGACTCCCTCGACTACCGTTACCTGAGTATGAAACAGGTATGCGCCGACCTGCATCATGTGAACGAGATCTTCAAAAAGATCTATACCGGTAAATGGATCAGCACGGGCAGGAGCAAGGGGGGCATGACAACAACGTATTACCGTTACTTCTATCCGAAGGATGTGGATGCCGGTGTGGCTTATGTGGCGCCCATCAGCCAGGGACTGCCTGACAAGCGCATCTTCCGTTTCTTTGATACTGTTGGTACGGCTGATTGCCGTGCGAAGATCCGCGATTTCCAGGTGAGAATGCTTAAGGAGCGCGACAAAACGATCCCGATGCTGAAGGCCTATGCGGAAAAGAAGAACCTGAAGTTCACCACACTTACGCTGGATCAGGTTTGGGAATACTCATTGATGGAGTTCGAATTCTCCTTCTGGCAGCATAGCTGCAAATGTGAAGAGATACCTGGCAACGATGTGCCTTTGGAGAAAGCCGCTGCCTATATCATTGAAGGCAGTTATCCTGAATTCTATGCCGACGATGCACTGGCCTCCAGCCTCGTTACGCATTACTTGCATGTAACTGAATTGGGGTATTACGGTTTTGAAACAAGTAAGTTCAAAGGCCTCATCAAAGCCCTGCCTGCCGACTCCTTTCCTCTCGCCACGTTTATTCCTAAGGGTATGAAAACGGTGTATGATCCTACGCTTAGCCGCAAGGTGGCCGAATGGGTGGACAAAGAGGCGCGCAACCACATCTTCATTTACGGTATGCTCGATCCCTGGACAGCCGCCGGAGCGCCGCCTTCTAAAAAGACCAACAGTGTGTGGATCCTCATGAAGGACAAGCACCATAAGAACGCGCTCATCGCCAACATGACAGCGGAGGAGAAGAAGCGGTTTAGTGATGCTTTGGAGGGTTGGCTGAAGTAGTTTTAATAAATAGGCAAATGGGCAAACATGCAAATAGGCAATGAGTATTTTTTGCTCGTTTGCGAATTTGCCGATTTGCCCATTTTATTGATAGTTTTACCTTACTAAAACGCTCTCATGAAGATCCTCGCCTTCGCCGGCAGCAACAGCGCTGCCTCCATCAACAAAAAACTCGCGGCTTACGCTGCGTCTCTTTTTACCGGTCACGACATTGAGGTGCTCGACCTTAATGATTACGAAATGCCAATCTACAGTCCGGAGCGGCAGAAGGAGGGAGGTATTCACCCGCTTGCCTTGGCATTTGCGCAAAAGATCGATCTTGCCGACCTGCTTGTTGTTTCGTTGGCGGAGCACAACGGCGCCTATGCCGCGTCTTTCAAAAATATTTACGATTGGATATCCCGCATTAAAGACAGGAAGTCGTTCGGTGAAAAGCCTGTTCTGCTCCTGACCACTTCGCCCGGCGCCAGGGGAGGCGCTACCATGATGGAGATAGCGAAGAACAATTTGCCCCGCAATGGCGGCAATGTGCTGGAGACCTTTATGCTGCCGAGCTTTAAGGATAATTTCCAGGATGGGGTTGGAATTGTAAATGAGGCCTTGAAGGCGGAGTTGGAAGCGAAGGTAGCGGCGGTGAAAGGTAAATTGACTCAATAAATATGCAAACTAGCAAACGCGCAAATAGGCAATGAGTATTTTTTTGCTTATTTGCCAATTTGCCAATTTGCCCTTTGCCTACTGCCTACTGCCTACTGCCTACTGCCTACTGCCTACTGCCTCCCGGAATCCAACCTCATCCTGTACTCATCGGGCGCGATTGTCATAAAATGCCTGAAGACCGTTTCGAGGTTGTGATCCGGGTTTTTGTACACGTACGAGTTTATGCTGTCAAAGATCGGTTTGCAGAAATCAAAGGTGTCGATGCCGCATACGCCGCAATAGTCGTTCTCGATATTGGTGCCTAAGAAAATGTATTTGCCTGTAATATAGTACCGGCCTCCAATGTGTGGTGGAATGCCGTCGCTTGCATTCACGATCCTGCGCGACAGCTGCTTCACCAGTTCCAGGTCTTCTATAGGGTATACATCAAACTCGCCGTCCGGCACCCATCTGTATTTGCCCCGGTCATCCACCTTTA
>JANWJV010000161.1 GCA_025451785.1 Bacteroidia bacterium | reverse complement strand
CCGGAATCCAAAGAAAGCAAGGAACTTAGAGGGGCTTGGTCCTTTTATTGAAGACATGCAGAAAATGCTAATGAATATTCACACGCTGCAACAGCAAACGCTTCGCGCATTGCTGGAGGTACAAGACTCGCTTGGTTGATCAGAGCAATTATTCCTATTGCCCTATTGCCAGGCGCTTCATCTCCCCTACACCACTGAAAATGGGGAAGTACATCAGCCCGCATTTGGGAGGATTTACCTGGAAGCTGCCCGTATAGCGGGGCTGAAGGGCAATGCTGAAGGTGTAATTACCGGCGGGCAGTGTTTCGCAGAAGATCACCACCTTGTTCTTGAAATACTCGCGGTGCACTTCGTAACGACCTAAGGCATTCTCTTTGCCATCGTAACTACAGCCGGCGGGGATCGGGATCTCGATCATTACGTATTCACCCAGCTTCTTCGCTCCCAGCTGTACCTTCATGGTAGTGAGTTGACCTGCCTTTAACGCGGTTATCGTCTTCCCCTCTGCTATAAATTCGGAGGTCATCGCATACAGGCTGGTATCCTTTACAGGGTTGCGGCTCCACTTGCGCTGATAAGCGCTGAAGTATAATGGAGTGTTTCCCTTTTTCGTGATCACCAATTCCTGTGAAGTATTGCTTGTCTTTGCCACATAAGGGAATTTCGTGAGCGTTGCCTGCACCGCACCCTGGAGCTCCAGTTTGGGCGGGGCGATAGTTCCTTTATAAGAAGAAAGGAAACCAGGCAGTATCGCCTCAAGGATCGTTGCGCTCTCGGCGGTATTCCGGTAAGTGGATGCATTACCCGGCTCCAGGAAATAGCCGCGGATCCTCTCCAGCATCTTTTCCTGTCCGGGTTCGTTCTCTAGTATTTTATAGGCAAGCGCCGAAAGCCTGGAAAGGTTATCGTCCCAGTGCAAGCTGCTGGCCTCGCCCCAATAAACACCACCAAGAATGCTTTCTTTTTTCATGGCTAGCATACGCTGAAGTGCCGCGCTGTGCTCCAGTCCCAATTGCTGGCGGATCCTTAGCAGGCTGAGCCTTGAGTATTCGCTCAAGCTATCCTTTTCCACTCTCTTTAACACATCGCTGTAAATGCTCTTGCCAGTTTGCGCCCTTACCAACAATGCCAGTACTTGCGCCAGTTCATTTCCTTTCAGGTCATCGATGTGGCGGTAGAAATGCCGGAGCGCATTGGACAAAGCAGGAGAGTAATAGCCTTTCTCCTGCGCCATTTGCAGGGCATTGGACGCGTAAACGGTCATATAGAAATTGCCGGAACTATGTTCCCACCAGCCCCAGTTGCCTTCGTCGCGCTGCGATTTTTCGAGGCGTTTGATCATTCGTACGATCTCCCGCTCCCCGGTAAACACATGACCTAACTTTTTATAAATACTTTTCTCCGCCAGCAAGGCGATGAGTTTAGAAGCAACCTGCTCATTGCAGAAATACTCATAGTCCTTTATCTTCTTAAGTCTTTGCAAAAGAATATCCAGATCATTGTCGAGCGCCGATATCTCCAGAAGGCTGGACCCAGCCTCCGGCATAAAATGAATGGTGGTATCGCGCCCCAGGAAATAGAATATTCCTTTTGCTTCTTCCGTGCCAGGCTTATAAACGGGAATGAATTCCTTTTCCCCATCCACAAGATCAGAACTTAACGAAAGTGAATATTGCACCTCCACGCTGTCGCGGGTACCGGCTACCACCTTCGTATTCTCAATGAGCGATTTTTCAACGATTACCCTTGAGGTGGAAACTTCTTTTTTATCAACTGTGAATGAGGTGACAGCGTTCACTGCCTTGCCGCTATAGTTAAGCGCCTTGCCAACCACGTTTACACTGTCACCCTGCACAAGAAAGCGCGGGGTTGAAAGCGTAGCCATCACGGTCTTGTAGGCCTTCACCGTTGTTTTTCCAGAACCGGAACTTTTATTGCCCATGGCAATGGCATAGCCGTCCCACTTTGTTACATTGCCTGGAAAGGTCACATCGAACTTCGCCTCTCCTTTCTCATCCGTAAACAAGAGCGGCTGCCACCAGGCATAATCGCGGAAGTCGGAACGGATACCGGAGGCGCCTGACATGCCTGCTTCATCTTCATCTTCCTCTGACTTTGCCCTTCCATCTCCAAAATCCCATTTCCAGTTAAGGGCTTTCTCGCTTTTATCACCAAGGAACCGGACGTTCTGATGTGATGCTTTCACACCTGCAACCCCAAAAAGTGTATTCGAGAGTGAAAGCTCCGCGTATCCTCCCTCACCAGGTTCGTTGTATGCCCAGCCAGTAGCGTCGCTTTCCTCGCCACCACCGAACTTCGCCCTTACCTTACGCTTCTTCCCATAGGAATAGGATGACCTATAAAAACTGCTCTTTCCCCTGATGCCGAAAAAACGCCTGAGCTTGTACCTGAAACTGCGACGGTATCCATGATACCTTGATGACATATCCATTCCATCAACCGTAAAGGAGGGGCCGTCTTCCTGCTCATCAATGCTCTGGCGACGGTAGTCAAAGCTATACGAATCATAAATGCTCCTTGAAGAATTACCTCCTGTTCGCATATTCACATAAGGCCAGGTCTCCTTCTTAGGGCCCAGCGACTCTACCGTGATCGCTTTGCCCCGGTAAGCCAACTCATGCGTTCCGCATTCCACGTTCCTTTGCGCGGGCCGCCGCACCTTCATGATCACCTTTGGCGACAGGTTCTTCGCCAGCACAAGGCCCATGATGGTTTGAGAGCAGCCCGTGGAATCGTACCCGTAATATAGATTGTACATCCCTTCTTTTATTTCCGAAAAAAGGAAATTACCTTCTGTATCGGTGAGCCGCTCTTCCCTTTCTCTTCCAAGCACCAGCGATACTTTAACGCCCTGCATTCCCCTGCCAGTATTGCTAATGACCTTCCCCGACACCAACCCGTGTTTATCCATATACTCAAGAGTGAACCGCTCCGAAGAAGCCGGCTTCGCGAAAACTGATGCGGGCCGGTACTTGATACCGGAAAGCTGGAGACAGGTCACTTCACCGGCTTTTACAGGAAGGCCTTCCTTCAGGAACCATTCTCCCTGCTCATTGATGATCAGCAGGGAATAAGTACCGGGTGCAAGGTTCATGAACTTTGTGTTCACGCTGTAACGCTCTATTCCATGGCGCTGGGCGCGACCTGTCGTTTCGTTAATAAGAAAGGCGGCCGAGATATCCCTTGTGCCGCTGATGCTGTAGCACAGGCTGCCGTTCTCTTTATCCGTAAGCGAAGGCATTTCCTGGAAAGGCCCGAAAGAATAGTAATAGTAATTGTCCGGCTTGTTCCCCTCCCCATCCTTCAGCACCTCTCCATTGGTAAGGTCATAGAAATAAGGCTTACGGGATATCCTTGAAGGGAAACCCTTCACAGGTTTTTCTTTCAGCACAGCATCTTCAAGATAGAACCGTGTCATAGGTTTGAACGCAATAGTGCCCCATGCATCTTTTACCGGTGAGCTGTAATAAAACGTGGCCTCGTACCGGATGTCAGAGAACGAGCGCAGCAGGATAATGCGGTCGTTTCCGATGTAATAGCGTTTACCGCCCGACCACAGCCTGAAAGAAGAAGTATTGGGCCCGTCGCTGATGAACAAGAGATACTTTTTGAGGTTTTCCTGCTCCTGCTTTGAATAAGAGCGCTTACACTTTTTGTATTTCACTTCCGGGGGCAATTGGTCCATGTCAAATGAGAATTCCAATTTATAGCCCTTACGGAACTCAAGGTCCTCAATTCGATATTCCGCGTCGCTGGTCCGCAGCCTTACCGTATGTTTCCCACTTGGAACATAGAACGACCACACGGAATTATAATAGTACGGTGCCTTCCTGTTATCAAAATACAATGGCACATCGTCCACCCAAATAGCAGCGATATCACGGAAGTCCTTTCCATTGGCAGCGATAAAGGGCGCGAACTGGGCACTATCGGAACTAATGGTCAAGTATGCCATATACAACTTATTACCTGGCCGGTAGAGCTTATAGTAATGGATGCTATCGAGGCGCATGCGTTTGAACCAGGCTTCGCCGATCCTCTCCTTTTCGGTGATATTGGGTGCGGAAGTGCGCATCAGCCTGAAGCGGTTCTTTCGTAGTCCGGGTTGCGTGTTAAGGTCAGGAGGTTGCGCGTTCATTTCCTGCCTGAACTGTGAATTCCAGGCAAGGGCAGTGACATCAGCGCCCCTAACCGGTTTGCCATAGAAGTCGCTCACTTTCATTTTGATGGAAGTATGCTGCCCCGGAAATACGGTCTGCGGAGCTTCCACCTCCACATTCAGGGTCTTTTCTTTTGGAAGGATGCGCTCGTACTTGCTTAAGTTGAGGTTCTCCCAAATATAACGATAAGAGAAATCGTAATTGCTCCCTGACTCATCCTTCACCGCAAAGGAAAACTCTTTAGAGTTGCCTTGCTTTACCAACTTATTGTCTTTGAACACTTCATAATAGATCTCCAGCTTGCGGGGGTTCTCCAGGTTGATAAAGACAGAGTCCTTCGTCCTCAGGCCTTCGTATCTTACACGAGCATCTAACGGTGAATACTTCAGTTCCGAGCTCCCGCTGCTAAACCTGAACTCATCTGTAAAGGGATCGGGAAGGAACGTATAAGGGAAACTGACATTTTTCTTTTCCAGCAACCTCGACCTGAGCAGCCGGCGGAGCTCACCTTCGGCCGGTACAGGCTTGCCGTTCTTCATAAACTCAGCAACAAAAGAATCGCCTTTGTCGGTAACGCGGATAGACGATACTTCCTCATTCACCGTAAAATAACAGGAATCCTTTTGCACTTCGTTATTGCTGTTACGGAACAAGACCTTTGCCTTGTAACGGGCGTTCGCTTTCGGTAATTTCGCAGGAACAATCAGCACCCTCGCTCCGCCTTCCTCCCCCAGGTTCAGTTCCATATCGGTAATATGATATGGGATAAAGCTCAGCTCCTTGTCCTGCAGCTCCACGGTCTCGAGGTCAACCCGAAGCGCCGCGTAAGCATCGTACAGCGGAAGCCCGTTGGCATCCTTCGCGCTCAATTCTATCACAATGGTATCTTCAACAGTATACTTTGTCTTCGCTGTTTTTATATCATACTCCGCTTCGTCGAGCTGATAATCCTCCAGGTAAAAGCCTTTGCTCAGCACTACACCCGAGCCTTTGTGGCGAAAAGCCGAAACAGAATGGTCGCGATCAATGCTGAGCGTATCGCCCACAATGAACTCCATGAGATAAGCACCGGGGGCTGAAGGCGCTATTTCCTTCCTTATAATAAAGTCCTTTGGCCTCCTCCAGGGGGAGTAATCAGTAAGGTAGAACACCAGGGCTTCGGTCATTGGCTTCCCTTTACACAAGGCGTAGGCTTTGAGCCTCACCGTATCGCCCGGCAGGTATTTGGGTTTGCTGTAGGCGATAAAGCCCTCGTACTCTGCTTTCTCAAACTCCCTCTTCGTGCTCCCTTTGTTCATCAGGTCGAGGCACAAGAGATCCTCTCCTCTTTCAATACGAAGTTTGCCTTCCTTGTTCATCGAAGCAAGGCGATAGCTTCGGCTGACCGGATCATAAGGCATGGGCTTTGAATCGAAACTAAGCTTCGCGTCTGTAACCTCGGACGCATCCCTTACATCATACAATCGTATCATCAGGTCGCGGCCGTTATTTATAAGCCGTGGCCTTAACCATGTAACAGTGAAGAGGTCGAAGGTTATGTGCTTTTTTATTGCATCAGTCACCAGGTAATTGCCGGGCGCCAGATCCGGAAGGTACGAGCCTTCATAGGCAAAAGAATCAACGAGTGTATGAAAGTACGAAGGTTCGGCCTTGAACTTCCTGCCCTGCGCATACCAACGCTCCGACTCCTGCTTTGTGATGCGATAGAAATAGGTGTAAGGGCTGCCTTTGATGCGCTTGGGTGAGGTAGTTTGCCCGCTGAGACGCAGCGCAGAGCCCGAGAAAAGAACCAACGCTACCAGGGACAGTTTTTTCATCCTCTCAAAAATAAGATAATCGGTCTCAAGAACCTATTTAAGGCCACCAAGCCTGGGCTCCCAGCTATCCTCGGTTGTATTCCCGAACTTCTTTGCCTCCTTACGGATCAGTACTACTGCCTGGCAACTTATGTCCCTTTGCCCTGCTTTTCCATTTTTCCAGGCGTGTATCCCCAGCTCTAATTGCGTGATGATCTCATATCCTTCCTTCGTGGGAACAAGTTCTCCAACCGACATCGGCTTTCTGAGGTCCAGACTCATAGAATCGGGTGTGCTGTTGTAAACACCGGCTATTAAACAGGAAGCGGTCATAGTACCGCTGCCGGTCATTCCGGGTATGCTTATGTTTAGCCTTGTTGTACTATCGGCAAAAAGCAACAGGGCTTGTTCCGCGGCCGCAGCCCTCATCTCCGGATCAACTTTTTTATTGCTGATCAGTTCAAGATAATCCAGCAGGTCTTGCAGCAGCTGCACCGATCTTGCCCTATACAAACGATGTTCCTCCGAGGTAAATTCATGCAGCTGCATTGACAAAGTATCGGAAGTGGTACATCCATTCGCATCGGTCACCGTTACCGTATACGTACCGGCGCTGCTCACCGAATCTGCCATCGTCGCAACATCATTATTCTCCGAAGTGCTGTCGAACTTCGCTATGCGGTACTTCTCATCACCAACGCGCTCCTCCATCGCCCCGCAGGAACTGAGGAACAGGAGAAGAAGTATATGGATCGGT
>JANWJV010000160.1 GCA_025451785.1 Bacteroidia bacterium | reverse complement strand
GGCTCACGAGCGTATCGGTCTTCACCGCAGTACATCCATTAGCGTCGGTCACCATTACAGAATAAATACCGGCACAGAGACTGGATATGGAATTGGTTGTACCGCCTGTGCTCCAGGTGAAAGTATAAGGCGATGTACCGCCGGTAACATTCGAAACCACCGTACCATTACAGTTGCCTGCGCAAAGCGGGTTTGTAGGGGTCGTGTTGGGGTTGAGCACCGCGGGCTCTGTAAGGTTGAGGGTAGCCGTTGCCTGGCAGCCGTTGTTATCGGTAACAGTTAAGGTGTACACACCCGCGCAAACACTTGAAATGCTGGTCGTAGTGGCGCCGCCGGGGTTCCAGGAATAAGTGTATGGATTCACGCCTCCGCTCACTGTGGAACTGATGCTTCCGTTACACAAGCCGTTGCAAGTAGGACTCACCGAGCTAAGCGCAAGATTAATTATCGTATTGGCTCCAACAACCAATGTATCAACACGGCTGCACCCTTTGGAATCAGTAACAGTAAGCGTATAGCTTCCCGGACACTGTCCCGTAATTGATGATGTTGTTTGTCCGCCGGGCTGCCAACTATACGTATAGCTTGCGGTGCCACCCGTTATGGTTGTAGTGACGCTTCCTGTGCAGATACCCTGACAAGCTGCGTTCACCGAAGTGGATGCAGTGAGGAGCGGCGCCGGCTCAGTGATAGTAACCGGTGAGAAACGGATACAACCGTTCGAGTCGGTCACTTTCAGGAAATGCGTTCCCGCGCAAAGACCAGATTTGGAATTAGTGGTTTGACCACCCACTACCCACGAATACGTATACGGTGAAACACCGCCGATGGGGTTGATGGTTGCCGTGCCATCGCACATGCCGTTACAGGTTACATTGGTTTGGATAACGGTTTCACCCGTAGGTCCGCCGGTATTATTAAGCACCACCTGGAAACTATTGGTACACCCCTTGGCATCCGTTACCGTTATTGTATAGATGTTGGCGCAAAGGTTACTGATAGATGCCGTAGTAGCACCCGTATTCCAACTATAAGTATAGGGCGATGTTCCATTGGAAGGTGTTACCGTAATTATACCATCACAGGATCCGCAGTTAGCGGGTGATACAGCAGGCGTGATCGCAATAGCTGTTGGCGCCAATACATTCACCACCTGCGTAGCGGTACAGCCGTTCTGATCGGTGACCGTTACAGTATAAGATCCTGCGCAAAGGTTGGTAGCAGTGGCGGTGGTTTGCCCACCGGGGGCCCATGAATAAGTGTAGGGCGTAGTGCCTCCAAAAGGATTTGCTGTTGCTGTTCCATTACATCCGCCATTACAAGTGGGGCTGGTGAAAGAGGTGTTCGGAACAAGTGTTCCGGGCTGAGGAATATTGAATATCTGAACACCTGTACAGCCATTAGCGTCGGTAACAGTTACGGTATAGCCGCTGCCGCCTGGGCAAAGGCCGCTTACCGATGCGGTGGTCATACCGCCCGGTGCCCATGAATAAGTATAAGAGCCTGTGCCGCCTGTAGCATTGGAAGTTGCCGTTGCGTCGCAGGAACCATTACATGATGCAGAGGTATTCACCACATTGGGATTGATTGCCGCGGGCTCTGTAATGTTGGCTGATTGAACAGAGGTACAACCCTGCGCGTCGGTAACAGTTACGCTATAGGTGCCCGCGCAAAGATTGCTGATACTGCTGGTAACTTGTCCGCCCGGCGACCATGAATAAGTATAATTGGTCGTTCCGCCAGAGGCAGATACCGAAAGGGAGCCGTTGCACTGACCATTGCATTGAATATTGGTTATGGTCACTGTAGAAGTGAGCGCTGTTGGTTCTGTAATTGCTACCGTTCCCGACATAGTACAACCCTGGGCATCGGTAACGGTTACCGTATATGTACCCACACATTTGTTTACAATACTGGAGGTGACAAAACCACCCGGGTTCCATGAATAAGTATAGGATGGAGTGCCGCCCGTAACAGAAACACTGGCTGTTCCATTGCATGATCCGCTGCAGTTCGCATTGGTGGAGCTCATCGTTAAGTTGAGCGATGATGGCTGCGTAACGTTGAATGCGAAACTTCGTGTACAGCTGTTTCCATCTGTCAGCGTCAATGTATAACCTCCTGAACACAGCGCGCTGATGGACGATGTTGTTTGTCCGCCGGGGTTCCACGAATAGGTATAGCTGCCCGTACCGCCGCTGGCGGTGGTGGTAATTCTGCCGTTACAGGAACCCGAACAACTGGCATTCACCACGGTGGAACTAGCAAGGAGTGGCTGCGGTTGTGTGATGGTTACAGTGGCAAAAGTGATACAGCCGTTCGCGTCCGTTACCCGAACGATCTGGTTGCCTGCACAAAGTGCGCTCGCCGAGGTGGTCGTTTGTCCTCCCGATACCCACGAATAGGTGTACGGTGAAACACCAGCAGATGCCGTAATGGAAGCAGAGCCTGTACAAGCGCCATTACACTGAATATTAATACCCGCTGTTGCCACGTTGGGCCCGTTGGTGTTGTTGATCGCAATGGCGAATGAACCTGAACAGCCTCCGCCATCAGTAACTGTTACCGTGTAAACACCTGCGAACTGGTTGCTGATTCCGCTTGTACTTTGTCCGCCCGGCGACCAGGAGTAGGTGTATGAGCCCGCGCCGCCGCCGGCAGTAAGTGTAATGCTTCCGTTATTGGAAGTACAGGTCGCATTTGTAACCGTAACCGAAGTGGTGATAGCTGTGGATTGTCCGATGGTGACCGACGCAGTTCGTGTACAACCGTTATTATCGGTAAGAAGAACTGTGTAGGATCCCGCGCAAAGTCCTGTTGCGGTTACTGCTGTTTGAGCGCCTGCGCTCCAGGAATAAGTATAGGTAGGCGTGCCACCCGATGCCGAGGCAGTAGCGGTTCCGTTGCAGAAACCGTTACAGGATGCGTTGGTAAACGTTGTTGAAAGAGCCAGCAATGGCGGGTCCACCATCGTGATCATCGCCGTACTGAAACATCCAACGGAATCTGTTACCGTTACTGTATATGAGCCCGCGCAGAGTCCCGTAGTGGTTTGCGTTGTTTGCCCGTTGCTCCATAAATAAGAATACGGTTGTGTTCCTCCTACCGCGTTCGCTACCGCCTGCCCATCGCAGGAGCCTGTACACTTTGGCTGCGTGCCGCTGTTATTGATGATGATCTGTACCAGCTGCACTACAGCTACCGATATGGTGGAAGTACAGCCTTTGCTATCAGTGATCGTCACCGTATAATTATTCGGGCAAAGCCCGGTAGCTGTTGAATTGGTTTGGCCATTGTTCCACGAGTAGGTGTAAGGACTGGTGCCTCCTAAGGCACTTGCGCTGGCAGAACCATTACATACACCGCAGCTGGAATTATTACCTGTTATGGTGGGGTTAAGCGGCGCCGGCTGAGTGATCTGCACCGTTTGCTGTCGTGTACATCCTTTATTATCAGTTACTGTTACCGTATAGATCCCCGGACAAAGACCACTGATGGAAGTGGTCGCCTGTCCTCCGGGATTCCATGAATAAGTATACGGTGAAGTACCACCCGAAGCGTTCGCAGAAGCAGACCCGTCGCAAGCGCCGGAGCAGGTCACGTTCACACCGGCCGCGTTGGCCAGCAGAGGTGGTGGCTGGGTCACGTTAAAAGTAGCTGTTATCGTACATCCGTTCTTGTCAGTGGCGGTAACAGTATAAACACCCGCGCAAAGACCATTGATGGAAGAGGTGCTTTGCCCGCCAGGTGTCCAGGAATAAGTATACGGACCTGTGCCGCCGCCGGCAAGTGCCGAAGCCGTTCCGTTGCATCCCCCGTTACAACTCACGTTGGTGCCCGCCGTATTGATCTGCAAGGCCGTGGGTTGTGTTATGTTGGTGGTTTGTGTAGTAGTACAATTGTTAGCGTCGGTAACTGTAACGGTATAGGTTCCTGCGCAAAGGCCCGTAATGGTTTGGGTACTTTGCCCGCCCGGTGCCCATGAGAAACTGAATAATGCTGTACCGCCCGAAACGTTTGCTGCCGCTGTTCCGATACAATTGCCGTTACAAAGCAGCATGGTTGAATTGATGGTTGCCGTCAAAACGTTGGGCTGTCCGACCACTACCGCCTGTGTGGTGGTACATCCTTTACTATCAGTTACACGAACAGTGTATGATCCCGCGCAAAGTCCTGAAATGGATTGTGTGGTTTGCGCACCCGCCGACCACGAATAGGTATAACTGGGAGTGCCGCCACTGGGGTTGGCTGTTGCCGTACCATTGCATGCACCGTTACAAAGCGCGTTTGTCTTTACAGCGTTGGCAAGCAGTGGCGCAGGCTGAGTGATGTTCACAGCGGAGGTGCGCGTACACCCGTTGCCGTCAGTAACTGTTAGTGTATAGGTATTTGGACAAAGGCCGCTGACATTCGCGGTGGTTTGTCCGCCTGGGTTCCAGGAATATGTATATGACCCTGTACCACCCGAAGCTGTAACGCTTGCTGTACCGTTGCACATACCGTTACATGAAACATTCACCGTACTAATACCTAGACCGAGCGCCGCAGGCTCCGTTATGTTCACCGAAGCTGTTTTCGTACAGCCTTTACTATCGGTCACTGTTACCGTATAGCCTCCCGGACATAACCCACTGATGTTGGCGGTGGTGAGACCTCCGGGGTTCCATGAATAAGTATAGGTGGGCGTTCCGCCCGAAGCGTTGGCGTTTGCGGTACCGTTACAAGAGCCGTTACAGGTGATGTTCACCTGTGTCGGAACTGAGTTCAACACCGCCGGCTGAGTTATGTTCACCGTTCGCGTAAGCGTACAGGCATTCGCATCCGTTATGGTCAATGTATAGGATCCGGCGCATAAGCCCGAAACAGAAGCGGTGGTTTGTCCGCCAGGATTCCATGAATAAGTGTAATTGACCGTGCCGCCCGATGCTGTTGTAGAAGCGGTACCATCGCACACGCCGTTACAACTCACGTTAGTTTGCGCCATCTGCGACGCCAAAGGCGCCGGCTGCGTTATGTTGGTCGTGTACGTGGAAGTACATCCATTCTTGTCCGTAACCGTACAAGTATAATTGCCGGGACACAATCCTGATCTCGATTGGGTGATTTGTCCGCCGGGGTTCCACGAATACGTATAGGGCGTTGTTCCGCCTGTGGGATTTACCGTGGCGGTTCCGTCGCAGGCTCCGAAACATCGCACGTTTTGGCTCGAGCCATTGGCCACCAGCACTGTTGGCTGCGTTACGTTCACCGTCGCCGTTTTACTACATAGGTTATTATCGGTAACCGTTACCGTATATATCTGCCCTGCGCAAATACCGCTGATAGAAGCCGTGGTCTTTCCCGTTGGGTTCCACGAATAGGTATAGGCCGGTGTTCCGCCTACCGCGTTCACATTGGCGGTAGCGTTACAAACGCCGTTGCAAAGCGCAGGAGTGAATGTACATGCAGCAAGTAAAGCGGGAGGTTCGGTGATCGGTATCTGGCCAAAGCAAATGTTACCGAGCGAATCGGTGACCTGCACCAGGTAAGTACCCGCGCAAAGCCCGGTGGCTGTTTGTGTAGTTTGATTGGAAGGGCTCCAGGTATAGGTCACAGGCCCTATGGCGCCGGTCACACTAGCTGTGGCTGTACCTGTACAAACGCTGTTACACTTGAGGTTAACTCCTGTAACGGTTACTGTACAAGCCATCGACAACATGGAAGAGATGCTCGCGTATTTAAAATTACCGCTGCTGAAACTATTGCCCTTCAGTGATTTTTTGAAGATGATCTGTGAAGTGCCCGCAGTGAAGGAGAGATTGGCGTCTTCCGAAAGGTTCCAGCTTCCCTCAACAAACACCTTGGAACTTGAAAGAGAAAGACTGCGCGCGGCAGTACCAAGCGCGATGAAAGACCCACAATCGACCGTATGTCCTGCGGTACTAAAACTTCCTTTGCGCAGATAGATCACTGATGTTGGAAGCGTTTGCAGATCGTCGTTCAGCAGGAAAGTTCCTTTGAGACCATCGATGTACAATGAACCCTGGAACACGGTTCCGGCGGAGCGTATGATGGAAGGAGCTTCCGCTTTCAGGTAAACAGTTCCGGCAAATGCATTTTTTGTGTTGGGGTCAAAACTAAGGGTACCGAAAACACTGAGGTCAGAGCTGGGAGCGCCGTAGATCGTAGAGCCTTCAGGCACATTTTGCCATATCATGTTCTGGCAGCTGGCCGAAGAAACAAGGCTTACTATTTGCCCTTTATTGCCAAAAGAATTCTGATCAAAAAATACATTATCAGACGGGGATGGTATTGCGAACCCTCCTTTCCCTCCGCTGGAAGCCGCCCAGTGCTTGGCATCTGACCATGTTCCGGAACCCCCAACCCAGTACAGATTCGCGGCTTTTGTAGAGAAAACCGCGAAAAAGAGAAGAATAATATGGGAAAGTAGAAGTCGTTTCAAACGGCCAGAATTGTGGGTTTATTGGTACGAAAATAGGAAAAATTAGTTTCAGTAGCTTCTCTGTGTATAAGACCCCATTTTGCCCCCAACAGGTTGCACAAACAATTCTTAATTTGGCTGCATGGAAAACAAAGGGCAAAAGGGCATCATTCTGTGGCTTCTTACAGGCTGTTTTCTTGTGTACCTCATGGTGGTGATCGGCGGTATCACACGCCTTACCCATTCAGGGCTTTCCATGGTGGAATGGAACATGATCATCGGATCATTTCCACCCATGAACGATGCCGACTGGCAGGAGCCTTTTCAGAAATACCAGCAAACCCCCGAATACCAGATCCTCAATACGCACTTCACGCTAGAGGAGTTCAAATCCATTTACTGGTGGGAATATATTCATCGTTTCCTTGGGCGGTTCATTGGGGTGGTGTTCCTCCTCCCCTTTCTATGGTTCCTGCTACGGAAACGCCTTGACCCGCCGCTTATCCGCAAGTGCCTTGTTATGTTCCTGCTCGGTGGGTTCCAGGGAATACTTGGATGGTACATGGTGAAGAGCGGACTTGTGAAAGATCCGCACGTAAGCCATCTCAGGCTGGCCGCACACCTCATCAGCGCCTTTGCTGTTTTTGGTTATACCTTTTGGGTAGCGATGGGTTTGATGAACAACACAAGGCCAAATCCTGTGCGTGGGTCTTTAAGAAAATGGGGACTCGTTCTCTTCACGGTAGTTATCGTACAGATCCTTTACGGAGCATTCACAGCAGGACTTGGCGCGGGAAAATTCTATAATACATTTCCCAAAATGGGTACTGAATGGATACCTGATACGATCAGCTCTTACGATGGGTTTTGGCAGAATGTATTGGAGAACAAGGCGGGAGTGCAGTTCATCCATCGCTATATTGCTTATGCTGTTGTACTCCTCGTGTTCCTCATTTGGGACAAGGCCAGGAAAATGCAGCTCAGCGCTTCACAAAGTTCAAGTGTAAATTTGCTTGTGGTCATCGTGCTTATCCAATTCCTGCTCGGAATATTTACGCTGGTGTGGTCTGTTCCTGTAGTAATGGGAGTGTTGCACCAAACCGGGGCCTTCTTCCTTTTCGCCTCCTGCCTGCTTTTCCTGCACCGCACCCGCGCCTGAGCTCCTTTCAGCGTTCAGGTTTTTAAATTATCTTTGAAAAAACACGCGGTCAAATGAAACAACCCTTACTCCTTCTCCTCTCTTTCATCGTTTTTACTCCTCCTTCATTGCGCGCCCAGGATACTTTTTCTATTTGCGCAGTTGACACCATCACCGGACAGGTGGGCAGCGCCGGCGCTTCCTGCATCGACGGGAATTCTATCGCGGGCGGCGTGGTGATCATCTCGGATGTGCATCCGGGTGTTGGCGTGGTGCATACCCAAAGTTATTGGCTGGCCGCTAACCAGAACTACGCGAAGACGCTGATGAACGCAGGCCGTACACCGCAGCAGATCATCGATTCGCTGGTAGCAAAAGACGCGCAAGGCGATCCTACCATACGACAGTATGGTGTGGTGGACCTCAACGGTGGTAAAGCGCGCGTTGCCGCCTATACAGGCTCCAACTGTTTCACTTACAAGAACCACATCAAAGGTCCCAACTACGCTATCCAGGGGAATATCCTCGACGGACAATATATTCTCGATTCGATGGAATCACGGTTCCTGAAAGCAAAGGGCGACCTGGCCTGCAGGCTGATGGCCGCGCTGCAGGGTGCCAAAGTGGTGGGCGCCGATACCCGCTGCTTCGGAAGCAATAACTCTTCGCTTTCTTCTTTCCTTCGTGTGGCCTGTCCTAATGATGTTGGAACCAATTACAGTATCAACCTTATCGTTGACATGGGGCCGTATGGCTTTGAACCCATTGATTCACTTCAGAAGCTTTTCAATAACGTACACAACTGCAACAATCCCCTTGTGTGCTTTACCGGGATGGCCGATCACAACAAAGAGGACCTAATAAAAGTGATGCCCAACCCATCGAACGGATCGGTGAGCTTTAAGATAGAAACACCAGGCACTACAGAAACCACCCTTTTCATTTATTCGAACCGCGGACAGCAAGTGATCAAAGAAGACATGAAAGGCCGTAGCGAGCTGAGCTTTGAAAAAGGCAGGCTTGCGCCGGGCGTTTACTTTTATCGAGTTGTAACTGGCAAAGGAATGCTGGGGACAGGTAAGCTGGTCATTCTATAATGATATTGGCAAGCGCATTTTTTCTATTTTTGCTTCCCTGCAAAGCGCTGGTATAGCTTTTGTTTCCTGCGCATAAACTTCCCTGATGAAGATCGGCATACGCCTCACCCTTTTATTCTTCGCCATCGCTTTCCTGTCGATGCTGGTCATCGGGCTTATCTCTTATAATAAGGGGAAAGTGGCCCTCGAGGAGGAGACCTTCAACAAGCTCACGGCCGTGCGCGAGATGAAGGCCAGCCAGATCGAGGACTATTTCCAGCTTATCCACGACCAGGTACAAACCTTCTCGGAAGACCGCATGGTGATATTCGCCATGAAGCGGCTCAAAGAGGGTTTCACGAAGATCGACAGCGAGCTGAAGGTGGACGAGGAAAAGATGAAGGACGTTGATGCCCGCCTCAACAACTATTTCGAAAAGGAATACCTCTCGCGACTGAACCCTAACCTCGATAAGAAGGCGAGCATAGCCGATGAGTCGACCACCGACAAGAACGCGCGCATCCTGCAGGATGTTTACATCGTTGGCAACCCCAATCCTGTTGGCTCAAAGGATAACTTTGATTCCGCGCCTGACACCAGCACCTATAGCAAAGCACACAAGAGCTTTCACCCTGTAGTAAAAAGCTACCTCGACAAGTTCGGCTATTACGATATTTTCCTGATAGACCATGAGACCGGCAATATCGTGTATACCGTTTTCAAGGAAGTTGATTTCGGCACTTCTCTGCTAACAGGGCCTTTCAAAGAAACCAATCTCGCTGAAGTGTTCAGGGCGGCAAAAGATGCCGACAAAAAAGATTTTGTAAAACTGGTCGATTACAAACCTTATCATCCATCGTACAACGCACCGGCTGCCTTTATCGCTGCCCCCATTTTTGATGGAGACAAAAAGATAGGGGTGCTGGCCTTCCAGATGCCCATTGAGCGCATCAATTCCATCATGACGAGCAAGGAAAAATGGTCATCGGTGGGACTTGGCGCCAGCGGCGAGACCTATATTGTAGGAGAGGATTATACCCTGCGCAACCAAAGCCGTTTCCTTATTGAGGACAAGAAGAACTACCTGCTGATGATCGAAGAGATCGGGATGCCAAAGCCGGCTATTGAAAAGATCAGCGCCTTTAACAGCGCTATCGGGCTGCAAGTAGTAAAGACGCGCGGCACTGAGGCGGCGCTGGCCGGTGAAACCAACGCGAAGATATTTCCTGATTACCGGGGTGTGCCTGTGCTTTCGTCTTACCGGCCTCTCAACATCCCAGGCATGCATTGGGTGATCATGAGCGAGATCGACGAAGCGGAGGCTCACGCGCCGGCACACACCTTGCGCAAACAAATACTGCTTGGGTTCTCGGGGCTCGTGGTGATCATCATCATTGCTTCCTTCTTCATCTCGCGCCGCATGACACGACCTCTCAACGAGCTTACCGGCGATGCCATGGAACTGGCCCGGGGCAACTTCGATGTAGAGATCACCGTGAACCGCAAGGATGAGATCGGCATCCTGGCCCTTAGCTTCAAAAAGATGCAGATCTCCATCCGTAACCTTGTTGAAGAGCTTAAGCACATCAACCAGAACCTGGAGAACAAAGTGATCGAGCGCACCAGCGAGATCAACCGCCAGAAGGAGATGGTGGAAGAGAAGAACAAGGAGATCGTTGACTCTATCAACTACGCCCTTCGTCTACAGCAGGCCATTCTGCCGCCAATGGACAAAGTAAAACAACACCTGAAAGAGTGCTTTATCTTTTTCCGCCCCAAAGACATTGTATCAGGCGATTTTTACTGGATGAGTGCCGGCGACCAAGAACTGCTCATCTCGGCGGTCGACTGTACCGGGCACGGCGTACCGGGAGCGATGGTAAGCGTGGTGGGCGCCAACAGCCTCGACCGCTGCGTAAAAGAGTTCGGGCTAAAAAAACCTTCCGACATTCTTGACAAATTATGCGACCTGGTAGTGGAAACTTTTGAGACCACTGATCACGAGGTGAAGGATGGCATGGACATGGCGCTTTGTTCCCTCAACATGAAGACAGGAAGCCTTCAATACTCCGGGGCGAACAACCCGCTTTGGATCGTACGCCATGGAACTAAAGAGCTGGAGGAACTAAAGCCAAACAAACAGCCGGTGGGCAAGTTCGAGTTCAGGAAACCCTTTACAAATCAAGACACACAGCTTAATAAAGGCGATTGCGTTTATATGTTCACCGATGGTTATGCCGACCAATTTGGCGGGCCCAAAGGAAAAAAGTTCAAGTACAAAACATTAAAGGAACTTCTCATCTCTATCCACGAACTTCCCATGCACGAGCAAAGGAACACGCTCGAAAAAAGTTTTGAGGATTGGAAAGGGGATCTTCACCAGATCGATGACGTTTGCATCATCGGCATCCGGTTCAGCTAAACTATAAGGCGCTTTTGAACTGCTCCAGGAAACGTTTGTCGTTCTCTGAGAACAGGCGCAGATCGTTGACCCGGTACTTAAGCATCGTTACCCGTTCGATGCCCATACCGAAGGCAAAGCCGCTGTAACGTGTGCTATCGATCTTACAGTTATCAAGTACCGCAGGATCTACCATGCCGCAGCCGAGTATCTCCACCCAGCCGCTGCCTTTACATATATTACATCCGCTGCCCTTGCAAAAGGGACAGGAAATGTCCATCTCGGCGCTGGGTTCGGTAAAAGGAAAGTAAGAAGGACGCAGGCGTATCTGCGTGTCGGGTCCGAACATTTCCTTTGAGAAATGCAGTAGCGTTTGCTTGAGGTCGGCAAAACTTACTCCGGTATCGATGTATAAACCTTCTACCTGGTGGAAGAAACAATGCGCCCTTGCTGAAATGGCCTCGTTGCGATACGTGCGTCCCGGTGAAACGGTACGGATGGGAGGTTTTGAGTTCTCCATCACACGAACCTGTACGGAGGAGGTATGGGTTCGCAAAGCGATCTTGTCCTTTTCATCAATAAAAAAAGTATCCTGCATGTCACGCGCCGGATGGTTCTCAGGAAAGTTGAGTGCCGAGAAATTGTGCCAATCGTCTTCTATCTCAGGTCCGTCGGAAACAGTGAATCCCAGTTTTCCGAATATCTCAAGGATACGGTTACGAACGATCGAAACAGGGTGGCGCGAACCAGTAGTCATCGTCTCGCCGGGAAGGCTGATGTCGCCGGAAGGTCCCGAAGAACTGTCGGAGCTATCGAACTTCTCCTTTAAGCTGTCGAGCTTCTCCTGCGCACGGTTCTTCAGATCGTTAAGCTTCTGCCCCACTTCCCTTTTCATATCAGGGCCGAGTGTACGAAACTCGTCGAACAGCAGGGAGATCTTTCCCTTCTTGCTCAGCAATCGGATGCGGAAGTTCTCCAGGTGCTCTTTGGTATCGGCTTTGAATTCCTCTACCTCGGCCAGCAGCTCTTTTATCTTTTCTTGCATCCTCTTTATTTTATGATCGTCATTTTTATCACACGCACATTCTCCAGGGGGCGCATTACGGCATCTACCGCCACCCCCGCTATCTTATCGATCACCTCCATACCCGACACTACTTCGCCGTACACCGTATAGCTACCGTCGAGGTGCGGAGCGCCGCCCGCTGTGGTGTACGCTTTCCTCTGCTCTTCGCTGTAGCTGAAATGGGGCGTCTTATCGAACTCTTTCTGCACCATAGGCTCAATGATCTGCGAGAGCTTAGTAAGGCTGTCGCCGTTTTGCGCCTGCTGGTTGTTCATAAAGCGCTTCTTGAGCGCGGCATTCTCGGGGCGATTGATAAGATCGCCGAATATCTTTTGTTTAATGGGATTGTTTACCTGAGCCTCCATGGCACTCAGATCGGGCAAACTGAAACTGCGACCGTGCACAATATAGAACTGGCAGGCTGAAGACTCCTTCTTTGGATTTACGTCATCACTTTGCCTTGCCGCGGCAAGGGCGCCTTTCTTATGGAACAACTTAGGATTGATCTCAGCAGGAATGGTAAAGCCCATGGTGCCGTTGCCAAGCATTACGTTAGGCGGGGCCTTTTTGGAGTCAGGGTCGCCGCCTTGTATCATAAAATCGCGTATCACACGGTGGAACAGGGTACTGTCATAGGTATGGTTTTCCACCATTTTGATGAAATTATCGCGATGAAGGGGTGTTTCATTGTAGAGCTTGATAGTGATATCGCCCGCGGTAGTATTGATGAGCACCTGCGTTTCCTTGCCTGCTTCATCGCCACGCATGGAAACAAGCGTAAAAGCCGCGCAAATAAGGGGAAAAATAATGCCGGACTTTTTTCTCATATTTTGAAATTTGAGTATATTTGTGATTCGGAATTGATTAAGAGGGGTATTGGGACAAGATAGTACAGCTGTTCGCAATATTACTAAATATCAAAAATCATGACAAAAAAAATTACTGAATCAACCCTTTTCAGCCTTATTATTGTCGCTTTCCTGGCTGTTTCTTACTCAGCATGTAAAAAAGACCAAAGCTGCGACGCAGTTGTTACCGTTGTTAGCACCGGCAATGGCGGAGCACCTGAGGCTGGAGCCTTTGTAAGGCTTTGGGCCAATATCCCAAGTAACCAGGGCGATGTAGAAGCTACTGGTGTTACCGATGGTTCGGGAAAATGCTATTTCAACTTCAAGTTGCAGGCCATTTTTAACGTTGACGTAACCGGTATCGGTGGCAATGGCTCAGGCATCATTAAGCTGGAGCCCGGCAAGAAGGTAGAAACGACCGTAGAGGTTCCCTGATCCTTTCTTAATTTTCTTTATCCCTGGCTGTGAAGTAATCTATCACCGCCTGTTTCATCAATTGTGCTTGCTGGGCAGGCTTTAGCGATGGCAGTTTAGCGGTAGGTTTCCAATGCGGCCATCCTTCCGTATCCATTCCTTCGTACTCATAATAACCGTAGGGCGCCAGCACAGTACATATGGCGATGTGCATCACATCCAGCTTTTCATCTTTTGAGAATTCGCGGTGCCCCTTTCCCAATTCCTGGACACCAATGATGAATAGTACGGCTTGTGCGTCTAGGTCGGGACCAAAAACAGGTTCCAGCTTTTTCAGTACCTGCTCCCAGTTCTTTTCCAGTTCAGCGTCCATTATATCTTTATTCCTATCACTAACACATCGTCTACCTGCTCCAACTCGCCCTTCCATTCAATGAATTGGTCCTCCAGGGCAGCCTGCTGCTCGAAAGGGCTGCGGGAAGCGAGTGAAATAAGTATCTCCTTGAACTTGCCGGTCATCAGTTTTTTGCCCCCCTGCCCGCCGAACTGGTCAGCATACCCATCACTGAACAAATAGATAGAATCACCCGTTTCAAAAACAAAACTTTTCTCCTCAAATTCCTGTGTGGCGCTTGTGTGCCCCCCCACCGCGGCTTTTGTAGGTTTCAACTCTATGATCTCCCCTCTCCTGATAATATAGAGCGGACGGTTGGCGCCCGCGAAATTCAATTGTTTGCTCTTTAGGTCGATGGCGCAAAGGGCGATGTCCATCCCATCGTTGGCGGATGTCTCACCCTGGTTCTGCTGAAGGACCTCTTTTACGGTATGGTTCAGGGAAAAAAGTATCTCCGAAGGTTCGCTCAATTGCTTCTCCACCACCGCGTGGTTCAGTTTATCGTTGCCGATCATGCTCATAAAAGCGCCCGGAACGCCATGGCCGGTGCAATCGGCAGCAGCGATATATACCTTTCCTTTGTTTTCGGCGTACCAGTAAAAGTCGCCGCTCACAATGTCCTTGGGTTTGAACAATACGAACAGCCCGGGCAGCGCCTGCTGCATCGCCTTCAGTGAGGGCAGCATGGAATCCTGGATGCGCTTCGCGTAATTGATGCTATCGGTAATGTCCTTGTTCTTTTGGGCAATGATACGGTTCTGGTCCTCAAGCAATTTGTGTGAACGGTTCTTAAGCTGGTACCGGCTAAAGAGCAGCCCAGCCAGCAGCAGCACCAGTATCACACCGGCAATAAGAAAGTTCTTCTGTTGCGTTTGCTTGGTGAGCGCGAGGTCATTTACCTCCTTCTCTTTTGTAAGGAGCTGGATCGCGCTCTCCTTCCTTTCTGTTTCATAACGCGCCTGCATCTTGCCAAGTTGTTCGGCACTTTCTTTTGAGAATATGGAGTCGTTGAGCAACGTGTAGCTCTTCATGTATTCAAAAGCGCTCTTATAATCTTTCTTTTCCTGGAAATGGTGCGAGATGCTCCAGTAGGCATCTTTAATATAACCGGTAGCATTGGTCTCCCTGAAAATAGCAAGCGCTTCCATGTACTTCTTTTCGCCTTCTTCGTATTTTCCAAGACCATCAAGCGCTGAGCCGATATTGCTGAGGGTGATCGCGTCGCTCTGCTTGTCAGAGAAACCCTGCTTCATCTCCAGCGCGAGGTTATAATGCTTCAGCGCTTCTGTGAAGTTTTTCTTGCCCATATAGATGAGACCCATAGCATTCTCGCTGAAGGCAATGTTCCGTTTTGCTCCCAGCTCCTCGTACACTTTGCGGGCCTTCACCAGATAGTCCAGCGCTGTGTCGGGCATGCTCATTTCCGTATAGATGTTGGCGATATTGCCGTACGTAGCGGCCATGCCGCGTCTGTCGCCCTGCTCCTTCCTGATGCGAATACCCGTTTTAAAAGCCTCCAACGACTTGTTAAGGTCCTTCAGATAGTAATATACAATACCTAAGTTATTGTATACCGAGGCCTGGGCATTCCTGTTGCCTGTTGCCTCCACCAGCTTTTGTGTTTCAAGGAAGTTCTCGAGCGCCTGCTTATAATTTCCCATTTCACGGTAGGTGCCGCCCATATTATTGAGGGCTTTGGCAATGCCCTCCTGGTCTTTCTGTGCGCGTGCCAGCCGCAAAGCAGTTTCATAGTAACTGATGGCAGTGGGATAATTTCCAACCGCATCATAATAATCTCCCATGCTAACTCTCGCATCGAACATTCCTTCCTTGAAATCAAGGTCTTCGCTGATCTTCAGGGCCGCCTTGGCTGTATCCAACGAACGCTGGTCTTCACCGGTCAGGATAAATTCATACGACAGCAGGCAAAGGGCCTTCACACGCTCCTTCAGGTCTGTTTCCTTGCTAAGGACCTTCTCTAGTGAGTCCTTTCTATTGGATTGCTGTGCGGCCACCATCAATGGCAGTGCCGCAACTATCAAGAAAAGATACCGTTTTACGAAAAGAGAGTTCATAAGGCAGCAGATCAGGCAAGGCTCTTTGTGATCACTCCCAGCTCCTTTCCGATCTTCGCGAAAGCGGCGATGGCCTTATCGAGGTGCTCCTTTTCATGCGCCGCCGAAAGCTGCACACGTATGCGGGCCTGGCCTTTGGGCACTACAGGGTAAAAGAAACCGATCACGTAGATACCTTCCTGTAAAAGCTTATCAGCAAATACTTGCGAAAGCTTCGCGTCGTACAGCATCACCGGCACGATGGCCGAATCGCCCTCCCTGATCTCTAGACCAGCCTTCTTAATACCTTCTTTAAAGTATTTGATGTTCCAGTCGAGCTTATCACGAAGCGCGGTAGTCTCTGTAAGCATATCGAGCACCGCGATGGAAGCACCCGCAATTGCAGGAGCAAGCGAGTTGCTGAAAAGATAAGGCCGCGAACGCTGGCGCAGCATGTCGATCACTTCCTTTTTAGAAGCCGTGAAGCCGCCCATGGCACCGCCTAGCGCTTTGCCCAGGGTTCCTGTAACTATATCAACACGATCCATCACGTTCTTCAGTTCAATAGTACCACGTCCGGTCTTACCAATGAAGCCGCTGGCATGACTCTCGTCCACCATCACCATCGCGTTGTATTTATCAGCAAGGTCGCATATCTTATCTAAAGGCGCTACATAACCATCCATTGAGAAGACACCGTCGGTGACAACGAGGCGGAAACGCTGGGCCTGTGCCTTCTTGAGCTGCTCCTCCAGGTCATTCATATCACAGTTCTTATAGCGGTACCGCTGTGCTTTGCAAAGACGAACGCCATCGATGATGGAAGCATGATTGAGCTCGTCGGAGATGATCGCGTCCTCTTCGCCAAGCAATGCTTCGAACACACCGCCGTTGGCATCAAAACAAGCGGCATATAAAATGGAGTCTTCCTGGCCAACGAACTTCGCCAACTTTTCCTCAAGTGTTTTATGAATGTCTTGTGTACCGCAGATAAAGCGTACGCTCGACATACCATAACCATGCGTATCAAGGGTCTTGCGCGCGGCCTCCGCCACTTTGGGATGAGAAGAAAGTCCTAAGTAATTATTAGCGCAAAAAATGATCACTTCCTTTCCGTTCACTTTCACTGTAGCACCCTGCGGTGTAGTGATCACGCGCTCGCGTTTAAAAAGGCCGTTCTCATCAATGGCCTTGAGCTCTTTCTGAAGATGGGTCTTGAAGTCGCCGTACATGTTATTTGGTATCAGGTATAAAGTGTCAAGTATCGGGTATAAGGTATCAAGCAAATGTAGGAAAGAATTGATGTAAAATGTACCTTTATCGCCATGAAAAAAGTACTCCTCCTTGGCTCTGGCGAACTGGGCAAAGAATTCGTAATAGCGCTCAAAAGACTGGGTGTTTATGTAGTGGCGGCCGACTCGTATAACGATGCCCCGGCACAGCAGGTGGCCGACGACAGGGAAGTGATCAATATGCTGGATGGCAAAGAGCTTGACCGCATTGTGGAAAAGCACCGGCCCGATATAATTGTGCCCGAGATAGAAGCCATACGTACCGAACGTTTTTATGATTATGAAAAGCAGGGCTTGCACGTGGTGCCGAGTGCCCGCGCCGCCAATTTTACGATGAACCGCAAGGCGATCCGCGACCTGGCAGCGAAGGAGCTGGGCTTACGTACAGCCAAGTATGAATACGCCAAAACACTGGAGGAGTTCAAAGCGGCGGTGAAAAAGATAGGGATCCCCTGCGTAGTGAAGCCGCTCATGAGTTCTTCAGGAAAAGGACAATCAGTGGTGAAGAACGAAGCCGATGTAGAAAAATCCTGGAACTATGCTATGACCGGCACGCGTGGCGACCTTTTGGAAGTGATCGTGGAAGCTTTTGTGAAGTTCAATTCAGAGATCACCCTTTTGACCGTTACACAAAAGAACGGCCCTACACTTTTCTGTCCCCCCATAGGCCACCGCCAGGAGCGCGGCGACTACCAGGAAAGCTGGCAGCCGCATCCTATGACCGACACGCATATTAAAGAAGCGCAGCAAATGGCCGACAAGGTAACGAAGGCATTGGGCGGTGCCGGTATTTGGGGTGTTGAATTTTTTCTTACTGATGAAGGCGTTTATTTTTCAGAATTATCACCAAGGCCGCATGATACAGGCATGGTGACGCTGGCCGGTACACAGAACCTAAGCGAGTTCGAACTGCATGCAAGAGCGGTGCTTGGATTACCGATACCTGCCATTACATTGGAGCGCACTGGCGCCAGCGCGGTGATACTTGCTGAAAAGGAAGGAATGCATCCCAGCTATACGGGCCTTGAAGAAACCATAAAAGAAGTACAAGCCGACGTGCGTATTTTCGGAAAACCAACCACCCGCCCTTATCGGCGCATGGGCGTAGCCCTTACCTGGGATAAGGTGGGCGCCGATGTACATGCGGTGAAGGACAAGGCGATCGCTAATGCGAAGAAGGTCAAGGTCATTTAGTGGCAACATCGCTTGACATAGAGGAATTCCTTTCGAAAAGCGAACAATACCCCATTATCGATGTTCGTACCCCTGCCGAATACCTGCAGGGACATATTCCCGGCGCGCATAATGTTCCGCTGTTCAGCAACGAAGAGCGGGTGATCATCGGAACCATCTATAAGAAAGAGGGGCGCGAACCCGCCATCCTCAAAGGATTGGAGCTGGTGGGTCCGAAGTTGAAAAGCATCGTAGAAAGCGCAAACACGATCGCGAAGGAAAAAACAATACTCACCCATTGCTGGAGGGGCGGTATGCGCAGCGGCAGCGTGGCCTGGCTGCTGGAGATGTACGGTTATAAAGTTTATACACTTAAGAAAGGCTATAAAGCTTTCCGGAACTTTGCGCTCGAAGAATTTAAAAAGACGCGCAGCCTTTTGATCCTGGGCGGCAGGACCGGCTCAGGAAAAACATTGGTGCTTCAGGAGCTATCAAAAAAAGGCCAGCAAGTGATCGACCTTGAGAAGCTGGCGCATCATAAAGGATCTTCCTACGGGTCGATCGGTGAAGAGAAACAGCCTTCGCAGGAGCACTTCGAGAACAAGCTTGCGATGCAATTGATGAAAACTGACTCGGCGAAAGTCTTGTGGCTTGAAGACGAGAGCCGCAAGGTAGGGGCCAACATGGTGCCCGAAGGTTTGTGGCGGCAGATGCTCGAAGCGATGCTTCATTACATAGATCTGCCGGCAGAAGTTCGTACAAAGTACCTGGTTGAAGAATATGGAAAGTACAGCAAAGAAGATCTGAAGGCCGCAACCCAGCGGATCACAAAAAAACTCGGAGGCCAGCACGCCAAGCGGGCACTGGAGGCGATCGACGAAGGCGACCTGGCTACGGCATGCGCCATTAGTCTCGTTTACTATGATAAGACCTACGACTTCGGTACCAGCCAGCGCGAGCAGGAAAAGGTGAAGAAGTTTCCCTTTGATGAACTGAACCCGGCTTTCATCGCCCAATCGCTCATTCCTTAAGAGCGGCTCTTCGCCAAATAATAGACCTGTCATTTTAGGATAATTATGGTTTCCTGAGCCAGTTGCGCAGGGGTAGTTTTGCCCTATAAATCAATCCTTAAATAAGTATTATGAAAACAAGAAGTTTTATTGCGCTATTTATTATTTCAGGAGCCATTTGGCCTTCGTGCATGAAAAAAGGTGAGAACGATCCGGGCATTTCGCTGCGGAGCAGGAAAGCAAGAGTAGTGGGTGAATGGAAGATGACCTCTTTCAACTCTACCACAACTGGACCTTCCGGCAACACTACATTTACATCCGATGGAAGCACCTACACAGAAAAATCAGGAAGCATGACCACTACCGGCACGCTCAGTGAAGAAGTGACCTTTGAGAAGGATGGCACTTACAAATGGGTAACGGTTATGGACGGCCAGAGTGGTACCGAAGAAGGCGTCTGGAACTTTACAGGTTGTATTGGTGATCTGAAGAAAAAAGAGCAGATCACACTGTATGAGCAAAGAACCAGCTTCGGCGGTGTTACCAACACTTCCACCGGGCATTACTTTGATGATACCTGGGATCTGGATGAGCTCCGCCATAAGAAGCTGGTTGCAAAAAGGTCTTATTCAGAAACCAGCCTTTCGGGCACTACAACTCATGAAACCGAATACGTGTTCGAAGCAAAATAATTACTAATTATGCTACTTGAAGCGATCCCTCTCCCATTGGGTCATTGCCGGCATCATGGTCATCATGACCTGGAGCGCGTCCAATATTCAATGGGGAGGCGATCACTGGAAGACCATCATCATTTCTGACGGCAAAGGATATTACGCTTACCTGCCGGCCACCTTTATTTACCAGGACCTCAACCTTGGTTTTTATGACCAGGCAGAGGACAAGTATCACAACGCGAATACGAAGAGCGATTACAGGACAAGCTGTAATGGCAAGACCATTTCCAAATATTTCGCCGGAACATCACTTGCCATGCTCCCCTTCTTCGGGATAGGACATGGCATCACAAAAATAACGGGCGGGGAAGCCGATGGCTATTCGAAGTATTATGCGGTTTTGATAAACATAGCCGCGCTCTTCTGGCTATGCATTGGTTTGATCTTTACAAGGAAGCTTTTGCTCACTTATAACATTGGCGAAAAGCTCATTTCCTTTCTGCTCATCGCCCTCGCTTTCGGCACCAATCTATTTTATTACACAGTGCGGGAGCCTGCCATGTCGCATGTATACTCTTTTGCATTTGTAACGCTCTTTGTTTACCATGCCCGACTATTCTTATTACACCGCAATACCCGATCACTCTACTGGTCGGCGCTTTTGCTTGGCCTCATCGTATTGATACGCCCTGTGAACGGGCTGGTGGTGCTTTCCATTCCTTTTCTCGCCGGCGACCGCCAAACGTTGATGCTTGCGATCAACACCCTGCGTGAAAAAATTTCTTCCGTTATCATTTCATTGCTGCTGTTCCTCTCCGTTTGTTTCCTGCAATTGCTCCTTTACAAGATAAGCACCGGGGTATTCTTTGCCGACGCTTATAACAGGGAAGGTTTTAACTGGAGCGAGCCTCATATTCTCGACTTCCTCTTCAGCTTTAAGAAAGGCTTCCTGCTTTACACCCCGTTCTTTATCCTTTGTATGGCAGGCTGGTTCCTGCTATTTCGCGACAACAGGTTTTTGTTCTGGACCTTCGGGGCTTTCCTGCTGATCGTACTTTATGTGCTTTCCTGCTGGTGGCAATGGTGGTATGGCGGCAGCTTCGGTTCCAGGGTGATGATCGACTACTACCCTTTGCTCGTTATTCCGGTGGCCTTCCTGTTCGGCTCACTGAAACAGCAAAAGCTAAAGAGGGCCGCGATAGCCTTTTCTTTATTTACCTTCTTCCTCTGCCAGGTGCAAACCTGGCAATACAGGTATTACCACATTCACTGGGGGAATATGGATGCGGAACACTACGCCAGGGCCTTCCTGCGCATCGACCTTTTGCTGAAAGCTGAAAACCCGAACAGCGACCTCCTGGAACAAAAACCTTAAGGGTTTTAGAAATCCTACTTATTTACTTATCTTAGCAGGAAACAATCTTTCCTGTATGAAAAGAACCCTACTCCTCCCCTTTTTATTTCTTTCCATCACTGCCTTTGCACAAAAAGAAGCCAACTTCTGGTATTATGGCCAGGGAGCCGGCATCGATTTCTCCAGCGGCAATGCGGTTGCGCTTACTAATGGCGCACTGATAACGGCCGAAGGCTGTGCCACTATTTCGGATGCTTCGGGTAACCTGCTTTTTTATACCGATGGCATCACCGTTTGGGATAAGACCCATTTTTCAATGGCCAACGGTACAGGCCTCAACGGCGATATCTCCTCTTCACAGTCGGCACTCATTGTTCCGAAGCCAGGAAGCACCACTATCTATTATATATTTACCGCGGCGGCTGATGGAAACTCCAACGGCATCCAATATTCAGAGCTCGACATGACCCTCAATACCGGTCTTGGCGATGTGCTCACCAAGAACACACCCTTATTGACCCCTGCCACCGAAAGGCTTACCGCCATGAAGCCGAGCGGAGGATCCAAATACTGGGTGGCGGTACACGAATGGGGAACCAACGCGTTCTATGTTTATCCTGTAACCTCTACCGGTATCGGTACACCCGTGGTGACCAATATCGGCATCAAGCATAACACCTCCAAGATCCAGAACACTTACGGTCAAATGAAGTTCAGCCCCTGCGGCGATAAACTGGCATTGGCTTGCGGCTACCTCGACACTGTACAGGTGTTCGATTTCAACGATGTAACCGGAGTGATCTCCAACCCGCTTACCCTTTCTTATACCTCTCACGTATTCGGTTGTGAATTTTCGGGCGACGGAAAAAGGCTGTACATAAGCACTTATGATCCCAGCGCCACGCTTGTTCAATACGACCTTACGCTGGGCAGCGCCACAGCAATTAAGAACTCCAAGACCGTGCTCAGCACCACCGTTGATATCTACGGCATGCAGCTGGCCAACAATGGAAAGATATATGTGGATCGCTCCTACAGTTCCTGGATCGGCGTGATCAATAGTCCGGGCACAGCAGGCACCGGTTGTAATTATGTTGACAACGGCGTAAATGTTGACCCCAATTCCACCGGTATTAATTCGGGGCTTACCCTTCCCGGCTTTGTTCAGAGCTTGCTGAAGGAATCGGCTTGCGATTTTACCGGGCTGGCTGGCGACAATACTGAAGAACCGCTCTATGAAGTGTTCCCCAATCCTTATACGGAAAAAATATTCCTGAAAAGCCTTAGCAGCGCATCTGCTGAAGTAAACATTACCAACCTGCAGGGGCAAGAAGTCTTCAGAACCTCTTTAAAAGGAGGAGGAGAACTCTATCCCGGCAACCTGGCCAAAGGCATTTACTTTCTGAATGTAACGAGCGGGAAAGAACAAACTCATTTCCGCATCGTAAACTCAGGCTCAAACTAACCCTTCGACTCCACTCAGGGTGACGTCATGCTGGGCGGAGTCGAAGCATAATAAATCATACACCATGAAAAAAATTACTCTCTGCCTTTTACTTTCAGTAAGCATTGGCGCTAACGCGCAAAAGGAAACCGACAACTGGTATTTCGGACAGCTTGCCGGCGTAACTTTTTCGAGCGGTAGCGCGGTGGCGCTCACCAACGGCGCGCTCAACACTAATGAAGGTTGCGCGGCTATGAGCAGCAGTACCGGGGCCTTGCTGTTCTATACCGATGGCGTGAAAGTGTATAACAAGAACCATGTTGCCATGCCCAACGGCAGTGGGCTTATGGGTGATCTGTCCTCCACACAATCGGCGCTCATTGTTCCGAGGCCTGGCAGCAATACGCAGTATTTCCTGTTTACTACCGCCGCTGACCTTGGCTCTAACGGCTTCCGTTATTCCATTGTTGACATGAGCCTGCAGGCGGGCCTGGGTGATGTAACTTCAAAAAACACCGCCGTACTCAGCCCCGTTACCGAAAGGCTTACCGCGGTTAAGCAAACCGGTGGTTCCAATTACTGGGTAGCTATTCATGAATGGAACAACACCGCCTTTGATGTATACCCGCTTACCTCCGCCGGACTTGGCACCGCGGTAAAGACCAACATCGGCATCAAGCACAACAACTCCAAGATCCAAAACAGCTACGGGCAAATGAAGTTCAGTCCCTGCGGCAAAAAACTGGCGGTAGCCTGCGGTTACCTGGATACCGTGCAGGTATTCGACTTCAACGATGTTACCGGTGTGCTCTCCAATCCTATTACCTTACCAATGGGCGGCAACCACGTGTACGGCATCGAATTCTCCGAAAATGCCAGCCGCCTCTACGTGAGCACTTACGATCCTAATGCTACACTTGTGCAGTACGATCTTACGCTTAGCAGTGCTACGGCCATCAAGAACTCGAAACTTACGCTCAGCCAAACCCCTGATATCTATGGCCTGCAGCTTGCCAACGACGGAAAGATCTACGCGGTAAAATCGTTCAGCCAGTTCCTTGGCGTGATCAATTCGCCCAATACCCTGGGCACGGGATGTAACTATAGCGACATCGGCCTTGACCTTGATCCGAATTCAGCGGGCGTAACCGCGGTGCTAAGCTTACCCGGTTTCCCGCAGAACTATTTCATCAAATCAAACTGCGCTACTTCTGTAGGAATACACGATGAACCGGAGATGCCCGAAGTATATCCTAACCCTTTTAATAAAGAGATCAACATCGGGAACCTGAACGAAGAAGCCCTGATCACGGTTGCCAACCTTCAGGGCCAGGTAATGATCAGCAAGCAGGTAAGTGGCAATGCGGTATTGGTCTCTGAAGGCTTGGCCGCCGGCATTTATTTCATGAATATAAATGCCCGGGGCAAGAGTTTCAATTACAAAGTGATCAAGTGGTAATTAGATGTCATCGAAGGGTCTTATAGTTTAGTATTTCATTGGTAATATTTTATATTTAACCCTTCAGCGTAGTATATTTTGAGGCAATTGACGTTGTTCCGGGGGAGGTCCTGGATTAATTTAGCGGTAACCAAAACCCTTAGGCCATGAAAAAACTTTACTTCCTTGCCATATCCCTTGTAGCCTTCGGCACAGCCGCTGCGCAAACGATCCTTTTCGAAGATTTTCAGAGCGGCGCCATGCCTGTGGGCTGGAGCCAGACCACACTGGCCAGCGACGGCGGATGGAAGTTCGGACCGGCCAGTTCCCACCAGTCATGGGAGGTATACTTCCAAACTACCTATCCTGTTGGCACCAGCAAGTTCGCATTTACCAACGATGACAAGTGTTACTGCAACAAAAGCTCTGACCGCCTCATTTCTCCTGCAATGAACTGGAGCGCCTACTCCAAAGTCTTCATCTCGTTCGACTTCTGGTATTTCCCTGTTGTAAAGAACCAAACATATGCGACAGTAGAGGTTTCCACCGACGGCGGCACCTCCTGGACGCAGGAATTCGAAATATCTTCCTGGGAAAACCCCATCTGGCTCAACCAAATGGTAGACCTCAGCACCTATGCCGGACAAAGCAACGTGCGTGTCGCACTAAAGTACAATGATAACGCCCAGAACTGGAAAGGCCTCGGCATCGACAATGTACGGATCTTTGCGCCTTATACCAACGATGCTTCGGGCAATGTTGTGATGTTGTCCTCCGACTCTAAAATGCCTGTGCTGAACATGATCAAACAGGGTATGGACAGTGTGCGGCTCGGCTTCACCAATCGCGGAACCGCTACCATCACTTCCTTAGAGCTCAATTACCGTGTGAACGGCGGCGCGGTACAAACACAAACATTGAGCGGCTTAAACATTCCCACGATGGGAGTTGATACCGTGACACACCCGATCACCTGGAACTTCAGCACCATTGGCAAATCAGACATCAAGGCCTGGATCTCTAAAGTGAACGGAAGCACCGACCAATACAGCGCGAACGATACAGCCTATTACTCCACAGGTGTTAGCGCGAGCACTGTTCAACGTAAACTGGTATTCGAGGAGTTTACCAACGCGGGCTGCAGTCCCTGCGCCGGCGTAAACCCTGATTACCTCGTGGTAATGAATGCCAACACTGCCAAGGCGGTGGAGATCGCCTACCATACCTTCTGGCCTTCGATCAGCGATCCCATGTACCAGTTCAATATTCCTGACAACACCACCCGCAGGAACTACTATCATGTGGGAGGAGTTCCGTACGGAAACGTAATGGGCAACTGGCACTATTATTTCGGCAACCCCCTGCTCACCTGGAGCGACGTTACCTTGCAGAAGAGGATCGACTATCATTATCCCCGCCCGGGCTTCTTTACGCTTGGCATCAATGCCACCTATAACGGAAGCAGCATCGACATCACGGGCAACTACGCTTCTCTGGCTGGTTTTGTCAATGGTAATTTCAGCCTCAAGGTAGTATTGGTTGAAACGCTTACCTACGCAACAGCGCCAGGACCGAACGGTGAAAAGTTCTTCCCGAATGCCATGCGCAAAATGTTCCCTTCCGCTTCAGGCACATCACTGGGCCTTCCTACAAGCAGCACCACCGGCAACTTCAACTTCTCTTACACCACCTATATGGCCGACAGTGTGAAGCCTGCGAATTGCAAGGCGGTGGTGTTCATCCAGAACGACGATACTAAACATATTTACCAGGTAGCATGGACGCCACTGACACCCACAGGTATTCAGGAGAACATCGCGGGACTTTCGAACCTTCTTCTTTATCCTAACCCCGCCTCCGGCATCACCAATATCGATTTCAGCCTCGAAGGAAACGAGAACGTAGGTGTTACGGT
>JANWJV010000159.1 GCA_025451785.1 Bacteroidia bacterium | reverse complement strand
TTTTGGTGATTGAACTCACCGTTTTCCACGAATCGGGGCAGTGCGATAGAGGCCAGGTTACACACCGCGATCTCGTCGCTAGAGGTGTACTCCATGATCTCGGTGCAAAGGTTAGAGCTCTTAATGGTGCCCAGGTTCTGCTGGTTGCTCTTGCCGTTGCAGGCGTCTTTATAAAGCATGTAAGGGTTACCGGTCTCGATCTGGCTTTCCATGATCTTGAACCACAGGTCTTGCGCCTTAATGGTCTTGCGGGCCTTTCCTTCCTGTTCGTATTTCTCGTACAGGGCTTCAAATTCTTTTCCCCAGCAGTCACTCATGCCAGGCGCTTCGTTGGGGCAGAACAGCGACCAGTCGCCGTTCTCCTTCACGCGTTTCATGAACAGATCGGGGATCCAAAGCGCGGTAAAGAGGTCGCGGGCACGCATCTCTTCCTTGCCGTTGTTCTTGCGCAGGTCAAGGAACTCAAAGATGTCGGCATGCCAGGGCTCCAGGTAAATGGCGAAGCTGCCTTTGCGCTTGCCGCCGCCCTGGTCAACATAACGCGCCGTATCATTATACACACGCAGCATGGGGATGATGCCGTTAGAAGTTCCGTTGGTGCCACGGATGTAAGAGCCCGTAGCGCGAACGTTATGGATGCTGAGGCCGATGCCTCCTGCGCTCTGCGATATCTTGGCGCAATTCTTCAGCGTATCGTAAATGCCGTCGATGCTGTCTTCTTTTAACGAGAGAAGGAAGCAGCTGCTCATTTGGGGCTTGGGAGTGCCGGCATTAAATAAGGTAGGCGTAGCGTGGGTGAACCAGCGCTCGCTCATAAGGTTATAGGTTTCAATAGCGGAAGCAATGTCTTCCTTATGGATGCCAACAGACACACGCATGAGCATGTGCTGGGGGCGCTCAGCCACTTGTCCGTCCAACTTCAGCAGGTACGAGCGCTCCAGGGTTTTAAAGCCGAAGTAGTCATACCCGAAGTCGCGGTCGTAGATAATGGTAGAGTCCAGCTCCTGGGCATTCTTCATAATGATCTCGTACACATCGTCCGCGATCAGGGGTGCCTTTTTGCCGGTCTTGGGATCAACATAGTTGTACAGCTTCTCCATGGTCTTGGAAAAGCTCTTGTCGGTAGCCTTGTGTAAGTTGCTCACCGCGATACGCGACGCGAGCAAAGCATAATCAGGATGTTTGGTAGTAAGAGAAGCCGCTATCTCCGCTGCCAGGTTATCGAGCTCGCTGGTAGTAACGCCTTCATAGATCCCTTCGATCACTTTCATTGCCACTGGTACCGGGTTCACGTGCTGGGGTTCCAGGCCGTAGCACAACTTCTGCACACGTGCAGTGATCTTGTCAAATTTAACCGACTCGCGGTTACCGTCTCTCTTAATTACATACATGGGGACAGGGGGGTGTTTTGGTTAGTTTAACATCAGTATTATATACGCCACTATAAACTTATGTACTAAAACAATATGGAAATGTCGTGATCTAAAAGTCTTCGTCCAGCTTGAATACGTTCTCTTCTGTCTTCATACCAACACCGGCCTTTTTGTATTCGGCCACGCGCTTTTCGAAGAAATTAGTTTTACCCTGCAGGGAGATAAGCTCCATGAAGTCGAAGGGGTTCACCGCGTTGTATGCCTTAGAGCAGCCCAGTGCCACCAGCAGGCGGTCGGCAACGAACTCAATATAGGTACGCATCATGTCGGCATTCATGCCGATGAGGCGAACGGGGAGCGCGTCGGTAACGAACTCCTTTTCTATCTCCACGGCATTGGTGATCACTTCTTTTACTTTTTCGGGGCTCAGTTTATTTTCGAGCTGTGAGTACAGCAGGCAGGCGAAGTCGCAATGCAGGCCTTCGTCGCGCGAGATGAGCTCGTTAGAGAAGCTCAGTCCGGGCATGAGGCCGCGTTTCTTTAACCAGAAGATGGAGCAGAAACTGCCGGAGAAGAAGATGCCTTCTACCGCCGCGAAGGCGATGAGGCGCTCGGCAAAACTGCCGTTGCTGATCCAGCGCAGGGCCCAGTCGGCTTTCTTCTTCACGCAGGGTACCGTTTCCATGGCATGGAACAGCTTGTCCTTTTCAGCGGGGTTATTAATATAAGTATCAATTAAAAGGGAATAGGTCTCGGAGTGGATGTTCTCCATCATGATCTGGAAGCCGTAGAAGCAGCGTCCTTCCGGATACTGCACTTCGTTCATGAAGTTGATGGCGAGGTTCTCGTTCACAATGCCGTCGCTGGCAGCGAAGAAAGCAAGCACATGCTTGATAAAATGTTTTTCTTCTTCGTTAAGCTTGTTGTTCCAATCGGCCAGGTCGGGCGAGAGGTCTATTTCTTCAGCGGTCCAAAAGCTTGCCTCGGCTTTCTTATACATTTCCCAAATGTCCTTGTGCTTTATAGGGAATAATACGAATCTGTCTTTGTTCTCTTCGAGGATCGGCTCTTTTCTTTCCATAACCACTTACTAATTAATTGTAATTGAACGTCAAAAATTCTTTATTTTTCTGCTAATTCTTTCACACATGGCGCTAAAAATTCCAGTAAAACCCTTCGGTCTTACAGGGGACTTACAGATAAAGCCTGTGATTCAATAATTAGATGTCACAAAAGTTGTCAAAAAACTTTTTTGTGTCAAGTGTTTTCAATTAACATTTGACCGAAGTTATAAACATAGGCTTTAAGGAGAGCTTTAACTACCCCTCTGAAACCCAATGCTGGCGCGGCTTCCAGGGGTTTGTAACAAGTCCTTAAAAATATTTTTGGGAAAAATTTGGAAGATAGAAAAGAGTTTGCCTCCCCTAAGGACTCCCCCGGAAAGCCCCGTCAATACAGGGTTTCATTTTTAAAATGCCCGTCAACAAAGGGCTGCAGAGGTATTTCACTTTGGGATCGCAGCGGCGGCGCACAATTGCGCGTACCAATCCTCGCCAAACCTGCGTATCAAGGGCTCCTTCAAAAAGCGGTACACCGGCACGTCAAGCTTGGCGCCGCAAACACAGGCCGGCTTGCACAAATGCCACTTGTGATAGTTCACCGCCTCGTAGCTCTTGTACTTCTTTATCCGCACCGGGTACAGGTGGCAGGAGATCGGCTTCTGGAAATCGATCTTGCCTTCGCGGTGCGCCTTCTCGATGGCGCACTTGGCGGTATTGGTATCATCAAAATAAACAAAGGCACACTGCGCACCTTTTATTAAAGGAGTGGTATAGTCGCCATCCTCGTCGATCACATAAAAGCCCTGCTTGTCGATCGCCTTGATACCGTCCTTGTCCATGTAAGGCTTTACCTTATCATAGATCTCCTCCAGGATCGGGATCTCCTCCTCTTCGAGCGGAGCCCCGCTCTCCCCTTCTACACAACAGGCGCCCTTGCAGGCTTCCAGGTCGCACACAAACTTCTTCTCAAGAAGATGTTCGGAGACGAGGGTATTGTCGATGGCGATCATGGGAGCAAAAGTAGAGAAAAACCTATTACATTTGCCGCTGTTATGGCGAATAACGAAGACTTATTTAAGAACGTAGTATCCCACTCGAAAGAGTACGGCTTCATCTTCCAGAGCAGCGAGATCTACG
The DNA here is from genome assembly GCA_025451785.1 of Bacteroidia bacterium. Classification (GTDB taxonomy): domain Bacteria; phylum Bacteroidota; class Bacteroidia; order JANWJV01; family JANWJV01; genus JANWJV01. The sequence goes on along the minus strand of JANWJV010000159.1, from coordinate 1,703 downwards.
ATGGCCTCAGCGCCGTATACGACTACGGCCAGAACGGCGCGGAGCTCAAGAAGAACATCCGCGACTACTGGTGGCGCTCCATGGTACAAATGCACGAGAACATCGTGGGCATTGATGCCGCCATCTTCATGCACCCCACTACCTGGAAAGCTTCCGGACACGTGGATGCCTTTAACGATCCTCTCATCGATAATAAGGACAGCAAGAAACGTTACAGGGCCGACGTGCTCATTGAAGACGCCGTGGCCAAGATAGAAGCCAAGATCGCCAAGGAAGTAGAGAAAGCGGCGAAGCGTTTCGAAAATTTTGACGAGAAGATGTTCCGTTCCACCAATCCGAGGGTGATGGAATACCAGAAGAAGATAGAGGAGATCAACAACCGCTTCAAAGATGCCATGGAGAAGAACGACCTGGCCGAAGTGCGGCAGATCATTGTTGACCTGGAGGTGGTTTGTCCCGTAAGCGGATCGCGTAACTGGACCGAAGTACGGCAGTTCAACCTTATGTTCAGCACAGCCATGGGCTCGGTGAGCGAGGATGCTTCTGTTATATACCTAAGACCTGAAACAGCGCAAGGCATCTTCGTGAACTTCCTCAACGTGCAGAAGACGGGCCGCATGAAGATCCCCTTCGGCATCGCGCAAACCGGCAAGGCCTTCCGTAACGAGATCGTGGCCAGGCAGTTCATCTTCCGCATGCGGGAGTTCGAACAAATGGAGATGCAGTACTTCGTGAAGCCCGGCACCGAGATGGAATGGTATAACAAATGGAAGGAAACGCGCATGAAGTGGCACAATGCCCTGGGCTTTCCTGAAACTAAATACCGTTTTCATGATCATATCAAGCTGGCCCACTATGCCAACGCCGCTTGTGATATTGAATTTGAATTTCCCTTTGGCTTTAAGGAATTGGAAGGCATCCACAGCCGCACCGACTTCGACCTGAAGCAGCACGAGCAGTTCTCGGGCAAAAAGCTCCAGTACTTTGATCCTGAGCTTAACCAGAACTATGTTCCTTATGTAGTGGAGACCTCCATCGGCCTCGATCGTATGTTCCTGGCCGTGCTTTCGCAATCCTATAAAGAGGAGAAGCTGGAAGACGGTTCTTCCCGCGTGGTATTGACCCTCCCTCCTTTCCTCTCGCCGGTAAAAGTGGCCGTGCTTCCCTTATTGAATAAGGACGGACTTCCTGAAAAAGCTACCGAGATCTTCAACCGCCTGCGCTTCAGCCAGCTTTGCCAAATGGAGGAGAAAGACAGCATCGGCAAGCGTTACCGCCGCCAGGATGCCATCGGCACCCCCTATTGCCTCACCATCGATCATCAAACCCTCGAAGACAATACCGTTACCATCCGCGAACGCGACACCATGAAGCAGGACAGGATACCTGTTGACAAGGTGAATGAGATCGTGAATGAAAGGGTGGGAATTGAGAAGGTACTCGCTAGGCTTTAGTGTGTGTTTGAATAACGAACACGGAACAGGGAATGACGAGCTTACCGACACTTCAACATTCCGTGTTCCGTGTTCATTATTCGATATTCACTTCTTATTATAGTCCGTCATCGTACGGTCGATCCCCACAAAGGCGAAGCTCTTAATAGCTTGTTCAGCTAATTTAATTCTTTCGGGAAGGACCTTGTTCTCCTCTTCGGTCCATTCGCCCAGCACATAATCAACTTGTTTGCCTTTTGAGAACTCGTT
>JANWJV010000158.1 GCA_025451785.1 Bacteroidia bacterium | reverse complement strand
GGCAAAGTTAAAAAAATGTCTTTTAACGTACCAGCGAAACGTGGCCCGTATAGGAATGCTTGCCGCCCTGGAAGTCGCGGGTATTCACTTTCCAAACATACACGTCCTGCTGAGCGATGTCCCTTCCACCGTTGGCCTTGCCATTCCAGCCTTCGGTAAGGTCGGTGGTCTTGAAAATGAGATTACCCCAGCGGTCGAAGATATACATCTCGAAATGCTGCGGATCGATACCGATGCCGCGGGGCAGGAAGAGGTCGTTCAGACCGTTGCCATCGGGTGTAAAGGCATTGGGCGCAAAGAGCTCGTAGTCACCGCCAATGCAAACCATTTGGTCTGAAGTATCGGGGCAATTGTATTGGTTGTCGGCAATGAGGCGTACGTTGTAACAGCCGCTATCCTTATAAGGGAAGCTTGGGTTCTGCTTAGTGGAAACTGAGTTGAGCAGGTCACCAAAGGTCCAGTTCCAGCTAATGGCGCCGTTCAGGCTCTGGTCGGTAAATTGAATGGTAGGATTAAGAATGGTGGTTGGTTGAGGTCCCGCGGTAAAGGCAGCGATCACGTTGGGATAAACATTAATGTAATTGTTCTTGGTGAGCGAGCCGGGACATCCGCTGTTATCTACAACCGACAAGGTAACAGAGAAAGTACCCGCTGTTTTGTAGCAATGACTTACGGTGGATCCATTTCCATTACTGCTGCCGTCACCAAAGTTCCAGGTATAGCTGCTGATGTTAGCTGAAGTGCAGGTAAGATTGATGCAAAGCGCAACACAGCCCGCTGAGTCATTGGTGGTAAAGCTCACCACAGGAGGGGGACTCACGGTGATGATCGCGGTATCTTGCGAAGAGCAGCCATTGGCATCAGTAACCGTAAGTGTATAGATGCCGGTGTTAAGGCCGGTAGCGTTCTGAGTGTTCTGGCTGGTACCGTTCCAGGAATACGTATAAGTACCGGTTCCACCCGCTGCGCTTCCGGTTGCGGTAGCATTCTGGCAAGCGCTGCTGCCGGTAGCAGTTGCTACCAGGGCGGTAGGCTCAGTGATCAATACGGTGGCGGTGGCGGTACATCCATTGCCATCGGTAACGGTTACTGTGTATGTTCCCTGGGGAAGTCCCGTAGCTGTTTGCGTTGTTTGCGCGCCAAAGCTCCACAAATAGGTCATGGTGCCTGTACCGCCCGAAGCGGTAACTGAAGCGGTACCTGTAGTTCCTCCATTACAAAGCACATTGGTACCCGAAACGTTTACTGAGGGTCCTGAGATGCCTGTAATGTTTACCGTTCCGGTTTGGGTACACCCGTTGGCGTCGGTTACCGTAATGGTATGCGTACCTGTTGCGAGGTTGGTAGCTGTTTGTGTTGTTTGTGAGCCGGAGCTCCAGAGATAGGTATAAGCACCGGTACCACCGCTCACAGTTACCGTTCCCGTTCCGCCTGTTGAACAGGTGGCAGGTGTTGAACTGGTATTCACCACCAGTGCAGGCGGCTGTGTGATGGTGGCCGTAGCTGTAGCTGTACATCCATTCGCGTCGGTAACGGTAACCGTTACGCCGCAAATGGTAAGACCGCTGATCGAAGACAGCGTGCTTCCCGAAGGGCTCCAGGAATAAGTATAGTTGGGTGTTCCGCCATTGGCTGAAGCGCTTGCGGCGCCATTGCTTCCACCGAAGCACGATACATTGGTGGGAGTAGCGGTAACGGTAAGCGCGGGAGGCTGCGTAATGTTAACACTTGCCGTCTTCGTACAGCCGATCGCATCGGTAACTGTAAAGGTATAACCGCCTTGCACAAGGCCGGTAGCGCTTGTGGTAGTGCTGCTGTTGCCTGACCAGGAATAGGTATAGGGCGAGGTTCCCCCGGTAATGGTTGCCGATGCTGAGCCCGTTGCTCCGCCATTGCATTTAACGTTAATAACGGAAGTAACGATGTTCATCGGCGGGCTAACCGTAAGCGTTGCTATTGCCGAGGCGGTAGCGCCATTGGCATCGGTAACCGAAACAGTATACGAAGTAGTTACGGTAGGACAAGGATTAATGCTTTGCGTAGTAGCTCCTGTATTCCATGTATAGGTATAGGGCGAAGTGCCGGCGCTTACGGTTGCTGTAATGGTCTTGCAGCCGCCAGAACAAACGGAACCACCCGGAGCCGTTACTGTTATACCACAGCTTGTTACGGTCACATTTTGTTTGATGGTATCAGAGCCGCAAGCGTAGTTAAGCACAAGCGTAACACTAAAGGTACCCGCGCTGGTAAACGTATGGCTGCTGGTGTTGGTCGTTGCGGTATTGCTGCCTCCCGAGTTAGGATCACCGAAGTTCCAGGAGAGCCCGGTAATAGCAGTACTGGAGCCTGAGCAGCTGCTTTGGTTAACCGCGGGAGCGGTAAAGTTTACATTAAGGCAGTTGATCACTGTAGTGAATGGCGGAACTATCTTGAAATAGCTCTGTATGAAATTGGGAAGTCCTGCCTGGCTGAGCTTTCCAGCAAGCGGTACGCCATTGTCAACATAGTTGCAGCCCAGGCCCAGGGTATTCGGACTATTGATAACGCCGAGCCAGGAAACCGGGTAACGCGCACAATAGATCTTCTTGTCCGGACCCAGCTGAAGCGCGCCCATGTTATTGGGAAAGGTACCGAGCGAAGTTGCGGAGTTAATGATGGCGGTGCTGGAGCCCGCGCAAAGGTCGAACTGCCAGATGACCTTGGTATTGAAATTGGCAGCGTACAGTTTGGTGTTATCAGGAGAGAACTCCATACCGTAGCAGCCGTTGTAGTTCGCTGAAGTAAAAGTGATGGGATTAGAAGGAACGCCGGTAGTGGGATTGAAATCGAACAGCTCAAGAAAACCCGCAGTATAAGTAGAGAGAGCGAGCCTCTTACCATCGGAAGATGATTTCATATACCCGAGCGTATTGGAGCTGCTGCCGTTGTGTATGCTTCCTACACTTGTAAGTACAGGCGTTAAGTTAATGCCAGCGGCGGTTACAAGATAAACCCTGAACTGGCTTGAGTTAAAGTCATGCGAAAGCACCCATACGTCCTTATTGTTACAATGCCTTACCGCACAACATTTTTCGTCGGTAACTCCCCACAGCAAATTATTCTTGGTAGTCACCGAACCAAATCCACCTGACAGAGCCATATCAACTTCAGTATAGCGGAATCCGCCAGGGCCTGCCTGGGCATCGGTGGTGAAGATATAATAGAGGGTAGTGCTTCCGGGTCGTGGAACAATAACACCCGATTGGGAAGAGGAACCGCTGCCCATCAGGCCGGTACCGTTGGTCATCACTACATGGTTACGGTTCCAAACCGTGATGCCATCCGTATAAAAAAGAAGGTTTCCGTTTACATCTGAAATGCTGGCCACTCCTTCAATGGTATTGATCATACCATTGGTAAGCGCCACTGGACTGCCACTGGCAAAAGTAACCCCGGCATTGGCTCCGAAATACCAGTTCCAGGTCTCCTTTTGGGCCTGCAAATGCATGGAGGCTCCAAAAAGAAGAAGACTTAAGAACAGCGTTATTTTACGGGAAAACTTCATTTCAACTATACAGATGTAAAAACTACTTCAAAAGTTGCATCCGGATGGGCTTACCTCACCAGGTTAATATGGCCGATATAGGAATGCTTGGCGCCAAGGAAATCCCTCGCGGCAACCTTCCATACATAAACATCCTGCTGAGCGATCTCTTTTCCGCCATTGGCCTTGCCGTTCCATCCCTGGAAAAGATCGGTGGTCTGGAAGATAAGGTCGCCCCAACGGTCGAATATCCAGAGCTCGAAATGATTGGGATCAATGCCGATGCCCTTCACATTCCAAACATCGTTCAGGCCATTGCCGTCGGGAGTAAAGGCATTGGGCGCGAACAGTTCGTAATCACCCAGGATACACACTACCTGGTCGGCAGTATCCGGACAGTTATATTGGTTGTCGGCGATAAGTTGAACATTGTAGCATCCACTGTCCTTGTAATTAAAGGTGGGATTCTGTACGCTCGAGGTAGAGTTCAAAAGATCGCCGAAGGTCCAGCTCCATACGCTCGCGCCGCCCGTGCTAAGGTCAGTAAAAGTAATGGTCGGACTAAGGATAGTAGTGGGCTGCGGTGAAGCGGTGAACGCTGCTACTACATTCGGGAACACATTAATGTACGCGTTCTTTGTAAGCGTAGCGGTACAGCCGTTTAAATCAGTTATTGTAAGTGTTACATTGAAACTTCCCGCGGTCTTATAACAATGATTGATCAAGGCGCCGGTACCGTTGCTGCTGCCGTCGCCGAAGTTCCAGGTCCAGGCATTAATGCCTACGGAAGTACAGGTGAAGTTCACACAGAGCGGAACACAACCCGAAGTATCGTCGGCGGTAAATGTTACCGTGGGTGCCACGTTAGCCGTTACCTGCGCGGTAGTTGTTGCGGTACAACCATTCGCGTCAGTTACTGTTACTGTATAAGTGCCGGGAGAAAGACCTGTAGCGCTTTGCGTATTCTGTCCATTGCTCCATGCGTAGTTGTAGTTAGGCGTGCCGCCGCCGCCGGTAGCCGATACAATTCCGTTCAAGGCACCCGAGCAACTGGTGCCGCCGGTCACATTTACGGTAAGAGCCGTAGGTTCAGTAACGGTTACAGTCGCTGTGGCAGTACAACCATTGGCATCGCTTACCAGCACGGTATAAGTGCCGGCGGTAAGGCCGGTGGCAACTTGCGTGTTCTGCGTATTGTTCCAGCTATAGGTGTAAGTACCAAAGCCACCGGCAGCGGTAACACCCGCGGTGCCAGTATTGCCTCCGTTGCAAAGTACATTCACCGCGCCCGCGTTGGCGGTAGGATTGGAAGTGCCGTTGATCGCAACCGTGGCTGTTGCGGTACACCCGTTCGCGTCAGTTACAAGTACAGTATAAGTTCCTACCGCAAGACCTGTTGCTGTTTGCGTAGTTTGCGCGCCGCTGCTCCATGAATAGGTATAAGAACCTGTGCCGTTCGAGCCTGAAGCTGTCGCAGAGCCAAGTGTGGTACAAGTGGAATTGATAGAGTTGCTTATGGATGCATTGATGGCCGAAGGTACCGTGATCGCAACCGTAGCGGTGGAAGTACAACCATTGCCATCTGTGATGGTAACTGTATACGTTCCCGCTCCCAAACCGGTAGCTGTCTGCGTGGTTTGTGCTCCGCTGCTCCATGAATAAGTGTAGCTGCCCGTTCCGCCTGTGCCCGAAGCAGTAGCCGTGCCAAGGTTGACGCAAGTTGCACTTACCTTATTGCTTATGGATGCTGTAACACCCGATGGCAACGTGATGGCTACTGTTGCGGTACTTGTACAACCGTTAGCATCCGTGATGGTCACAGTATACGTGCCCGCGGCAAGACCGGTAGCTGTTTGTGTTGTTTGTCCGCTAGTATTCCAGGAATAAGTATAGGATCCGAAACCTCCCGCACCCGAAGCAGTGGCGCTGCCGCCGTTAGCACAAGTAGCGTTCACCGAGTTACTGATAGAAGCAGTAGGTCCGGGAGTACCCGTAATAGTTGCCGAAGCTGTTTTCGTACAACCGTTGGCATCGGTGATCTTCACCGTATAGGTGCCGGCCGTTAAACCGGTTGCCGTTTGTCCTGTTTGTGTACCGATGCTCCATGAATAAGTATACGATCCCGTACCGCCCGTACCCGAAGCGGTGGCCGTACCAAGTGTAGAACACGTGGCATTCACAATATTAATTGTAGAAGCAGTGATCGCTGTTGGCTGTGTTATGCTTACAGTAGCCGTACTTGAACAGCCGTTCGCATCCGTGACCGTTACCGTATAAGTGCCGGCCGATAATCCTGTTGCGTTAGATGTTACCTGTCCCGTAGGGTTCCATGAATAAGTAAGTGTTCCTGTGCCGCCTGTCATGGTAGCGGTAGCGGTTCCGTTATTGCCGCCGTTGCAGGTTACGTTGGTATTCGCGGTGATGCTTGCGGTACCGCCACTAGAGGTACCCACCTGCACGGTCACCGTTTTGACCATTTGCACGCAGGAATTATCCTTCACTGTAACGGTATACGTTCCCGCGCTGAGGCCCGTTGCCGAATTGCCTGTAGCGCCGTTGCTCCACGTATAGGTATAGGGATTGATACCGCCGCTTACCGAAGTAACCGAAGCCGAGCCATTAAAGCCGCCGCAGGAAGCATTGGAAGAAGTAGTATTGATCGTAAGGTTAGCCTGCGCGCAAGCCAGCACCATACCGCCCACTGAACAGACGAGCGCATTACCTACCGCGTAGATCTCTTTGTTAGGACCGAACACAATGTCGTACACCGCGCCTGCTGTTGCGGCCGAGGTAAGGAAGTTGAGGTTCTGGTCGAACTTGCTGATGCCGTTGGCGGTGCCCACGTAAATGTTTTCGCAGGAATCGGCAATGATGCCTGAGTTGCCGCCCGCCGTTCCTCCGGGAACTTTTACCTGCGCCACCAACGCGCCATTTGTAGTGCTGCGTTTGCGGATGGTATCGCCGTTATAAGTGTACACATAGCATTTGGTAGCAACAATATCGTGCTGGCTATTGGGATTAATAGTACTTCCGAAAACGAACCAGCCGGTATAGGCAGGAGCGTAATACCCGAAGCTCGCGGCCGTGTACCCACTGGGCACCGACCAAACGTTCACAAGCGCCGGGCTGAAGCAGATCACTTTACTCGCTACACCATTCGAAACAGTAAGTCCGTAGAAATTACCATTGGAAGAATTACACATGCCCCTGATCTCAGAAGCAGTACCTCCTACATTGGTAATACCGGTCATGGTACAGGCGCCCTGGTTGAGGTTACCTACCGCATGGCCGCCGGGAGAGTTGCCCGCCACCAATTGCGTTTGTGTTTGATTAAAACAAAGGTTGAATATTTCAATGGAACCGGCGAAACCCGTCCCGATATTGTAATTGCCTACGATCAAGGCGCCAGCCGGACTGATCTTCTCTACCATCCCATTGGCAAAACCATTGCTGATGTATGAGTTGCCCGCAAAGTCGGTAGCAAGGTAACCAAACCAGGTAGTATTGAAAAGAGCGGTGGCGTTATACGTCCACTGGGGGGTGCCCGCGCTGTTGTACTTCCGCAGCTTGAATGGATTTTGAGCGCCGTACACGTAACAGTTTCCCGCCGCGTCCGACTCTACGTCAAGGCCTTTGTTGGTTGCGGTAAAGAGTGGGTTGGTGGTCCAGGGATCAATTACAATGGATGATGTGTGATGGTTAATGGTTAATGGAAGCTTGAACGAAATAATGTTCCTGTCAACATTAAAAGAAGATTCCATTTCTTTACCGCCTTCAAGGAATGTAAGCGGAGCATGGTCAACGATCTCACCCATGCAGGTTTGCAAACGGATGTTCCCTTGTTTGTCGATGCTCAGGTTGTCCATGCCCGAGTATTTCATTTTGATCTTGCTGGCGTCAGCGCCGGGATGAACGATGAGCGCGTACTTGGTGCCTTCTTTTTCATGGAAGGTATATTCCAGGTCAATACCGGGATAGAGGTCTACGTACGTAAGTTTTGTATAAGCCTTCGCATTATTAATACTCTTCTCAGGCGTGCCTCCGCCGTAGTTAAAGTATTCTTGCGAAAGTCCGGAAGGAACGATCTTAACATTAGGGTTGGAACCGAGCCATTCCACATGCACAATAGCGCTCTTCAGGAGCTTTGACCTCCTGATCTCGTCCATCTCCTCCTTGTCTTCCTTCTCCCCTTCTTCATCGCCCGACTCCATCTCCATGAAGCGTTTGTAATCCTTTTCAGTGATCCCCCACTGGTCCATACGGTAGGTAAGCCCGCTGGCATTGTAATAGATCTGGAAACCCATATTGTCAACACCGTAATATACCTGGGTGCGGGAACGATCGTTCTTGCCGTCGAACTGGCCTTTGTTCTCAATAAAGACCTTGAACTCGTAAGGGCTATACGACCAGTTGGTTCGCCCGGGGGCCTGGGCAAAGACCGCAATACTGAGCAGGAAGAAAAAAAACAGGGGAAAAGTTTTTTTCATAGTTCCTTTTATCTGACTAAGTTAATATGTCCAATGTAAGTATGTTTTCCTCCAAGGAAATCCTTTGTCGCCACTTTCCACACGTAAACATCTTGTTGCGCGATCTCTCTGCCGCCATTGGCCTTTCCGTTCCAACCCTTAAACAGATCATCTGTTTCGAAGATAAGATTTCCCCAGCGGTCGAATATCCAAAGCTTGAAATTATTGGGATCGATGCCAATGCCTTTCACGTTCCAAACATCGTTAAGGCCGCTGCCATCAGGCGTAAAGGCGTTAGGCGCGAACAGTTCGAAATCACCAAGTATACAAACCACCTGGTCAGCTGTATCCGGACAAACATACTGGTTGTCGGCAATGAGGCGAACATTGTAACAGCCGCTGTCCTTGTACGTGAACACAGGGTTCTGCACATTGCTGGTAGAGTTAAGCAGATCGCCAAAGGTCCAGCTCCAGGTATTGGCACCGCCGGTGCTAAGATCGGTAAAGGTGATGGTGGGACTTAACACAGTAGTAGGTTGCGGTGAGGCGGAAAAAGCGGCCACCACATTGGGGAATACGTTGATGTAAGCGTTCTTCGTAAGCGATCCGGTGCAACCGTTGTTGTCCGTTATGGTAAGCGTTACATTGAAGGCGCCCGCTGTTTTATAGCAGTGGTTGATCGGTGAGCCGCTACCATTGCTGCTGCCATCGCCGAAGCTCCATGTCCATGCGTTGATGTTCGCCGTGGTACAAGTAAGGTTCACACAAAGCGCTACACATCCAGAAGTATCATCGGCTGTAAACACAACTACGGGTGAAGGATTCGAGGTGATCTGTGCTGTGGTGGTAGCAGTGCAGCCATTCTGATCGGTTACCGTAAGCGTGTAAATACCGGCAGAAAGCCCCGTAGCTGTTTGGGTGTTCTGTCCGCCACTCCATGCGTAATTGTAATTGGGTGTTCCTCCTCCTGCCGTTCCTGAAACAGTACCTGTCAATTGCCCGGAGCAAATAGTGCTGCCTGTTGAATTTACTGTAAGAAGCGTTGGCTCCGTAACAGTAACGCTCGCTGTGGACGTACACCCGTTAGCGTCGCTAACCACCACAGAATAATTGCCGGCGGTAAGACCGGTCGAGGTTTGAGTGTTTTGTGTATTGCTCCAGAGATAGGTATAGGTTCCAACACCGCCGGTAGC
>JANWJV010000157.1 GCA_025451785.1 Bacteroidia bacterium | reverse complement strand
CGAACTTCCTTGAGCATCTCGGCTTTCGTGGCCCCTACTACGTACATCATGTTGTCTTCCGACCCCCAGCCTTTCGACGTTTCAAGCACCTGCTTGTATAACATTGTTGATTGTTGATTGTTGATTGTTGATTGGAAGTCAGCAGCACCTTGATTTGATGTAAGCGCCAATAGGATCACCCACTTGTTCTCATTCTCAAGGAAAGGCTTCACACTGTCGCTGCCCATGTAAGGCGCCACGGTTATCGCATCAAAATCCATAAGACCGAAAAAAGCCTGGGCATACATGGCGGAAGTATTGCCGATATCGCCTCTTTTGGCGTCAGCGATCGTAAATATGTCTTTGAAGTCCTTCAGGTAATGGATCGTCTTTTCCAGCGACTCCCACCCTGCAGCTCCCATGCTTTCATAAAAAGCAGTGTTCGGTTTATAGGAAACACAAAGGTGATGCGTGGCGTCAATGATCTGCTTATTGAACTCGAAGATAGGATCCTCGCTCTTGAGCAAGTGGCGGGGGATCTTGGTGATATCGGTATCAAGACCGATACAGAGAAAGGATCTTTTCTTCTTTATATTCTCAAAAAGTTCTTCTCTTGTCATTTCTTAAACAGTTACTCCTCCTTCCTTTAACCTCTCCGCATTCTCAGCTAAATGTAAAGCATCAATAAAATCCTGTATATCACCATTCATAAAGGCCGGAAGATTGTGCATGCTAAGGTTAATGCGATGATCGGTAACGCGGCTTTGCGCGTAGTTATAGGTACGGATCTTCGCCGAACGGTCGCCTGTGCTTACCATTGTTTTGCGACGCTTCGAAACGGAGTCCACCTGCTTTTGCAGCTCCATCTCATACAATTTGGTCCGCAGCATATTCATAGCCCGTTCGCGGTTGCCCAATTGGGAACGTTCCACCTGGCAGGTAACTACAATGCCGGTAGGTTTATGGGTAAGCATCACTTTTGTCTCCACCTTGTTTACGTTCTGGCCTCCGGCACCACCTGATCGGGCTGTTTGCATTTCTATATCAGCGGGATTGATCTGTACGTCTACATCATCGGCTTCCGGAAGTACTACCACCGATGCCGCCGATGTATGTACCCTGCCCTGCTGCTCGGTGGCGGGTACACGCTGTACGCGGTGAACACCCGATTCGAACTTGAGGATCCCGTAGGCGTTATCGCCCGTCACTTCCATGATCACCTCCTTGAAACCTCCCACAGTACCCTCTGAAATATCTACTGTTTCCACCTTAAGGCCTTTGCCTTCGCAATAGCGCACATACATGCGATAAAGATCACCGGCAAAAATGCTGGCCTCGTCGCCGCCGGTGCCTGCCCGTATCTCCATCACCGCGTTGCGCGCGTCCTCCGGATCTTTCGGTACCAGCAGGTTGCGGATATCGGCTTCCATGCTCTCCTTCTTTCCGCTAAGCTCTTCTACTTCGCTTTTGGCATGCGCCCTGAACTCTTCGTCCTTTTCAGTATTAAGTACCTCTTTGGCGGAAGCCAGGTCATCGACCACCTTCTTATAAACATGGTAAGCGTCCACGATCACCTTCAGTTCCTTGTACTCGCGGTTCAATTTGGTAAATAGCTTCATGTCCGCGATCACTTTCGGATCGGAGATCTGGAGTTCTACGTCCTCCCAGCGTTTCTTTATGGCCTGTAGCTTATCTAACATAAACGGAAATCAAAAGTAAGGAAAATGCAGGGGATGGATGGTAACTAATATTCAAAGGTCCCTTCACTTGAAGTGATAGTCAGTTTTTTCTCTTTGCTCTTCTCTACCCGGCCAATTATTTGAGCATCTACGCCGAGCGTCCGCGATATCTCAATAATGCCGCGCGCGGCCGCCGAAGGCACATACAGCTCCATGCGGTGCCCCATATTGAACACCTTATACATCTCCTTCCAGTCGGTACCGCTTTGTTCCTGTATCATGCGGAAAAGAGGCGGTATGTCAAAAAGGTTGTCCTTAATGATATGGAGCTTGTCAACAAAGTGCAGCACTTTGGCTTGTCCTCCACCGCTGCAGTGCACCATGCCATGTACCTGGTCCCTGAACTTCTCCAGCACCTTTACGATCACCGGCGCATAAGTGCGGGTGGGCGAAAGCACCAGTTTACCTGCTGTTATCTTTTCCGAACGCTTCGAGGCCCGGTAGGACACTTCCACTTCCTGCGCCAGTTTCATCTTACCGGCGTACACCAGCTTCTCATCAATGGCGCTGTCAAAGCTTTCGGGATATTTCTTGGCAAGGCTCTTATGGAACACGTCGTGACGGGCGGAAGTAAGACCATTGCTGCCCATGCCTCCGTTGTATTCCTCTTCATACACCGCCTTGCCTGAGGAGGCCAGGCCGATGATCACATCACCTGCTTTTATATTGGCATTGTTTATCACATCGCTGCGCTTCATACGGCATACTACAGTGCTGTCAACAATAAGCGTTCTCACAATATCACCAACATCTGCGGTCTCACCGCCGGTAGAGCGTACATCGAGGCCATAGCTGCGCAGTTTCTCTAATACTTCTTCCGTACCGTTGATAAGCGCCGCGATCACTTGGCCGGGAATAAGGTTCTTATTGCGGCCGATGGTAGAAGAGAGCAGGATGTTCCCTGTTGCGCCTACACAAAGCAGGTCGTCGGTATTCATCACAATGGCATCCTGGGCGATCCCTTTCCATACGCTCATGTCGCCGGTCTCCTTCCAGTACATATACGCCAGCGACGATTTGGTGCCGGCACCATCGGCATGCATAACCACACAATACTTCTCATCACCGCCCAGGTAGTCGGGCACTATCTTGCAGAACGCCTTCGGGAAAAGTCCTTTATCGATGTTCTTAATGGCATTGTGTACATCTTCCTTTCCTGCGGAAACTCCTCGCTGCTGGTACTTCTTGTCGCTCATAAGGTCTTAAAACAAAGCATCCCGGTGTTGGGCCGGGACGCTTTCTATTTTATTGAGACGTTTCAATTATCTCTTGGGTTTCTTAGGATCAGGTGCGGTAGTAGTTCCTGTGCCTGTGCCTGTGGGAGCCGTAGTAGTGGTTCCGGGATCAGAGGGAGGAGCTTCAGTACCGCCGCCGCCTTCTTCGCCTTCGTAGCCGCCTTCTTCGCCGCTCACTTTAGGAGGAACGATGGGAGGAGGTTTGGGAGCGTTGGGATCAACGTAGTTAAAGCTCAGTACGCGGAACACGGTACGACGGTTCTTCTGGTGACCGGCTTCCTTCTCTTCGGTGGTCTTCATCTTAGCGATGTCACCGTCGGTAACGAGAAGTTTCTTCTCACCGTATCCTTTGGGCTTCAGCCTTGCAACAGGAATGCCTTTGTCCTTCACCAGGTAGTCAACACAGCTTTGCGCACGTGCCTGGCTCAGCTTTTCGTTATACGCGTCGCTGGCGCGGGAGTCGGTGTGTGAGCTGAGCTCAATGATAATAGTCGGGTTGTCGATAAGGGTCTGGTAGAGGAAGTTCAGCGAGTCTTTTGATTCGGGCCTCAGGTCAGCTTTGTTAAGAGCGTAAAGTACGGCAGGGAATCGGATCTCGGTCTCGGCGGGAGTAAGGCAGAAGTCCTGTTTGAAGGTCTTGCTTTCCTGCTCGCCAACGGTGGTGATCTTACCTTTTTCAGTACTGTTAAGGTAGCCTGCCACTTTTTCTGATTTAGCGCCTACTGACTCAGTAGTGATCACATAAGAAGTGTTGGGGTTGATGTAGCGGGCGTTGCCGATCTCAGCGAATTTGTAGTAACCGGTCTTGTCGGTCTTGGTCTCTACGTTGGTTCCATCAGAACCTACGAGACGCATGGTTACGTTCTCAACGGTAACTTTATACTTACAGTCGGTAACAACGCCTTCAAGAGCAAACACAAGGGGAGGCATTACGAAAGAGTAGATATCATCGCCCCCTTTGCCGCCTTCCCTGTTAGAGGAGAAGTAGCCTTTGTCCTTCTTGCCTTCGAAAATAATAGCGAAGTCGTCAGCAGCCGAGTTGAGAGGGCTCTTCATGTTCGACACATCTGTCCACTTATCGCCTTTCTTCACTGCCTTGAAAATATCGAGGCCCCCCATGCCGATGAGGCCGTTGGACGAGAAGTAGAGGTTGCCCTCTTCGGAGATGAAAGGATACATTTCATCACCTTGTGTATTCACAGAAGCGCCTGCGTTCTTAGGATTAGCGAATGCCTTTGTCTTCTTGTCGTAGGTAGCCATCCAGATGTCCTTGCCGCCGTAGCCGCCGGGCATGTCAGACGCGAAATAAAGGGTCTGCTCGTCGAGAGAGATAGAAGGGTGACCGAAAGTGAAGCTGTCAACACAGAAAGGGATGATCACTTCTTTCGCCCAGTTGTTACCTTGCTTGGTAGCAACATACAGCTGGCATTTTGCTTCTTTGTTTTTGATAGCGCCGCAACGTGTGAAGAAAAGGTTGTTCATCTTCTTGTTCACGGTAGAGCCGCCTTCGTTGAACTCGCTGTTCACAGGAGGAACAAGGGGTGTGGGTGTGCTCCACTTGCCGTTCTTGTCAACTTTGGTCTCGAAGATATCGCTGTACACCTGGCCAAGGCCGTTGTCGATCTTGCCGCCGGTAGCGCCTTCACGGGTAGAAGTGAAGTAAAGGGTTTGATATTTCTTGTCGGCATAAGCGGGAGCGAAGTCAGCTTGTTTCGAGTTGAACTGGGCCATGTTCTCCACTTTGTAACGGGTGGGAGAATCTTTCCACTTCTGAGCGAGCTCACATGACTTGGCGCCGTCTTCACCGGCGGGGTCAGAGGGAACTTCTTTTTTGTAGTTGTTGTATTCGATGAGGGCCTCGTCGTATTTCGCCATAGCCTTTTTGGCGTTTGCGAGGTAAAGGATCGCTTTGGGATCAGAGTATTTTGCCTTGATACACTTGGCATACCATGCTTCCTGCTGCTTGGTGTCGCCGATGTTGCGATAACATTCCGCGGTTTTGAAAAGGATGAGCGCTTTGTCTTCCTTTTTCTTGGCTTTGCTGTACGCCTTTTTATATAATTCTATCGCGTTGAAATATTCCTTTTGGTCAAAAGCCTTGTCGGCATCTTTAGAGAAGTTCTTCTGCGCATAGCTGCTCACTGAAAATGCGAGCCCCAAGGCAAGGCTTAACACAAGGGATTTCAGAGTTTTCATATCAGGTTTTTTTTGTTTTTTTATAATCGAGGGTGCTAAAATAACTAATTTTTCTTACAAAAAAATTTTTCAGGATTTTTTTAGGGCGCTTTTGGGAGGGTGTTTTTCATGTCTTTTTTGATGCTCCAAACGGGTATAACGGGGGAACGAAAAAAAGATACAAAAAAATTAAAAATACTTCTGAAATACCCGTAAACACTGGGCTTCAGGGCAAGTCAAAAAATAAAAAAACCCCTCACCTCTTTAAAGATGAAGGGGTCTTTTCCCGCCCGTTTTATTCTCTTTTTTCCTGTCCCCTGAGAGGCTGTTTTTTGCTTAAAAAAGGCCTTTGACTGTCTAAGGATATGCCCTTTTTATCGAAACCAGGCCTTTTTTCATCGAAGGTCTATGAGCGCTTTGTCCGGCCTAATCACCACTGCCTGCATCCTCATACCCCTGCTCCTCCCCGATCACTTTGGGCGGAACAATGGGCGGTGCTTTGGGTGCGTTAGGGTCTGAATAGCTCCAGCTCAACACACGGAACACAGTACGGCGGTTCTTCTGATGCGCGGCTTCCTTTTCTTCGATCGTTCTCATCGCCGCGATCTCCTTGTCCGACATTAACAGCTTTCGTTTTCCATACCCTTTGGGTTTCAAACGAGCCGCCGGTATTCCTTTTTCCTTCACCAGGTAATCCACACAGGATTGAGCCCTGGCCTGCGAAAGACGATCATTATAGGTATCGGTAGCCCTGGAGTCGGTGTGAGAGCTGAGCTCTATAACGATGGTGGGATTGTTCATCAACGTTTCGTAAAGATAGTTCAGTGAATCTTTCGATTGTGGCGTAAGGATGGCAAGGTTCAAAGGATAGAGCACATCAGGAAACTTTATTTCGATATTGTCCGGAGGCAGGCAGAGGTTCACCTTAAAGTTCTTTGACTCCGTTTCGCCCACTGTAGTTATTTTGACCTTGTCGTTCGCGTTAAAATATTTTTTCGAAAAAGAAGAGCTCACCCCTTCCCCAAAGGCTGTTAAAATATAAGAGGTGTTAGGGTTCACATACCGCGCGTTGCCCAATTCAGCAAAGCGGTAATAACCGTTCTTGTCCGTTTTTGCCTCAACATTCGTTCCGTCCGAACCTGTCATACGCACCGTTACATTCTCAAGATTGATCTTATTGTCGCAATCGCTGATATACCCGTCGATAATAAAGAGCAGCGGCGGCATCACAAAAGAATAAATATCATCCGATCCTTTTCCGCCTTCGCGGTTGGAAGAGAAATAGCCTTTGTCCTTTTTGCCTTCAAAGATGATCCCGAAGTCATCGCCCGCCGAATTGATGGGACTTTGCATATTGCTCACTTCCCACTTATCCCCTTTCTTCATCGCTTTAAAAATATCAAGGCCGCCCATGCCGATGAGGCCGTTGGAAGAAAAATAAAGAGCGCCCTCTTCCGAGATAAAAGGATACATCTCATCACCCTGTGTATTTACGCCGGCCCCAGCGTTAACAGGAGCTCCAAAACGTTTTGCCTTCTTATCGTATTTCGATATCCATATATCCTTTCCTCCCTGTCCGCCAGGCATATCGGAAGTAAAATACAATGTTTGTTCATCGGCCGAAAGGGAAGGATGTCCGAAAGTGAAGCTGTCGGTACAGAAAGGCACCAGCGCTTCCTTGCCCCAGCTATTGCCCTGCTTCGATGCTACATACAGCTGGCATTTCGCTTCTTTGTTCTTTTCAACCCCGCAGCGTGTAAAGAAAATGGTGTTCATTTTCCTGTTCAGGTTCACGCTGCCTTCGTTGAACTTGGTATTGAGCGGTGGAACGACCGGTACCGGCGTGCTCCACTTGCCCAGCTTGTCAATACGTGTTTCAAAAATATCGCTGAAGGTCTGGCCAAGCCCATTGTCGATCTCACCGCCGGTAGCGCCTTCACGTGTAGAGGTAATATAAAGGGTCTGGCATTTCTTGTCGGCGTACGAAGGCGCGAAATCACTTTGCTTCGAATTGATCTGCGCCATGTTCTCCACTTTGTAGCGCGTAGGTGAGTCCTTCCACTTCTGCGCCAGTTCGCAAGACCTCATCCCGTCCTTACCGGCGGTATTCGAAGGAACTTCTTTTGCGTAGTTGGCATATTCGATCACGGCCTCGTCATACTTTGCCATTGATCTTTTCGCGTCGGCAAGGTAAAGGATCGCAACAGGATCGGAATACCTTACTTTGATGGTCTTGGTATACCAGGTTTCCTGCTGCTTTACATCGCCCGTAAAGCGGTAACATTCGGCTATGTAAAAGGTGATGCGCGCTTTTTCCTCTTTGTTACGCGTCTTGCTTAAAGCTTTCTTATAGAGCTCTATCGCGTTAAAATATTCCTTCTGGTCAAATGCCTTGTTGGCGTCTTTCGCGTAGTTCTTTTGTGAATAGGCGCCGAAGGAAAATACAAACAGTACGGCGGTACTGAGTATGGTTCGTGTCGTTTTCATGATGTCTGAATTTGTTTTTCAGACATATAACGACATGGTTATAAAAAGATACAGACCCTTCGCTCCCTCCCCCTTCAAAAAAGGGGGAGGGCCGGGGAGGGGGTCCTATTTAGTAAAGAGCATCTCGCGATACTTCGGCAGCGGCCATGCTTCGTCATCCACCAGCAGCTCGAGCTTGTCGGTATGGTAGCGGATCACGTCAAAATAAGGCTTCACATTTTCGCAATAAGCTACCGCCTGCTTGCGGTGGTCGCTGATGCCGTTGGCCTTCTTACGTGCTTCGATCATCTCCTCCCCGTTCTTCTTAATGGCTGAAACATGTTCGGATATCTCTTTGATCATTTCGATCTGCGCGCCGGCCATCTTTTTGAATTCGCCGCCCTTGAAAATATCTTCCAGCCCCTCCACATTCTGTATCAGCAAGGTCTGGTACTTCAGCGCGGTGGGAATGATGTGGCTCATGGCCAGGTCGCCCATCACGCGGCTTTCGATCTGTATCTTCTTGGTATAGGTCTCCAGGTAAATGGCGTGACGTGCTTCCTGCTCGCGCTCGGTCATAATATTGTGGTGTTCGAACAGGCGCAGAGTTTGTTTGCTTACGAACGCGTCGAGGGCAGCGGGAGTGGTGGTGATGTTGTTCAGGCCGCGCTTCTTCGCTTCTTTTACCCAATCGTCGCTATAGCCATTGCCTTCGAAACGGATCTTCTTAGAAGCAACAATATAACTTCTCAGCACCTGGAAGATGGCTTCGTCCTTTTCAACATTCTTCTTTTCCAGCGCTTCCACGTCTTTCACAAACTTGATCAGCTGGTCGGCCATGATGGTGTTCAGCACCGTCATCGGTCCGGCGCAATTGGCAGAGGAGCCCACAGCGCGGAACTCGAACTTGTTGCCGGTGAATGCGAAAGGTGAAGTACGGTTACGATCGGTGTTATCGAGAAGGATGTCGGGTATCTTACCTACACCCAATTTCAGCGCGGTCTTTTCATCGGGGCTCATCTTACCCGATTTCACTTTCTTCTCCAGTTCATCCAACACCTGGCTAAGCTGTGTGCCGATAAAGATGCTCATGATGGCCGGAGGCGCCTCATTGGCTCCCAGGCGGTGATCGTTGTTAGCGGAAGCGATGCTGGCCCTCAACAGGTCGGCATTGTCGTGCACCGCTTTAATGCTATTAATAAAGAAGGTAAGGAACTGCAAATTGGTCTTGGGGGTTTTGCCGGGTGAGAGCAGGTTCTTACCTGTATTGGTGCCCAGGCTCCAGTTGTTGTGCTTGCCGCTGCCGTTCACACCCGCAAAAGGTTTTTCGTGGAGCAGCACACGGAAGTTATGACGGCGCGCCACTTTCTCCATCACGTCCATCAGCAATTGGTTGTGATCCACTGCAAGGTTACATTCTTCAAAGATCGGTGCGCACTCGAACTGGTTAGGCGCCACCTCGTTGTGCCTGGTCTTAATGGGAATACCCAGCTTCAGTGATTCTATCTCGAAGTCGCGCATGAACTGTGTGGCGCGATCAGGAATGCTGCCAAAGTAATGGTCTTCCAGCTGCTGCCCTTTGGCCGGGGCGTGGCCAAAGAGCGTTCTTCCGGTCATGTTCAGGTCGGGGCGTGCGTTATACAAAGCGGTGTCAACAAGAAAATACTCCTGCTCCCATCCGAGCGTGGCGGTAACTTTGGTTACATTCTTATCAAAGTACTGGCAAACTTCCACAGCTGCTTTGTCCAAAGCGCTCAACGCTTTAAGCAGGGGAGTTTTAAAGTCGAGGGCTTCTCCTGTATAGGAAACAAAAACGGTGGGTATGCAAAGTGTTTTCCCGATCACAAAAGCCGGAGAGGTAGGGTCCCAGGCAGTGTAACCGCGGGCCTCAAATGTATTTCGTATGCCGCCGCTGGGGAAAGAAGAAGCATCGGGTTCCTGCTGTACCAGCTGTCCGCCGCCAAACTTCTCAATAGCGCGGCCCCCTTCGGTAGGCTCGAAGAAAGCATCGTGCTTCTCGGCGGTCGTTCCGGTCAAGGGCTGGAACCAGTGTGTATAGTGTGTGGCGCCTTTCGTGTTCGCCCAGGCTTTCATGGCAGAGGCCACCTGGTCGGCCATCTTGCGCTCGATCTTGCTGCCGG
>JANWJV010000156.1 GCA_025451785.1 Bacteroidia bacterium | reverse complement strand
GCAACCACGATATGTGGATGTTCGATTACCTGCCTAAGGAATTAGGCGTACATATCTTCCGCAAGCCCATCCAAAAAGAATACGCCGGCAAGAAGTTCTTTATCGGCCATGGCGATGGCCTGGGCCCCGGCGACAAAGGCTATAAGTTCATCAAGAAAGTGTTCGCGAGCCCGCTTTGCCAATGGCTCTTCGCCCGCCTCCATCCCAACCTGGGCATACGCATGGCCCATTACTGGAGCCGCAAGAGCCGTATCGGCAACGGCACCAAGGACGAAACCTATCACGGCGATGACAAGGAATGGCTCGTGATCCATTCCAAAGAGATCCTCAAGAAAGAGCATTACGATTTTTTCATCTTCGGGCACCGACATTTGCCTTTAGACATCAAGCTAAGCGACAAGAGCCGCTACATCAACCTTGGCGAGTGGGTGAATTATAATTCGTACGCGGTGTTTGATGGGAGTACGCTGGAGTTGGTAAAAGGCTATCGCTGATCCCCAGCTATTTTCTTACGATCTTCCGCTCCTTTCCCATCGCCAGCTCAACAGAATCCCTGTATATCCTTGTTAGCGAAATACCCCCGGCACTATCTCCCACTTTCATAACATTTGATACCCCGTCAACCTGCACCATCACCAATTGCTTGCTTGACTTCTGGTTCTTGATCATCCCAACATAAGTGACAGAGGGCCAGGGTTGCTGCGCTTTCACTACCGGCTTAGGTACTTCCTTTTTAAGGATCCGTTTGCCAGAAGCTATTTTCTTCTCCTGAGCAATATTTCCAAGGAATGGGTCGGGATAATTGGCGAGAAGTCGGAAGGTGTCGGGTAATTGGCTGCTTCCTGTCTCTTTGGTTGCGGAATCGGCGAACCGGGGAGTCGGGGAATCGGGGCTGGCAACCGCGAAGATGCGGTAGATGATGAGGCCCCAAACGCCAATAACCACTGGCAAGAGAACGTATGTTAGTTTCTTATTTTTCATAGTATTGGGAAACACCACCCCCTGTCCCCCTCCTCGGTAAGGAGGGGGAACGCCTTATTGTATCCAAAATTTTCTTAATGTGCTCCAGCTGCTCCAGTTACCGGCCTGATCGCGCGACTTGAGTCTCCAGAAATAATCACCGTTACCTGAACTGAAAATATAGCTCGTATTAAGGGTGTAGATCTGTACCTGCGGCGACGAGATAAGCGAGTCGGGATAAATGAAGAGACTATCGGCCATGGCGGAACTGTTGCGGCTCCAGGTAAGCGTATCGGGACTGCTCACCGTGTCCTTGTGTGTTGGAAGCAACAGCGTGCTAACGGTTGGAGGAGTAAGATCGATGGTGATGTTACGGGAGCTGTATAAGGTATTACTGGTAGCGTTCTGCCCCCTCACCTGCCATTTGTATTGGCCTTCGGCAAGTGTATAAGAGAATGAATCGGCCTGGGTAGTAATATCAGTGACAGTCGCGCTGTTCTGCAGGTTGATGACCTGGAAGCGGTAGTCAGCGGCGTTGTAGAGCGTATCCCACTTAAATGTATTGGTCACTGTCTTTGTAAAGTAATTGGCTGCAGGCGACTTGAGCACAAGGGTTTGCCCGCTGATGTTCGCCGTGCTGTCCACCGTAAGATCAAGCGTAGTGAAAGGCCCATCGCTGGAGCCGTTCAAGCATCGTATCCTCCATTGATAAGTGCCTGGCACAAGGGTGTATGTGAACTTAGTCCCCTCTACCATGGTATCGCATACCAATAGCTGGACCCAGGAGAAGCTCGGCTTCACGATCTGGATATTATATTCGTTAGCACCCTCTGTTTCCTCCCACCAAAAGGTGATGGAGTTGGTAGTGGTACTATAACCATTGGGCGGAGCAAGCACCGTTATGTGCTTTTTGCTTAGGTCTTTCTCAATGAAGTCCTTGGTGCAGGCGCTAGCTGCGAGACACGCAAAGAGCATAGCATAATGTTTGGTTTTCATACGATAAATTTGTGTCACCCTGAGCGAAGTCGAAGGGCAATTTTACCCTTGTCTTCGACTCCGCTCAGACTGACGGGTGAATCAATTACTAACAAGCTGCATTTCTGTTTTCTTAATGTTCTGTATATAAATAGTTGCTGTAAGTATCCTGTTCTTTGTCTTGGGGTCTTTTTTCATTTGAAAATCCACAGAGGCGAGTTTACCGGGCTTGTCCCTCTGCTCCAGCTTATATACCAGCCCGAGCAGCTCTTTGAAATTTCCTTCCAGCGTTATCATGTTTGTCTCTACACGCAAGTCCTTTTCTTCTGTAAGGATCGTGGCGGGGAATTCCCGGAGCGTACAGCGGCTTTCCTGGCACCAGGCAGCGGCAATACCCATTAGTTCCTGGCGGGCATCAACAGCGCCTTGCTTGCCCGAGCCAATAAGCGCTTCCATTTCTTTCAACCTCTTTTCCAAAACGGCATTTTGCATAGGAGCATCGGCCGCTTGCGCTAATCGCTGCTCCATCTCATCACAGTCATTCCAGGCTTTCAGGGTGTCGCTGATGGCATAGGAATAAATGATCCAGGCGAACAGGAACAACCCTACCCACAGGAAACGGTTCTTCTTTTTATAGGTGAGGCCCTTCAGCATCAGTTCAATTGTATCTCCAGGTTAAATTCCCCTCCGTCTTTATCCTGGCTGTAATTCAATAGCTTCACCTCGCTTACCCATTTGTTCTTCCTGATCTCCTTCATCCAGTCGTTCAGCTCTATACTCTTGCGGCAAAGGCCTTTTACATTGACCGTTCTCGATGAAAAACTCAGGCTCTCCTCCTCCTTGCTCTTCTGCTTTGGATGTATCTCCAGGCGGCTTAGCTTGATGTGCTCCGGCAATTCCGCTGCGATACGGTCGGCATAGAAGGAAGTGCGTGAGGGCGTTAGTATGTTCGTGCGTTCGTAAAACTGTTCTTTTTCCGCTATCCCTTTCTTTAGCTTTTCCAGTTTCTGTACGCTCTCCTGGTTGAGGCTGTAGCGGGATTTCAACTCATTGCTCTTTTTCCAGAAATGATCAAAAGCAAAGTAGTTGACCAGGAGCAGTAAGAAGATAGCGGCGAGAGAGACTTTAAGGGTCTTCTGGAAAATGGTCTTCTGCCTGAAGTCTTCGCGGGAACCGGTTACGGAGGGAATGGTGTTGGCGTGGAGGTTGAGTAAGGAAGAGAAGGCGACGGCGAAAGAGAGGAGTGATTTGAAATCAATTCGTTCTTCTCCGATGGTCAAAACCACCCCCTGGCCCTCCCTCGTCAAGCTCGGGACAAGCTCTCCTTGAGAAGGAGGGGGAGCGCTTTGTTCAACGATCCTGCTATCTGATATATTTAATTGGTAATGCCTTGTCGCTATTTCTGTGTATACCGCTGAAGAGGGCAACATAGGCAAAAGTGCATTAATGCAAAAAGGACCGAAGCTGCAGGAGGTGATCGTATAGCCGGCATCGTTTAGTTCTTTCAGCAAGGCATCGATCACGTTTTTTCGGGCTACGGAAACAAAGTGCTTATCGGCGCCAGCGGGGGTTCGCTGAATATAGAAGTCTCCTATATTGGCGTTGGGTAATACCTTTTGAAGAAGTAGTGAATCGCTTTTATCCGCCGAAGCCTTGGCGTAGGAGGACTCGCCCTCCGCTCTCGCAACTTTTTTGTGGAGTAGCCCTTTGCCGCCGATTACCAGCGACACAGGAAGAGCGGGAGAAAGGTATTCCTTCAGCGAGGCAATGTCCTTAATGCCAGAAACACTTCTTTCAGTACTTATCTTGCTTCCCTTCTTGCGGAGGATGCAGAGGGAGAGAGAGTACGTGTTGTCGGGCAAAATAAAGAGATCAAGGCCAATAGCCTGCCTCCCATTAACCATTAACCATTCTACATTAACCATGCAGTACTGTTGCCTTAATAAATACTGTCAACTTATTCTTGCTCTTCTTCTTCGTCCGGCTGCTGAAGAGCCATTTGATCACAGGCACTCTTGAAAGACCCGGCAGGCCGGAGCCGGTATCGCTGTTGGAGCTTTCTTCAAGTCCCCCGAGGATCACCGTTTCTTCGTTACGCACACGGATGGTGCTCTGAAAATCCCTGCTGATGGTGCCGGGAGGAGCGTTCGGTGAAATGCGCTCGGTGAAGCTGGCCTGTTTCACTTTGATCTCCATCGTGATCTGCTCATCGCCGGAGACCATGGGGTTTACCGTGAGGGAGAAATCGGCATTCACCGGTTTGTATTGCTGCGAGATAATGTTCTGCGGGTTCTGGCTGCCGATCACGTTGTTGCTGATCTCCAGGTAATATTCCTGGCGGATGATGCCCATCTTCGCTTCTACCCCATTCAGCGCGGTGAGCTTAGGAGTGGAACGCATCTTCAATACACCCTGCTCTTCCAATGCTTTTAGCTGCAAATAGAAGTTAGGCGTTACTTTGCCAAGGTTCACCAGGCCAAACCCGTTAATGCCGCTGATGATCTCGTTGAGGGTATTCGAGCTGAGCGTAAGATCAACACCGGGATAAATGGTGCCACCGGTCTTCTCAGGCGCTGTGCCCAGCCCGGCCTTCAATCCTGTTGACAACGTTTTGCTATCGCGAACGTCCATAATGATCACTTCGATAAGCACCACCGGTACCACTTTATCGATGTCGCGGAGGAAGGCTTCTATCTCTTCGATCCTCGGCTGCGAACCGCTCAGGATAAGACTGTTCAGGTCAGGGAATTCCTTGATATCAACGCCCTTCTTGATCTCGGCGGGGATAACCTCCATCACTTTGTCGATAGTGCGGTATTTCAATTGCACCACTTTGGTGGAGCGCAGGCCCTCCAGGGCGCGGTCACCCATGAGGTAGATCTCGCCTTCCTTCCGGAAGGTGAAGTCGGTGCCGTTGAGCAGGTAGCGAAGGAAATCATCATAGCCGGCATCGGCAATACTGAGCGTAGCATTGCCCTTGGGCTCGGAGAAAAGAAAATAGCTGTAGCCGAGCTCTTTCGAGATCGCGGCGATCACATCAGCGATCGGAACGTTCACAGCATTCACCGATACCCTGCCGCCTTCCAGCTTATAGCTCAGTCCCGCAGGCTGCTGGAAAGCCGACTTCTTGTTCTCTTTGTCTTTTCCTTCTTTCTCTTTCTCCTTTCTCTCTACCAGGTACACGTTCTTGTTCTCTTCGCTCTGCGTGATCTTCAGGTCATTCGCAAAGGCCAGCTTGTCCATGGCACTGGCAAAGGGCATCTCCTGGATATAGCCGCTTACCATTTTGCCTGTGAGATCAGGCGCGAAGACCACGTTCTTACCGGTCTGGCGGGTGAGTTCCTTCACCACAAGGGAAAGACTGTCGTTGTTGAGGTCATAGGACAGCAGGTTATTGCCCCGGTCGTAAACTACCTTAAATGTTTTCGAGACATATTTCTTCGGAGGCTCCGGCGGTGCGGCGAATTGCGAGAAGGACATGATGGAGCCGATGAAGTTCAGCTCCAGGTCATATTTCTTACAGAGGAAGAGCAACACGTCCGCCACGTTCACGTTCGAAAAATTGTTGTAGATCTTCGTCGTGAGCCCGGCATCCACGCTGATGTTGAGATTATTGGTGGTAGCAAGTCCACGGATAAAATCCTGGATGCTCACGCCATTTACTGAGAGTTCTACTTTCTCGTTCAGGCCGGGGGTTTCTTTGGTGAGGTCTTTTAACCGACCTTCTATGGCGGCGAAGCGATCCTGAGCGATTGCCGAAGAAAATGTCAGTAACAAAAGCAGAAGGAGCAGCCTTAGACCCCTCCCTGTCCCTCCCCTATCTGCAGCTGCGCTGCAGCAGGAGAGGGGACGCACAGGCCTCACTTCATCATTCATCATTCCTTGTTCCTCTGTTGGATATTCCTTTCTCATGTCTTTCATTTTTAACTATTAAGCAAGATCGGATACACCTCTTCGATAGAGGTCATTCCCTTCGCAAGCAGCTCAAAGGCATTATCAGAAAGCGTCCGTATGTTTCGTTGTTTTAAAAGTTCCCCGGCGTCGAGGCGATTGGATTTGATCGCTTCGGCTAGTTCGTGGTCGAGAGGGATCACTTCGTAGAGCGCCTTTCGGCCTTTGTAACCCGTATAATGACAGTGCTCGCAACCGGTTGGGGCGCTTAAGTGTTGTAGTGTTGTGGTGTTGAAGTGTTGTGGTATCGTGAAGGTTTTTGGGAGTAACCCTCCGTCAAAGGGCTCTTGTTTCTTGCACTCAGGGCAGAGCAAGCGGACGAGGCGCTGGGCAACGGAAGTGTTAAGGGTGCCGGCGATCAGAAAGGGCGGGATGCCCATATCACAGAGGCGTGACACCGTGCCCCAGGCGGAATTGGTATGGATGGTACTCAGTACGAGGTGGCCGGTGAGGGCGGCGCGGATGGCCATCTGGGCAGTTTCCCCGTCGCGGATCTCGCCGAGCATGATAATGTCAGGGTCCTGGCGGAGGAAGCTGCGCAGGGCACTGGCAAACGTAAGGCCGATGCTTTCCTTGAGCTGTACCTGGTTGATGCCTTCCAAAGTATATTCGATCGGGTCTTCTACCGTGAGGATGTTCGTCTTTTCCTTATTAAGGATCTTGAGTGTGGCGTAAAGCGTGGTGGTCTTGCCCGAACCGGTCGGACCGCTGATCAATACAATGCCATGGGGTTTGCGGATGCCTTCCATGTAATCTTCCAGCTCCCGTTCCCCGAATCCCAATTGTTTGATATCGATATTGGTGGCATCGTTGCTCAATAGCCTCAGCACGATCTTTTCACCGTGCAGCGTTGGCAACACAGATACACGTATGTCGAACTTCATTCCCTGCTCGTTGTAAAAGATGCGCCCATCCTGGGGCAAGCGCTTTTCTGAAATATCGAGACTGGAACGGATCTTTATCTTGTTGATGAGGGAAGGGTACTCTGTTTTGCTCAGCGTATAGCGCTCGATCAACATACCGTCAATACGGATACGGACACGACATTTGTCCTCGTAACATTCAATATGAATGTCGCTGCTGCCCAGCTGACGGGCTTCGGCAATGAGAGCCGGAAGGAAATCGTCGGCATTACTAATATTCAACTTCCCTTGCCCATTTGCGTGTTTGCGTGTTTGCGTGTTTCTATAGTACTTCCCAAGGGTCCGTTGAATGACAGCAGACGGTGCTTTCTCCAATACAATGTCTTTTCCCAAAAGCATTTCTAATTCCGCCTGCAGAGAATCATGGAATTGATCTTCGTCCACATAAAATTCCAGCTGAAGGCCTTCGGCTGCTTTGGGCACCACATGGTAATGCCAGGCTTGCTCGGAGGTAAGCAGCTGAGTTAGTTCTTTTTGTATTTCTAAAGCTTCGTTCATCGGACTCACCCCCTGCCCCTCTCTGCTGCGCAAAGAGGGGAGTTGAGTTATTTTAGCCATTTGATTATCGTATTATTTCTATTCTCATTCATCACATTCACTCCTGCATAGTATTTAGAAAGTTTAGTCCGATCGATCACCGCATCCAGCAAATGGTTATCGTATACCGATGAAGGCGTTACCAGCACGATGCTGCTGCAGATCAAGCGCCCTTCGATCGTTCCTTTCACATCCACCTGGCCTGAAGAGTATACTTCCCCTTGCACCAGTGTCTTCTTATCAAGACATAGTTTCACCTGGCGGTTATAAAAGGTCTTCTCTTCCCACGCGAATACCGATCCTGATACTTCGGTCCCCTCTCCTACTCTCAATACCGGATAGAGCGGTGAGTCTTCCGTACGGACCAGGCCCAGCACGCTGGGATATCCGAGCTTGCAATTCTTTCCTACAATAAGCGAATCGCTGGCGAAGGCCTGGAGGCTGCCGGTAAAGCCGGAGTCGATCTGGATCTTCGGGGCATAGAGCACCACCTCATTCAGCTCACAGGTATTCTTCACCCTTATCTTAACCGCTGAATAAATAATGATGTTTCCCTTTAGATGCTTATCGCTTAGCAATAAGCCGGAAGAGGCTTTGTAGCAAATGGTCTTTCCTGAAAAGCTTGCTTCCAGTTCCTCCGGCAGCTCATCCAGGAGACTGTCTTGTTCATAGCCTTTTCCCTCGAGCCTCTCTCCTAGTGCACGCATAAGCTCCTTATCGGCTGGCGGGATCTGTCTGGGAGCCGGAATTACCAGGCCCTCCACCGGCTTTCTTCCGCTAAAGGACTTCCCTTCTATATAGGCTGGTCTTGTTCCCAGTTTAGGGAGAAAGCACTTACCTCTCAAACGTGTATCGCCGCAAACAGAAAGCGGCCGGTCATTCTCGGTGATCATCAATGCGGTTTGATCTTCGCCCGGCGCAAAGCCCAGGGCAGCGATCCTTATTACCGACCTGTCACTTGTAAATGCCTTGCATATTCCAAGCTCAAAGGCTCCCCAATGTTTACGTTCCAGCAATACTGAGTCCGCGCCGGTATCGTAGAGGTCCATGCGGACAGGAGTATTGGCAGCGATCTCTTTATCGGCCATTATCAATCGCAAGCCTGACATAGCGTTGAGCTGTGTGCGGTTCATGTCGGAATAGCTTTGCATTTCTATAGTGTTCAAATACGCTTTACTTATCAACGCGCTGGACATGACTCCGATTATTAGCATAAGAGTTAGAACGTAAAGCAATGTCCCGCCTTTTAGCCACTCACCCCCCAACCCCCTCTCTACTGCGTAAAGAGGGGGAGTGTCTTTACATTTTTGTAATCTCATTCTTTTTTGGCTTCGTATTCTTCTGCTTATCTTCTTGAGACTTCTCCTTCTTCTTAAATAACTTCTTCCATGCATTTTGCCTATTGCCCGTTTGCCCATTTGCCTTTTTAACAACCTCCTTCCCCCGCTTATACTTCTTCACCCCAATAAGCTTCCCGGCCTCAAATACCTCTACCTTACCATGCAACTGATCCTTACGATACCTTGCCTCCAGCACCTTTTTTCCTTCCTCATTAAACAACACATACCTTCCCTGCTTTGATCCCCTTTTATAGGAAACTGTTTCCTTAAGGTATCCGGCAATCGTCCAGCTGTTCCATTTGCCATTCTTCAACCCCTTTCGGAAAATACCTTTCTCCTTCAATGCTCCACTTAGGTAAAAGCTGGCATAGGGGCCGCTCAAGAGTTTACCGTCGAAATCGCCTTTGGTCTGTTGGACTTTTCCGGCGGAGTACCAGGTATAGGTCAACTCTTCTTTGGGCTCGAGCTTGGCTTTGTCTTTCATCACCGTTACACGCGCGGTGAGGTCGTTTTCGTTGTCGCTTACATAAACCTGGTAGGTTTTCTTTTCCTTGGTGCTTTGTGCGAACCCTTGGATGCTTAAAAGTATCGTCAGGATCAAAGTCGCTTGTTTCATTGCTTAATGATTATTGATTAATGATTAATAAGGCGATCATCGCTATGGACATTAATCCTGCTAAAGGAATTTCTGCCGAGGCCTTTCTATTTACCAGTCGATAGATCATAAAGGCTAGCAGGCTGAATAATAGTCCGGCGGTATAGAATATTATGAACTCGTAAGTACTGAAAGCAGCGCAGATTACCACCAGGAAGAGGATATCGCCCAGGCCGAGGTAGGTATCGATGATGTTGGTGAAGCGTTTGTTTTTGAGACTGATGTAGAGCGTAAGGAAAACCAACTGAGCTGCGACAAAGAGCAGGTTGATCCCTGTCTCCGGCTGGAAGCCCTTGGTCAGCAAGAGCAAGAGCATGAGCAAGAGCAAGAGAGGCCACGATATCGCGCGGAACTTGAAGTCCTGGTAGGTCACGATTCCTAAGATCATTATCGTTAGTGCTTGTAGCATCTTCATCTTATTAGCGGATTAGCGAATTAGCCGATTAGCGAACCGCTAATTCTCTCATTCGCTAATTGTCTAATTAATCAGGCGTTACCTCCTTCAAATTCTTCTCATGATCTATCTCCCATACATTAAACACCCCATCCCCGTCAAAATCCGAAACAGCGGTGGCCAGGGCCTTGAATGAATTGGAGCCGGCCGCCACTACTTCCATACGGTAATTGGCATTGCCTCCTTCGCTCACCAGTTTCTCCTGCTCAAAGCCGATCTCCTTTAATTCGGCGCAGTACTTGCTGTGCATATAGAAATAGGTCTTTTCCAGCGTTTGCAGGTGCTCGAGCTGTAATTGTGCTTCCGTACTCTTTGCCTTTGAGATGAGAGGCATTAGCTTGGGTAGTGCTAATAGCACCAGTATTCCTACTATCGCGAGTACTGCTAATATTTCCATTAGTGTAAACGCTCTGAGGTATTGTTGATTGTTGATTGCTGATTGTTGATTTGTTTTCATTTTACATTTTGCATTTTAAATTTTATATTAGTGAAAGGCTGTACTCAATTGAAACATGGGTAAATACATGGCGACCAGGATAAGTCCGATCAGCACCCCAAGGAATAATATCATCAAAGGCTCGATCATTTTCCCGATCAGTCCCGTTTCATACTCTACTTCATCGCTGTATTGTTTGGCCAGTTTGCCGAAGATCTCGTCAAGGCGGTTGACTTCCTCTGCTACTTTTATGAGGGAACGCATACGGGAATTGTAAATGGGGTATTTTGCCAGGCTTTGGTGCAAAGAAGCTCCACCTACTATCTCTTTCTGAACAACCTCTAACGAAACTTCAATAGGATAAAAACCGATCATCTTCCGCACCAGTTCCAGGGCATTGATGAGGGGTGTTCGGGCGGCAGTGAGCAGGTTCATGCTTTGGCAGAAGCGCGCGAGGTAGATCTTTTGGACGAGCTTGTTGATCACCGGTGTTCTCATCACCATTGCGGAGGAGTATTTCCTGAACCAGGTCTTTTTTCTGTTAATGTAAAGTCCACAGCACCCAGCACCCAGCACAGAGCACCCATAAATAGCGTATTCGCTAAATCCCTGCGACAGTCCGATCACCACCTTGGTGATATAAGGAAGCTCACTGTTAAAACGTTTGAACAGGTCGCTGAACATCGGCACCACGAAGGCCATCATAAAGGCCACGACGCCAAGGGCAGTGCAAACAAGAACAATGGGATACGAAAGCGCGTTCATCACCTGGCGCTTTTGTTTGATCTTCTTGGAAAAGAATTGGGCCAGTTCCTCCAGTACTTCCGGCAAGCGACCGCTTTCTTCGCCAATTTGCATGCTGTAAAACTCGTAAGGCGAGAACTTGCCGGTAGCCTCCACCGCCGCCGAAAGGCCTTTGCCCGATTCCACCATGCTGCGAATGCTTTTGAAGAGCTCCTTGTCGCTTTCCTTGGTTTGTTGTTCTTCTATTAGCTCCAGGGAAGTTTTGATATCAACTCCAGCGGAAAACAGAATATTCAACTCAGCATAAAAGCGCTCCTTCTTTTTATCAGAGAATCCAGCATTGAAGAACTTGATATCCTTATTTAGAACATCCAATACAGAAGCCTTTGGGCTGCCTGAGCTTACCTTCTTCGCTTCGTATATACTTAAGTCAATCATCGCTAATTCGCTAATTCGCTAATTCTCTCATTACTTATCAATTGTTCCGCGCTATACAGCTTATTAAACACCAGTAATTTATCATCCATCTCCAAGCTCAATTTCTCTACCAATCCATTCTCTGTTTCCTCTATCTTCACCGCACCTACTTTAACCTTAAACGTATCTCCCTGACCCCTGAACCCTAAGTCCTGAACCCTCAACACAAATTCATCACCGAAAGAATAAACAACCTCCACACTATCCTTCCTGCACACAAGATCACTCTCGTGCCTCATCACTTCCTCCGAATTCTGCACATCATTATTCATCACCGCATAAAAACTTGCCAGTGTTGAAGTATTGTCGTTTAGCTTGTCGTATTGCTTGTATTGTTTCATAATAAACTCAAACCCCATTCCCGCTGATGCAATTACGAGCGCACTGAGCACCATGGCGACAAGAAGCTCCATCAGAGTAAATGCCCTTAGATCATTCGCTAATTGTCTCATCGGCTAATTCGCTAATTATCTCTCGCCTACTCCCCAACAACTTTCCCTGCTTATCAAATGCACGTAGCTCCATTACCTCTAACCCCGCAACCTTCTCATACTTCATCACTCTCTTCTTAACTATCATGCTCTTAATTTCCTCCTCCCCATCCAAATAGTTCTTCTCCTTCTTCATCTTATCAGAAACCTCCTCCAATATAAACCCCGCTTGCAGCTTTCGGGTAGTATCTGAGCTGCTGATAACGTTTGTATATATAATTCCTCCAATGCTCATTGTCAGTAGTATCAAGACCATTGCCACCAGGCTTTCCATTAACGTTGAGGCTTTAAACTTTAACATTCTTCGCTCTTTTGAATACAGTTTCCAGCCAATAGGTCATCTGTAGCTTTCCATCAACATAATTTTCCCTCAAATAAATTAAACCATAAAAGACCATGATAGGCTCTACCGGCATTCGAAACCGTTCTGAACCATCGGCAAGCAATGTTGGCCCTATAAATAAGCCTATATATGTAACAAGCCACAGGACCAAGACAAATTCTTTTCTCCTTAATAATTTCAAGCAACTCAACAGGAAAGGAACGAATACCAGCATTAGAAACACTAACAGGAAAAAATAATATACCACCTGTATGAATCGCGATCTTTTGAGAGGCGTTACTTTTCCATCTCCCCCTATACTTAGACTATCTTTCTTAGTGACCCCGTGTAATGAGCCCAGTGTCATGAAATGGGGTGTCAAGAGATGTGAGACCGCAACTTCCATCCAATAAGCGGCAGCATCTCCCGGATATGCCTTTACTGTTTCCATAAAGAACTTTTTCCTGAGCGATCGCTGGACGATAAAATCCGGCGCAGCATTTATCTCCTTCAAATAACAAGCGTATATGTCCTGTTGCTGATTCCGTTCAAGGATAACTTTTGTAGTATATTCGAACATATTGATCCCTAACACATCGGAAGGACCGAATACACCATAAGCATTATACATTCTTAAAGAGGATATATTACAAGTAGCCGCCAGGATTACAAATGATAGCAATACAAGCCTCTTGGGTTTCGCCTTCCAATGGTCATACTTCCTTGCCACATGCAGTAGCATGAGCAAGTGAACTAATGGATAAAATGAAAGTGTAGGCCTTATCAGCGCACTGTATGATATCAGGATGACCGATATGAAAAAGTAAACCCAACTGCCTTCCACCACAGCTTTAAGACTGGCGTAAATACCCAGAAAGAAAAAGGTCACAAAAAGAAGATCCGTCATAACAAAAGCCACCCGCACGAAAAAGGTACCGCTTAGCATCATGAACAGTACGCCAATAAGTACAACACCCCTCTCTTTTCCTATAAGGATCTTGCCAATGTAAAAGAGAGCGGGATAAATAAATGCGGAAAGGATCGCTTGAGCAATGACAAGTGCCTGAAACCAATGATCACCAAACATCCATTTAAAAACGGCAATAAACACAGGGTATCCGATTGTCCGGCAATGATCGATATTGTCACCCTGACCGAAGGTTCCATGTACGAGATAATTATCCGCCGCCTCTGCATAGCTCTTCGAGTCGAACGTAATTGCCGACAACTTCTCCACAAGCGTTCCGTCATCCTTATAAAACAATCCCTCCATCCTGGAACTACTGTTCGTTAATACAATAGCAACAACCGCAAGATGTATAACTACACCCGCCAGGAAAAGATGGAGCGCATTAATACGCTCAAGCCATCTGCTATTGTGTGACCGCATGTTGTATCAGTTGATTTCTTTTAATGACCCGGGCCTTCGCCCACTCGTACCAAGCAGCAAGCTGGTAAAAGGCAAAAAAGATGAGCAACGGCTCAACAGGCATGCGATATCTCGCCGACCCGCTTGCTAAAAATGTTGGCACCATCATAATTGAAATGAAAAGCAGTAATGCAGCAAGTAAGATCACACGCCGCTTTATTAACAGATTTATCAGAAATCCAGCAAAAGGGATGATCACAAAAAGTAAATTGAAGGCAGAGAACATATAGAACACCACCCACATAGTTGCCGATCTCTTGAGGTACTTGACAAGGTCCGGCTGGTTCAGGTCAACCGCTTCATAATCGCGTTTATATACCCTGTACATAACTCCCACACTAACCCAATGCGGGGTAAGCATGTGATTTTCGGCGCACTCCAACCAGTATTTCAGCCCCTGACCAGGAGACTCCTTTAACGCCTGAAACGAATACTTCATTCGCAAGCGGTCCTTTTCCACAAAGCTTTCGGAACGCCTGATCTCATCGCTTAGAGTTCTATATCTCTCCACCTGTCCTGTTTCCTGAAAAACACGTTGCGAAGTGCAATTGAAAAGATTATACCCCAGCAGATCGCTGGGCGTCCAAACACCGTATGCGTTGTACATCCTTAAAGACGAAATATTACAGGTCAGAAGAAGTATGATCGTGGAAAGTATGACCAGGCACTTTACCTTGAGGTATTTCCAATTGTCGTATTTCTTTGCAATGAAGAGCAACAGGAAAAAATTCACAATGAAGTACATGACAAGGCTTGGCCTTATAAGCGCGCTAAAGCTTATTAGTATTACAGCTGACAAGAGCATGAACCAGCTTTGTTTCATCACGCATAAAAAACTTGCATATAAACCGAGAAAGAAGAAAACAGCGAAAATGAGGTCGGTTAGTACAAATGGAACCGCATGAAAATAAGCCGCGCCGATGAACATATAGACAATGCCCGCCATAACTACCCCTGGAGAATCACCCAGAAGTATTTTTCCTAACAGAAACATAACCGGGTAAATAACTGCCGAAACAACAGCCTGCACAATGACCCATGCCATGAACCAGTATTGGCCGAAGAGAAATTTAAACAGTGCTATAAGGATTGGCAACCCGATGGTACGCCTTGGATCTACCTCCGAACCACGTCCAAAAGTTCCATGCTCAATAAAATTATCAGCAGAAGCAATATAATCTGCTGCATCATTGCAGTACCAGGTTACTGGTCCGTTCAAGGATCCGTCATCCTTCTTAAATAGGCCATAGTAAGCCGAGTTGCTCGTGCTAAAAACGATAACCAGGTAGGCCAGGTGTATCACCAGACCAAGCAAATAAAGGTTCAGCGGTTTAAAAAGTTTTCTATACATGTTTCCATTATTATAATTCCTGCAACTCTCCTTCTTCCTGGTATTGGCCGTCCGTATTCACCCCCCATAGATTATTCTTTGAATCAGCCGTTATTTTATCCGCGGCAAGCAGGCCCATGAGAATAGAATGGTCTTGGTTATTGTATTTAAAGGAACCATACCTCCCAATCGGAATGAGATTTCCAACAGTGTCCAGATAGTTCTCAATAACTTTGAGCGGCTTCATATAACCAGTTTCATAAACCGGATAGCACTTGGGAACCCTTATTACACAGGACCTTAATATCCTAACCGCGCCGGGGACCAGTTCCAGCCGATAGACTTCTTGTTCGGCCAGGCGGCACAGGCTTTCATCATCTTGCTTCCATAAATGGTCGGTATCAAAAGCCCAGTATTCCAGGCAGAGGATAGTCGTTCTCTTGCCTCTTGTCAGCGAAGGGCACCAGTTCCTGAAATTGGTGATCCTTCCGTGCTTTACATCAGGGCTATGGATGTATATCCAATTATCTGCAAAAAGATCCTGGGAATCAACCTCGAGATACACTAGTATAGTATTTCGGAAATAAAGCTGCTCGCAAGCCTCTTTCACCGCCGCTGGCACTTTTTCCATACGGTTCACGAGTTGTGTCAGGGGCATTGAAGAAATAACTGTTTCAGCTTCTACTACTTCGCCACTCATTAACTCAATACCACAAGCGTTGCCATAGTCGTTGAGCAGAACACGCTTTACCGGTGCGTTCAGGTGTATCTTTCCACCGTTCTGTTTCACGCAGGCCGCGGCTTTCTCATAGATCATTCCAGTGCCTCCTATCGGGTAAGCGAACTTGTCCACCAGGGTATTGTGTTTGTTGGCCTTGTTGTTCTTGAGAGCGCTTCGTAGAGCTTCCCAAAGTGAAAAATTCTTGATCCGTTGCGCAGCCCAATCTGCATCGATCCTGGAGCAGGGGATACCCCAAAGTTTTTCAGAGTAGTTCCGGAAAAAGATGCTGAAAAGCTTGCGGCCAAAACGGTTGGTCACCCAGTCCTCGAATGTTTGAGGGTCTCGGATAGGGCGAAGCCGCTGGCGGCCGTAGTCAAGCAAAATAGCTGCGACGGTAAATACATTTAAGTTCCTCAGTACATTAAATACCTTGAGGGGATAGTTAAAGAACCGTTTCTTGTAATAGATCCTTGTAAGCCGGTTCACTATAGTGTAGTCGCCTTTTAATACCTCATGAAAAAAGCCGTTAACTCGTTTGTCTTGGGTAAAAAAGCGGTGAGGCCCTAAGTCCACCCTCTGCCCCCAAAGATCGATGCTGCGGGCCATCCCTCCGATATTCCCACAGGCTTCATAAACCTCCACAGGTATACCCTTTTTTGTCAGCTCATAAGCACAGCTTAATCCTGCGGGGCCCGCTCCGATAATAATCGCTTTCTTTTTCATATCATGTTGTTTTATACCCATTTTATCTTTTCCCTCAACCGGGTGGTGGGTAGTTCGAAATACTTGTAAATAAAAAGTGAAAAGAGAATGGTCAGGAACCAGAACAAAAAGCACTTGATCATTCCTTGACCAAAGGCACTTATGGCGCCAAGCTCAATGTTGTTCATTATAAGTACCTGAACAACGGAAAGGTTTACCAAGTACATGGAATAGGATATCAGTGAGAGGCAGGTGACCACCTCGAATACTTTCTTGTTCCGCGGCCTGATACTGGTTAAATGGGGTATGAGACACAGTGCTGCAATAGCATCCACTGAAAAGGAGAAGACACACTCATATAAAGTTACCTGGGCATTGGCGACAAAGACACGTGAGAGGAGCAGGACAAGCAAACCCGCTACAAATAATTTTCTGCTGTGTTTTATCCAGGCAGAATGATGAAAGAAGGATAGATACGCCCCCATAAGCCCAAACATGAGCGCATCTAACCTTGTAACTACCTGTCTTCTGAAAAGATCTTCGTACTCCCTTACGGTAGTAGCGGGTACGGAAATGTAGCGTTGCAGCCTCAGGAGAAATACCGCGATAATTACAAACAGGATAGTGAAGAACAATATCTTTCTTGCAGGCCACCGCGATAAAGACCCTACAGCAAAAATGGCCAGCGGAACCAATAGATAAAACCACTCTTCGATACTTAAGCTCCAGGCTTCTGGAAAAAAGGGCGGATGGGCGTTCGTTATGTTCTGAGAAAAGTAGAAATAGGCTCTGACCGTGTTAAAATTAAAATCATCCACAAAGAGGATCTGCATGAGCACCATGCCACCGAGAATGAGAAAGTAATTGGGCAATGTGCGGAACCAACGCTTTTTCCAGAAACTGATCACCCCCCTCCATGAAAGTCCGTTACTTTCATTGATCCTTATAAGTATTCCCCCCACTAAAAATCCGCTCAGCACAAAGAAGATCGTCACCCCATCCAACATGACATAATTAAAGTACGGAGCCAGTACTTTCGGCAAGAAGCAAATGCTGTGTGAGATCAGCACCAGCAGGATAGCCATACACCTCATGATATCGAGGCCGTATACCCTGTTTGTGCCTATTTCTAATTTCAATAATTGTTTCATCTCGCTATCCATGTTGTTTTCATCCTATGGCATCCGCCAGGCTGAACCTTTCTGCCAGCTTCCCTAATTTCATTTCTTCTTTAGTATTCACTTCCAAAGGCAGGGTTACTATGTCCTGCCTTTCTCTGGTGTAGATGATCCTTCCCTCTACCTCAATGGCAGTAATATGCCAGTTCAACCGACCTTTCTCGTATTTAAGAACTGCTTGAACAGTTTCTTTATCGCCCAGCCTCGCCGGCAGTTTTTCAAAAACCACTATGGACCTGGAAGGACTGAAGTCCTCACCAAACCACCAGTGAATGGCGACTGTATGTTTTCTAATAAACCAGTTCATCTAACATGCGTTTTTCATAGTTAAACCCAAAATAATTC
The DNA here is from genome assembly GCA_025451785.1 of Bacteroidia bacterium. GTDB lineage: Bacteria > Bacteroidota > Bacteroidia > JANWJV01 > JANWJV01 > JANWJV01. The sequence continues at coordinate 7,847 of JANWJV010000156.1, read as the reverse complement.
CAAGGCTGTCGCCAGGCATGTCATGAGCATACATTAATAGTTAAAGAATACGGAGATCTGAAAAAGAACGCGGCAGGACTTTTCCTGCCGCGTTTTACTATGGGATGTTATACGGGAACTAGAACTTCAACTTTGCGAGATATGCATTCTTATCACGCATGATCATGGTATAGGGCCCCGGCAATTGAGTATTGGCAAACTGGTCTATGTCAAAATGAGTGACGAGCTCGGCCGGTTGATCGCCGAAGCCCCTTTTGATCTCGTATTTACCGTCCTCTGAAATAGAGGCCACCATTACCCTCATTCCTTCATGGTTTACTTTTGCGTTCGGCACCGGGGGCTTTGTCCTGTCAGGTTCTGCCGTATACAAGATGTACAGAGCGTTACCGATCTTCCTTGCCACATAAGAGCTGGTGCGCAGCATTCGCGGAAAATCGATCCAATTCGCTTTTTTTAGTACTATAGACCAGGTCAATTTTCCGGAAGCATCGTAACGGAAAACAAAGGCATTTTTAAAATAGCCTCTCTCTTCAAATACAGTTTGACCGGTGGTGGTTACGTATTCATAATGGTATTCTGAAACAATGCACCGGCGATTGTAGTACAAAGCAATCTCTTTTCCTTTAAAAGGAGAGCAAGCTATAGCACTGTGATAGTATACCTCGTTCATTACGATCTCTCCTACAGCCTCAATGCCTCCATCCTCCGTAAAATATATTTCATTGAATTCATGACAGCCAATACCCATCAACTCAGGTTTAGCTACGCCTTCTTCGTAATCTTTCTCAAGCAGAAGCTTTTTATACATATCAGCGTCAAAAATCACTTCCTCTTTCTTTTTAAGCACAAGGTCTTTGCTAAAGCTCATGTATACATTAGAAGTAGACCTCGCTTTACTATACAAACAATGGTATTGGTCAGGCAGCTCAGCAAGCTTTTTCAGCTCCAGCGCAACTTTACTGTCTGAGCAACTTCCAACAAAATGTACAACACCTCGCTTTTCATCGTAAGCTATACGGCCTGCCATAATATACTTCTTACCCACATCGATGGGGAACTCGGTAATCTTGCCCGTTTGAGTATTCAAGTGAATAACTGAATAGGACCAAACCGGGGTTCCCTGTACCCATGTGTCTTTGTCCTTATCAGTAGTAGTTCGATAGTATTGATACAGGGCGTATATATCTCCATTATTAGCAAGAACGGGTGATTTCATTTCAAAGATCCAGTCCTTGTGTAATGACTCCAGTTTGAGCGAAGGAACTGGCTTACCGGTATTCATATCCCACCTGCTCAGCGGCAACCCCTTCCTGCAATTTGGCCCGGGAAACAGCCCATCTCCCATACCGAACATTTTTGAGCGATCCTCCGAAAAAAAATACGAGTCAAAATAACTTTCAGCGACGATCGGTTCACCTGAAGGATTTCCTTCGAGATCATAATACTGGCACACCGTTTTTTTCTCATCCTTCAGATCATACCTCATGAAGGTCATCAGCTTTCCATTCCACACTGCACAATAGGTCAGAAACTGAAACTTCATATTGGCCACTTTAGGAAACACAAGGTTCTTTGAGGAGATAAAAGACAGGTCATCCTTTTTGTACATACTAAGGACCATCTTACTTTCTAACCCTGAAAGCGTATACACTTTATCCCCTGCTTCACCCACAAGATGGGCTTCTATAACGTCTTTTTCCTCGTTGGACGAAATTGTTACCGAAGGGGTTTGAGCTGTTGCTGAAAAAAGAACAACGGCAAATACGATCGCTGTAAAGGCCTGTTTCATGGATTCTATTTTTAAGTACCATCAAATATAGAAAATTATATATCCATTTGCTATCTTTGTTAAAATGCCCCGTTCATCATGAAAAAATTGACCCTCCTTCTGCTTTTAGCATTAGCAGCATCCGCCCAAGCCCAAAATAAACTCTGGAGCAGAAACTATGCAGACCCCGTAAGTTCCGGGAACGATGAATCGCATGCCATCGCTACTGATGACAAAGGAAATTCCTACGTAACAGGTTATACCACAGGCCCCACCAATAACAAGGATATTGTAACAGTAAAATACAGCGCTTCGGGCACCCAGCTTTTTTCAGTTCGTTACAACGGTTCTGACAATAAGGATGACGAGGCTGCAGGGATCGCCGTAGACAAGAATAAGAATATTTATATCACCGGTTATTCCATTAGTACTACCACCGGAAAAGATATTATCACCATAAAGTACGATTCTGCAGGTGTGAAGTTATGGGAGGCCAAGTACAAGGGCAGCAGTGCTTCGGGAAACGATTACTCCGTTGGAATAAAGCTGGATGCTCTGGGTAATGCCTATGTTGCGGGCACTTGTATCGACAACGCAGGCGGGGCCAATTACGTGGTCATTAAGTATCGCAGCAACGGTACTGTCCGCTGGTCAAAGACCTACGACCTGGCAGGCGATGCAAGTGTAAATATGACACTCGACGATTCCTGCTATGTATATGTTTGCGGGGAAAGTAATCCCGGAAATAATCTGAATGCGGTTACGCTTAAGTTCGACAGCGCCGGCAATTTAAAATGGATGCGCCAATACGACGGTCCTGATCAATTAACGGATGGCTTGAACGATATCGCGGTAACGAAAAGAGGCGAAGTTTATGTTTGCGGGTACTCTGAAGACAGCATCACTACAGAAGATTACCTTCTTGTGAAATACACTGCTCAGGGTGTCAATTGCTGGTCAGCCACCTATTCCCCGCCGGGCGCCAATGGGGATTTTGCCATCACCATTGCGGTTGACTCTCTGTCAAACGCATATGTCTCCGGAATGGCATTTTTCGGCTTTACCTATGACGTGGTGACCATGAAATACGATTCGGGCGGAGCGGAGAAATGGAAGCAGATCTACAGCCCAAACGGCAATGCAGGATATAGCGATGTAGCTAATGATATTGTATTGAACAAGAACCTGGAGATTTACGTGACCGGCAAATCAGGAACCAGTTCTACCGACTTCAATTGCTTCCTCATCAAGTATGACAATGCCGGCAACCAGCCCTGGGTGGTGACGTACAACGGCACAGGCAGCAAGAACGACGAATCGAATGCCATTGTACTCGACATCAACGAAAACCCGATACTGGCGGGGTTGGGGACCAATACCTCTTTGAATTCGGATATGCTCACCTTGAAATACGATCCTTTCGGAACCTTGCAATGGGTCAAGTATTTCGACGATGTAAATTTCGCAACGCAGGAACTTCATAATATCCTCACCGACAAACTTGGCAACACTTATGTTTCAGGTTATGCAGGATCGGCCTGTGTATTGGTGAAATACGATGCGGCAGGCAACCAGGTATGGGACAGAAAATACAACCCTTCCGGGAAGACCTCGAAATGCATCGCTTTTGATATTGACAAGAGCGATAACAATTCTATCTACCTGGCCATAGACGTAAGCACTGTGCCGGCAGAGGTTCATGTAGTAAAGTATGACAGCAGCGGAAACAAGCTATGGGATACCAAATGCGTTTTGACCGGTTACACGGGCTATACTGATAACTTCTCCAGAGATATTAAGGTAGATGCCAAGGGAAATGTATTGGTGGGAATTAACCCCGACGGCACCGGCTATAATGACCCGGGCGTTGCGAAATACGATAAGATCGGCAACCAGAAATGGGTGAAACTATATCCCAAAACGAACGGCCAAACTCTTTTCCAGGTATGTACCGATGCATCGTGCAATGTCTACATGCTAAGTTCTTTAATAGCATCCAACAAGGATTTTGACCTTATTAAATACGACTCAAGCGGAACTCAAAAATGGGTATTCCCGATACCAACGGGTTTTACTTCCGGCAGCACTACGGTGAAGGCAGAAATGGTGCCTGACGCTAATTCCAATATTTATACTGTTTCCACTTTTGTTAATCATGTACCCAAAGTATATACTAGGCATACCCTTACTCTAAAGATCAACACAGGGGCCGGAACATTAGTATGGTCAGATACGCTTCTGGACGGGAACAGGCTCCTCTCCCCTTTCTTTATAGACCTGGATGCTGCAAGCAACATCTATATTTACAGCGATGCGCTTGACACCACGGGGAATGGGAAGATGGGCTTGATCAAATATAACAGCCAGGGCGCATTGCAATGGACCACGTATTTCAAGACCTCCACTTATATTCCTGTTATTGCGGATATCTGCACCGACTCAGCCGGCATGACCTATATGGTGGGCACCATTAATCAATTTGTTTATGACGGTATCCTTTTGAAATATGATCCTTATGGAAAACAGCAGTGGTTCAGCACTTTCAACGGACTTGGTTCAGAAAAGGACTGGTTCTATCATGTAGCGCTCGACCCCAGCGGCAATGTACTTGTATCAGGCAATGAAGCCATCGTTACCAACGACAGGCATTCGCTTGTTGTAAAATACGGAAATTCCAATACCACGATAGGGATCGGCGAATTGCTCAAGCCCAAACCCGGCACCAATTCCTTCGCCCTCTATCCTAACCCGAATACCGGCGAGTTTACTATTGAACTGCCCGGCGAATTCAAGCCGGGCCATGTGCTTTTGATCTATGACCTTTTTGGAAAAGAGATCAGCTCCTCCTCTATCCTTAGCAAAAAGACCGAGCTCGATCTTAGTGCACTTGCAAAGGGGATGTATTTTTGCCGGCTTGTTTCCAGCGACGGCAGCATTATTGGAACGGAAAAGGTTATTGTTCAATAGCGCACACACCCCTCTATAATATACAAAAGCGCCCGCTCCACTTACAACCATTTTTTTGATTGCAAGCAGCGCGGGCGCTTGTACGCTCATGTCAAATTACTTATGACATGCTTTCACGACAACCTTTCAAAGAACCTCTTGCCTCTCATGGCTTTCACGTTAAAAGCCAGGCAGTAGTGTCTGCACCAGCAGGACCAAAACAGGCAGGGCTCGCGCCATGCATGCATCGCCTCATGCTTAATTTCGCCGGAAACAATTGCTCCCAAACGCTATGTCTTTCTTTGTTACGCTATCCCCCAGGCAGGACCCGCTTTTCTGCGGGCATGGGATAGGGTTAATTTTAATTGCCTACTATTTTATTTTCTACTCTTTCAGTTTAGCTATCGTTGCAGGCAGTATCCTGACAGAATGTTAGGACCAACGATAGGCTTGTATGCGATTTAACAAAGACTAATACTCATATTCTCTTGAGAAGATCATTTTTTGTAATTGATTATTTCTATCTCCTTCATAAGACTTCACTAAAATATTTTTCACCTTCTCCCTCTTACCAACATGCTCCCATAAGTCTTTTGCAATCGTATCGCTTAGAAGGGAATAGGTTAAACTATCAATAGGACTATTCCCAAACCATATACTAACATCTAAATATTTCATTTCCCCCTCATTAAAAACTGCAACATCAAATTCCCTTCCCTTCAAGGCCTTTGAAACATTCTCAGCAACCTCACTCGAAGAAAGATAATTACCAAATTGGATTATATCACCAACATACCCATAAACAATCCATTTCCCACAAGGAATGCCTAAGCAATAATGAGCTTCTGATGCAAGCGAACCATTTTCGTAGTATCTCAAGACTTTCCCACTAAAAGGTTCAGAATTTTTGTTTTTAAACAATTTACCGTTCCTATAAGTAGTTTCATGATCAAAGGCAAAGGACTCCGTTTCAGAACACTGAATCATCGCCACTGCAATGAATACTACGAAAAGTATTCGCAAAAAATTGTTTTTCATTTTTAATTATATGCTTCTATCAAAGATAATTAAAGTTATTATTATCTCTTAACGCCCGCCTCTTTTAATTCCCAATCTAAGAAATCTCCCCCGCTCCATCTCCACCCATCGCTATTTCGGAGTTTAGGCAGGTAATTTTTATAAAATCTCTTCATTCCGATCTTAATCATAAAGACATCTCTAGGATCATCACCTTTCACAGAAAATTTGCCCTCTTGATTTTTTGCAGCTCCATCAAGAGCCATTGATTCAGGCATACCCATAATTCTTGTCCAATACCCAAACGCAATGTTTCCATAGTCATCATATCTCAATAATTTCCCATCATAGAATGTCCACTCCCCTATGACAGTCGCAGAATATGAAGGTATTTTATCAAGGTTACTCCTTGTTGTGCTTTTCAAATCCCAATCAGTATCATCATCAAAATTTAAATATCCATATAACTTCATCATAAGAATTCCTTTGGCCATACTCTTTCTTTCACCTAAGAAATGAGCCTCTCCTTTTTCCAATACGCCTGGAAACTCCGCTGTAAGATCTAAGAGATCCTCCGTATAAACTGGCTGACCTACTGTTGTTCCTTTATTAAATAACGGATGATTCTTTCTAAAACTTTTACCGGTCAGGCCTTTTCGAGAGGTACTGGCACCAATCGAATATGTAAGTGGCGTAGCTCTTTTCCAAAGATTAGCCAAACTTTCACCATCTTTCCTTTTATCCACTGTATAAATCGGGGTCTTTCCAGGAGCCTTTTTTCTCGCAATTTCACTCCCCGTTGACATATCATATAACGCTGTATCCTTTCCATTATGATCAATAAACCAAAGCGGATTATTAGCAAAGGTTGCATAGGGACTCTCCCATACCTTCACATCAGGATCTAGATTCCATCTTCTTCCTGATCTACTATCATACTGCCAGTACTCCGCTGAATATATTGCTCCTGACTGGCCGGTAATTTCATCGTCCTTGAGCTGACCGTTCATACCGTACTTCGTATTCGTCGTACTAAAGTTTCTACCGGGCATTTGCATTCCAAAGTTGTAATAGTCGGTTGAGCTGATCACATCAGGCAGGTAATAATCCACAAGGTTGTCGGTACCACCACTGGCGATGATAGAGCAACCGTCGGCATCTTGTGCGTAGATGCTGTTCACATCCACTGACAGTTTTCTATCGCTGACTGTTGCCAGTACGTTACCTAAGTGATTGCTGCACTCGTATTGTTTGCTTCCCAGGGTTCTTGTATAGATGTCGGTTCCTGGAGGAGAAACGTTCATGTCGATCTCTCTTGTTAAGGTTCCCAAGCGGTTGCTTCCGTACACCTCATTGTCGTTCATGTATAACTGCCAGCTGCCTGAGTCATAGAAGCGCCGGTAGGTGGCAAGGATATTGCCTTGCGCATCTCTGGCGTAAAAGGTCGTTACCCAGGTAGTGCCTGCCCCGGGGCTGCCGCCAGGCCGTGGTTTTACGATCTTCTCTATCCGATTACCCGATGCATCGTATTTGAACTCCATGTCAGGCTTAGTGCTGCCGGCCGTGCGGATGATCTTCCATACTTTGCCATACACCGTCCACTTAATGGTATCGATCTGTTCCTTGGTATCGTGGATAAGGTTACCGATGGGATCGTACGTGTAGTTGTTCGATGCCTGATCGTCGATGTCCGTCGTGTAAAGGATCGTGGTGGTATCGGCATCGTCGATGTGCGTTAACTTATTGGTGTTAGCCGAATAGGTATAGGACAGTGAGTCCATGGCAAAACCTACCGCCGCAGAACCATGCCTGTTGAGTGTTAGGATATTGCCGTTGGCATCGAACGTATAGGTCTCCCTGTAGTCGTTCTTATGCACATCGCTGCTCCAGTCGTTATTGGCCACAATATTGGCATCGGTATAAATATCGCTGCTCTTAATGCGGTTGAGCTGATCATACCGGTAGGCATTGCCCTGGATGGTCATGGGGTCTTCGTCATCTTCCAATATAGCCGTTACCATGTGACTGATATTGCCGTTGTAAAGGCTCGGAGCGCCCGTAGCTAAGCTGCTGCCGGAAGTGGCTGCCTCAAACTTGCAATTGGGGTCCATCGTTG
>JANWJV010000155.1 GCA_025451785.1 Bacteroidia bacterium | reverse complement strand
TCTTGCTGCAAATGGAAGAAATAAACCCCCTTAGCAATGTCCCGCATATTGATCTCTGCCTTTGATTGGCTGAAGATTTCTTTGTACACGATCCTTCCATCAATATCCGTGATCCAAACATCCGTCTTTCCCGAATTGCCGTTCGCCAATTCAAAAGAGAAGGAACCATTGTTCGGGTTAGGATAGATGGTTACACCGCTCGCTGCTGCCTGATCCGGAATATCTGTGTAGGTGTAAGTGAAAGGCGCCGAAGTGGCCGTACATCCAAAGGTATTGGTTACGGTTACCGTGTAGATGCCGTTTTGCGTTACTGTATACACCTGGTTCACCGCTCCCGAGATGAGCGTGCTGTTCAAATACCATTGGTTGCCCGTAGCTGAACTTGATGTAAGTGTATTGAAATTCATCGTAATAATGGGAACTGCCGGAAGAGGATTTACGGTTACTGTCATCGCTGCCGTCTTGGTACATCCGGTAACAGTTCCGGTAACAGTATAAAGCGTAGTTGTGGTAGGTTTCGCGATAACAATACTGCCGGTGGTACTGCTCAAACCCGTTCCGGGACTCCAGCTGTAAGTGCCGGCACCGCCCGCTGTTAGTGTAGCAGAATCTCCAATACAAATGGAAAGCGAATTTGTAACGGTCACCGTAAAGTTAGCAGGCTGTGTAATGGTAACGGTATTGTTAGTGCTTGGTGAACCGTTGTTGTCCGTAACAAGTACAGTGTATGTTCCTGCCGAAAGTCCTGTAGCGGTTTGATTGGTTTGTCCGCCCGGCATCCAGTAATAAGTATAAGGCTGCACTCCGCCGCCGCTGCTTGCCGTTGCGCTGCCGTTCAATAATCCATAACAGCTCACATCTGTTTTTGAAGTGGCTGTGGTGATCACAGGATTACATCCCAATGTTCCGGGAGCTTTTTGTATAGCGATAGCTCTGCGGCCAATAGCATTCGTGGGGCCTTTAGCCTTCACGCTCACCCAATAGGTATTGCCCGAACTAAGACCATTGTACACATAAAAGGTCTTGGTGGTGGTGCCGGTGGAGTCCATGTATTTAGCGCCAAGCAAGCTCACCTCGTAAGAAGTGGCGCCGCTCACCGCGCTCCAGCTAAGCCTGAATGAATTGGCACAGGCCCATGTCACCGTAAGGTTTTGCGGAACATTGATGATGGAGAAACCCGCGTCGCTCACATCTGTAACCGAGCCGCGTGTTACCCTTACCAGCGCTTGTCCCGTTAGCGCGGCGGGTACGGTCCAGTCGTATTGGCGAAGCGCTCCGCTCACCGTGGCCATGGAGGCCCATGTACTGCCGTTGTCGAGTGAATACTCTAATGTAAAGTTCGATTGCGTTCCGTATGCGTCCCAGCGGATCGTTTCCGTTTCACCGGGAACAAAAGGTTCGCCGCCCATAGGATAGGTAACAGTGATCTGGTCCATTATGTACTCGAAGTTCACAAAGTATTGCTGCGGCCCTTGCGGAACTTTATTGCCTTTCACTTTCACCGAATAGGTTCCCGCGGCAGGATTGTCGATCGTCACCTGTTCGCTGTTGTTAAGACTGTCGATGCTGCGCACGGCAGGCAGGTCAAGCGTGGTGGCATTGGGAGCGGGGTTGAGCACCCAGGGATTGAATAGGGTAGAGGAAGGGTCAGTAACCGTAAGCTGCAGATCGTTTACCAGCGCTTTGGTGGCATTCGCTACCGCTTCGTAATCTGTCCAATACACCATGAGCTTCAACCTGCGCACGTTGGCAGGAACAGAAATGGTGTGCGTGTTGGTGGCGCCTTGTGTAACGCCTGCCTTAATGTAATTACCGGCTTCAATAACCTTAACAGCTCTCAGCGCGTTGATGCGTCCGTAACCGTGTTTGTAATCGGGACCCGCGTTGCCAATGTCATCACAAGTGTTCATCAGGATGGATTTCATCAAACCGCCTTCAGGATTGCTGCCGCCATTAAGGGCTTTGTAAGCCTGGTATAATTGCGCCAATGTTCCGGAAGTGCCTGGACATGACATAGATGTTCCGGTATAAGTAACGTAAGAGTTAGGAGGTGTGCAGGAAACAACGTTGGTTCCCACCGCAGATACATCTGGCTTGATACGACCGTCCTTCGCGGGGCCGCGGCTGCTGCTTGAATTGAGTGCGTCAGCGTAATCGAGGTTGGCGCAGGCAACAGAGTTCTTGCTTTGCTTGTGACCGCCTGTAATATTTCCCCAGCCTGAGCCTGCTCCGTAACTGCAGTTAGAAGTTCCGTTGTTGCCGGCAGAGAACACGTGAACCAATGAGGTCATCTGTCTGCATTGCTGGTCGAGCGTACGCGCGAAACTGGTATAACCGGTATTGCAGCCATCGCTGTAGGAAGTGGAGGTGATGGTCACCCCAGGATTCACGTAATGATTGTAAATACTGTCGAAACCATTATAGCTCGGAGCCGCGTCGTAAATAAAAAGATCAGCGCCCCAGGCCATGCCCCTTGTGGAAGGATCGAGGTTGCCGCCGCCCATGATGATGCCTGATACGTGGTCGCCGTGTTCGATAGAGGTGCTTGTAATGGTGCTGTAGTTCAGTGCTCTTCCGGTATAATCAATGTGCGGACCAATGAAGCCGTCGTCGAGCATCGCCACTTTAACTCCGGCGCCATTGTATTTTCTTCCGCCTTTGTAATCGGTGTGAAGAGTGTTGGAACGGTGGTCGCTGCGTTCTGTTAAATTTTCAGGTTTGCCTGGTTCTCCAATGACTTCCATAGAGGAGATGAAGGGAAGCGCGGCGATCTTTCGGATATCGGAAACAGGGATTTGTACGGTGAAGTCTTTTGAGTGATCGTTGCGATGGACAAGCCGGCAATTGTTGTAAGTAAGCGTGCCCAGAACTTCTGAAGGATCCAGGTCAGTATAGTAATTGATCACTACTTCCACACGGTTGCCGGCCTTGAGCGCCCAGCCCGGAATGGTAGCAGTGTTCTTCAGGTCGGGAGAAAGTTTCATCTCTACAGTGTTCTCGCTTATGCTGCGTATGCCGGCCGAAGACAGCGCGTTCAAATTACAATTGCTATTAAAGGAGGCAAGGAAACTGTATTCGGGGAGATAGTCGTTAAGCTTCAAGCCAACCGTAGCAAGCTTATCTTTTTCTTCCTGTGTGGGAATGTTGTAAAACTGTACAATGCGAAAATATTTTCCTGAGAACAATTCCGTTTGCGCGGGCTTGAACTCGCGTATGAATTGCGCGGTATTCTCCTTCGGGCTAACGATACCGGAAGTTAAGAGGAGATCATATTTTTGATAGGAGGGCAGTTGGGCAGCAGCGCTGAAAGAAATAAGAGCGCAGGCGCAGGCAAGGGTAGATTTCCTCATAAGACCGTGGGTTTTGGTCTTGAAAGGTAGAAATAAATATCAGGAAAACAAATTAACGCTATTCCACCTTGTCTTCGATCGCGTCCAGCTTCTCTTCGCTAAAAGCGCCTGAAGTGGTATACACTATTTTTCCGTTCTTGTCGATCACAAAAAAGTAAGGCTTCTCCTTGTCAGTCATCTGAAGTTCCTCTTTATATTTCTTCAGTTCACCGTGGTAGCAGAGCACATTCTTATAGAAGCTCTTTTCGGTATTTTCCTTCATCTGTTTCTTCGCCAGGTTCATGGTAGGCTGTTTTGCTCCTGTGAACATGGGGATAAGGAATACGTTAACGCTGTAATCAACAATAGCGCTGGGGTTGATGAAGGTATTGTAAACAGGATCCACCCATGATTGAAGGTCGGCTTCTGCCTTTTGCGAAAAAGCCATTCCTATTAATGTGAACTTGCCTTTAGTGTCTTTAGGAATAGAAACAGTTTTGTCTTCCAGTGTTTCGCCGCTGAGGTCGGGGAACTGTTTTCCTACAACTTGAGCGTTAGCGACGCTAAGGGTCGAGAGGGCGAAAATAAAGAGGCTGATCTTTTTCATGGGATTGGTTTTAGGCGGTTGATACAAATATAATGCCTTTACTTATAAATGATCTTACATCCCGGCAAAAGCACCTGCAATACAGCAACGTCATAGTCGCTGAAAAAATTGCCCCGCAGGTCGAGATTGGCCAGGTTCTGCAGGTTACTGATGGCATCGGGCAGCCGGCTCAATTTGTTATTGCGCAGCGACAGGTATTGAAGGTTCTTCAATGCGCATATTTCTTTAGGAAGGCTGGTAAGTTTGTTGCCATCGAGAATAAGTTTCTCAAGCGACTTAAATTTGCCCGTGGCGTGCGGCATCCAGGTCAAATGGCATTGCACGAGGCTGAGGGAATGAAGCTGGGGAAGATTGTAAAAGTCTTTCGGTAAAGTATCCAGCACGGTATTGTAGATCACCAGTTCATTGAGTGAGGGAAGAAATCCGAAAGAATCGGGCAGGCGAAATGTGTCTTTGTTGTTTTGTATCTCTAGCGACTTGAGCCTGCGCAGGTAAACGAATTCGGTTGGAAATGAATCGAGCGCGGTGTCGAACAGCTCCATATGGGTAAGAAGCGTAAGGTTACCGATGCCGGTAGGCAATGAGTTGAGCTCATTCCCTTTACTGCATAAATAAATGAGGTTGTTAAGTTCGGTGATGCCGGCAGGAAGTTCGGTGATGCTATTGCCTACGAAGCGAAGCGCTTGCACATTGCTAAGCTTATTGATCTTAGGGCACAGCTTCGGATCCAGTAATTGCAGACTCAGGTCAAGCTTGAATACGTTGGCTTGTTCCTTTAATGCCGTCTTAAGATCAGTATAAACAAAAGACCCTGGTGGACCTGTTCGGTCGAACATGCTCTCGTTGTTGCGGAACTGGGAGAAAGAATCAAGTGTGAGAGTGAGTGTGAGCGTGAGGGAAAGTATTGCTTGATTCCTCATGCTGTTTCTTATAGCCCGAACACTACGCCGCCCACGATCTGGGGGCTGAGAGGAAAGGAGTAAGCTGACTCGTTGAGGTTCCACAGCGCGCCTACCATGGCGTATGAATGCGCTCCGAAGCGCTGGCAGAGGCCGCCGCCTACCCATACGTTGTTGATGTTTATCCTGCGCTTTACAAAGGGATCGAACTCGCCGTTCAGCACTTCGTATTCGGCATGCGCGAAAAGGAAATCGGTAAGGAAGTAGCGGCCAAAAATGTTGCCGCCATAAATATTGGTGCTGTAGTTGTAAATACGGTCTTTAAAATAAATGTACTTGAAACCTACTCCTGCTACGAACTTTTCAGTAACGTGATAGCCAATGGTTGGAGCGAGAAGGATGGTAGTTCCCCCGCTGGTGGTTCCGCCGCCGGCGTTGCCGCCCAATGTAACACGGCTCCAGTCGAACGCTTTTTTGCCGCTGTCCTTTTTCGGTTTGCTCGTGCCGGTGCTGTCTTTCTGGGCATGCAGCACCAGTGACAGGAGGCTGAGAAGTAAAATGCTGAAGGACCTTTTGAAGATCAAGAACAGGCTATTTCGGGTAAAGGTATAAAAAATGTCCTGAAAAATTTCTTCGTAATTTCGTGACATCATGTCTTCGATCATCATAACAGGCGCCAGTCGCGGCATTGGCTACGAAGCCGCAAAGGTTCTAAGCCGGGAAGGCCATACAGTGATCGCCCTTGCGCGTAACAAGGCAAAGCTCGAAGGGTTGGCGAAGGCTTGTGAAGACAACAAGGGAAAATTACATGCCCTGCCTTATGATCTTACATCGCAAAGCACCACTGAGCTTGTGACCGCTGTTAAAAAGCTTGTACCACAAGTGGATGTGCTCATCAATAATGCCGGTACTCTTATCAATAAACCTTTCGCTGAAATAAAACAGGAGGAGCTGAATACTATTTACGATGTGAATGTATTCGCGCCCTTCCGTTTGATACAAGCGCTTCTTCCGATGATGAAGGCCGGCAGTCATATTTTGAACATCTCCAGCATGGGCGGTTTCCAGGGCAGCGCGAAGTTTGCGGGGCTTTCAGCTTACAGTTCCAGTAAGGGCGCCCTCGCTACCTTAAGCGAATGTTTGGCAGAGGAATTCAGCGGACTGAATATCTCGGTGAATTGTTTGTGCCTCGGTGCGGTGCAGACAGAAATGCTCGAGCAGGCCTTTCCGCGTTTTAAGGCGCCGTTCTCCGCGGCGGAGATGGGCGGCTTTGTTTCCGACTTCGCGGTAAACGGCCATAAATATTTTAACGGAAAGGTGCTGCCGGTTTCGTTAAGCACTCCTTAAAATATGTACGATGTACAATTTACGATGTGCAATTTTAATATCGCTATGCTTCCTTGGTGGTTGCATCAAGGCGCAGGAAGTTGTCAACCCTAAGTACGACCTTTCCAAACCTGACGCGGTTTTTCAATTGCCGGATGTGTTAAAGGAGATCTCCGGCCTCACCGAAATAGATTCCTCCGCCTTTGCCTGCGTGCAGGATGAGAACGGGATACTTTTTATTTACGACGCTGTCAGCAACAAGATAAAACAACAGTACACTTTTACTATTGATGGCGATTACGAAGGCATAGCCAGGGTGGGGAAGACGATCTATGTGTTGCGAAGCGATGGAGCACTGTATGAGATCGAAAATTACCTGGCGGAAAATATCCGGGTGAGATCGTACACCACGGGTATCCCAGCGGGAAACAACGAAGGCTTGTGTTATGACAGGGAGATGAACCGCCTGCTTATTGCTTGCAAGAGCAAAGTGGGAGAAGGGCCTGAGAACAAGGACAAGCGTTTTGTATATGCCTTTGATCTGAAGACAAAAAAACTGACGCCGGCTCCGGCCTTTGTTTTTGACCTGGATGTAGTGAAAAAGTTCGCGAAGGAAAAGAAACTGCCGATCCCTACCAGGATGGGAAAAGGCCAGGTAAGCGAGCCTGTTATCAAGCTGCGTACTTCGGCCATTGCCATTCATCCTCATACCGGCAAGCTCTACCTGCTTTCGGCGGTAGATCACCTCCTTTGTGTGTTTGACCGTAAAGGTAACCTGGAACAAATGGAACTGCTTGATCCCGCGAAGTTCAATAAGGCCGAGGGGGTCACCTTTTTCGGGAATGGCGATATGCTGATCACCAACGAGGGGCAGCAGGGTAAACCGTCGCTGCTTCGCTTTAAGCTGAGGGGTCAATAACCTGTTGATAAATACCTGCCCCCGGGTCCCGTTTAATAGAAAAAACATCTTATTTTTGGGGGCGTTAAATTGGCTTTAATCGTTGCCATTAACTCATTTATCGATGAAAAAACTTTCCACCCTCCTTCTCCTCCTTGCTTTTGCTCCCCTTTCTTACTCTCAGAAGTTCACACCCAGCGGCACCAAAAAGGCCCAGGGAAAAGAAACGGCTTCTGACAAAGAAAAAGGCATTAACGCTTACGAGAAGCTGAACCCTTTGCTGGGCGGCGACTCCATTCGCAACAGCCGCAAGGGATACGCTTGCCAGGGATGGGTGGAAGACCGTTACCCCGGCGGAGCACTGCTTCACAAGGGTTTGTATGAGAACGGTCAGCTTACCTTTTACCGGAATTATTTTGAGAACGGCACCATAGAGCGTGTGTTCAGGAAACTGCCCGACGGCACCACCAAACTGCAGTGCTTTTACAGCAATGGCAACCTGCGCTCCGATGTGGAATATGTGAATGGCAAGCCCCGCCACATCCAGCAGTTCTATGCGAACGGCATTACCAAGTACGTGGAACAGTACGATCCCACCATTACTTATCTCCTCGAGAAAAGCTCTTATTTCAGGAACGGAGATCCCGAGACCGAGTTCCAGATCAAGGACCAGAAGCTGATGATCTACCACCAGATGGAGTTCGCGGCTGATGGCTCACTGCGCCAGGAAGGTGACCTGAAGTTCAACAATGGCATTGCTCGTTTTACCAGGGAGCAATACGTTCGTGATGGCTACTGGAAGATATATAACGACGACGGCATTGTGGCCCAGGAGATGTTTTACCTTAATGGCATGCCTTCTGACCCCAGCAAGGTGAGCACTTCGAGCGCGAAGACTAAAAAGAAGTAAGCCCTCTTTTGTTTTTCTAAATATGTTACATTCGTGATGGTAAATTACGGGTGTGAAAAAAATCTTTCCTTTTCTCATTGCGCTTTCCCTGTTTTCCCTCCCCCTGGAGGCGCAAAAGTTCCTCAATTCGCAGAATTCTAAAAAGTATTCCGTCGCGGCAGTCATGAACGCTGATTACGGCATCATAATGTATCAGCCCCTAAATAAGAACCTGGGAGGGGATTCTACACGATTTGATTACCGGAACGTATTTGTACAAGGCTGGCTGGAGGATTATTATGATAACGGAAAGCTGTTACACAAAGGCAATTACGTTGATGGAAAGCTCAATGTATACAAGAACTATTTCGAGAACGGCCAGGTGGAAAGGTCCTTTGAGGTGACCGGCCTGGATAAATTTTACATGCAGGTATTTTATCCTGACGGTAAGGTTCGTTCAACCATTCATTATAAAGGCACCGCTGTTCAGAAGGAAGAAGATTTTTATCCGAGCGGCAAGCCCGATTTTGTGGAAGAGTTCAGTAAGGACATGGAATACGTGGTTCAGCGCAAGTCGTGGTATGAAAGCGGGAAGGAGCAGGATGTATTCGAACTGAAGGACGTGAAGAAAAAGCTATACAACAAGAAGGAATA
>JANWJV010000154.1 GCA_025451785.1 Bacteroidia bacterium | reverse complement strand
TGGACTATGCCACCTGCACCAAGATGTTCACCAAAGGACAGGCAACCCGTATGGATGCCGCTTTGAATTCAAGCGCTGGCTATCGCAACGCGCTTTGGCAGAGCGCTAACCTGGTGGCCACCGGCACTACTTCCACCACACAAGCTACCTGTACACCCAGCAGCGATTTCATTTCAAGCATCAATAATATCTGTGAAGGCGCCCCGGTGACCTTTTATGATATCTCATGGAACGGCACCGCAACTACCTGGAGCTGGTCTTTCCCCGGAGGAACGCCTTCAAGTTCAACGGTTACTTCGCCTGTGATACAGTATAACTCTGCGGGCATTTACAGCGTGAGCCTCACGGCAAGCAATACAGCGGGTACTGGAAATACCATGACCAAAACAGGTTATATCATCGTTCGGTCCGATACAGCCAATTACAACAGCTGGCATTATATTGAAAGCTTCGAGGGCAAGCCCATTCCCAATACCGATTGGATGGTGATAAACCCTGACAATGGTGTTACCTGGTACCAGACCAATGTGGCTTCCAGCAGCGGATTCAAATCGGCACGTATCGATAACCTAAGCAATGCCCCCGATGAAGTGGATGAACTTATCAGTCCCTCTGTTGACCTTACCCAGGTTACCAATCCCTGGCTTTATTTCCGTGTAGCGTACGCTCCCGTGAATTCGGGTGATGCCGACAAGCTGGCCGTTTATATTTCGGTGAACTGCGGACATTCCTGGCAGATCAAATACCTGAAGAAAGGCTCGGCATTGGCGACGGCCGGACAACAGAGCAGCAACTTCGTTCCCAGCTCGGGACAATGGTCGCAGGAGTCGCTTAATCTTTCCAACTTCGCTTCCTACAAGAACATACTTTTCAAATTTGCTTTCACCTGCGGCGGCGGCAATAATATTTACCTCGACGATATCAATATCAGCCCTCCGGTAGGAACTGCTGACCTGGAAGCGGAGAACATTCGCTTAAAGGTATTCCCTAACCCAAGCAATGGAACCGCCAGCATTGATCTGCAGCTGAACGCCTCGATGAGTACTTCTCTTTCAGTAGAGGATGTGTTGGGAAGGAAGATCGAACAGCTGGAGGCAGGTCATTTACCTGCCGGCGAACATCACTACAGCCTTGGCGCGCAAAAGTCCCTTGGTGCGGGAGTCTACTTTATAAGGCTCGAAGCGGGTGGAAATAAGAAGGTGTTGAAACTGGTGGTGAACTGATCGATCAGGCAAGAAGCTGCAAGGCTTCGTTGAGCTCTCCCAGCGCTTTCCTGTTGTTTTGTTTTGTGGCGATGCTGATCCCATTTTGGTAAGCCCCTTTAGCCTTATCAGGTTCTCCTTGTCTTTCGTACAGGTTTCCCAAGGTAAGATACGCGCCCAGGTACTCAGGGTCGCGGCTGATCACGCCTTCAATAAGTTTAACGGCCATGTGAACGTCACCGGTACTTGAATGCTCCATCGCAAGGGCATAGTTGAGGAAGGAGTCATGCGGCTCCGCTTCCAGCATTTTCAGGATCTGTTCAACGCGGGGGCTCATTCTTCAAGAAACTGGTGTCGGCAGGGTTGTCGTACTTATTGTCTATGTATTGCCAAAGTTCTTCCCTGTACTGTTCGTTCTCAGGATCTTCGAGTACGCGCTGCCTCAGTTCAGCCTGTCGGGGATCATCGCGGTACTGGAACTTAAGGATCGCCGAAGAAGGTATTAACATTAAGAGGGAAGTTATGGAAGCGGTGATCATCAGTCGCAGAAGGTTGTCCATGTAATACTTGTACAAGCCCTTGTTGCTGTCGCGGTACCTGACCATGTAAACATAATACGGCATCACCAGTATGGCGATGGACATAAACCCGCAGAACAGAAGCAGCCGGGAGCCCGGCCAATACATGAGTTTGAATAATATTCCTGCCACTGCCAGTGAGCAAACCATTCCAACCACCGCGGAAAGCGCCGGATTGTTGGTCCGTGTTTCTCTTTCTCTGAAAAGCAGGAAGCCGAAAAGAAGATAATAAATGCTAAGCATGCCCAATGAAAGCACCATGAACAAGCCCGCGTTGGGCATGCGGAACATGTGCATGCCTTCGGCAAGTATGGCAAGTACGATGAGCGTTTTTTCGGTGGTCCTCACGGGTTCTAAGATAAAAAAATCCCCTCCAGGCTGGGCCGGGAGGGGATCGCTAAAAGCGGGTCTTTCCTTAGTTGGACTTAATGATCCTCCTGGTTTCTACCACGGTGCCTTCTTTTGAAGTGCGGTAGAAATAGATGCCTGCGGCAAGTGTTGAAAGATCAACTTCCACTTTGTCGCTCA
Source organism: Bacteroidia bacterium (assembly GCA_025451785.1). Classification (GTDB taxonomy): domain Bacteria; phylum Bacteroidota; class Bacteroidia; order JANWJV01; family JANWJV01; genus JANWJV01. The sequence goes on along the minus strand of JANWJV010000154.1, from coordinate 10,116 downwards.
CGGGAGAAAGGTCCAGTGTGCGGATCTCTCTGCCTGCTACGTTGTAGAGGGTTACCGCGTCGATGTTAGCGGCGTAAGAGATCGTGAACTTGTCTTTGAACGGGTTCGGGTAAGCAACAGTAGCAACGTTGAGGTTGATCTGCTGAATGCCTGTTCCGGTTGCCTGAAAGCCGGCGATCATGTTTGAATGGAATGTGCAGCTGTAACCATAGCTGCCAGCCACTGTTACCTTGTAGGCAAAAGTGGTAGCTCCGCTGTTGATGGGGCTAGCCCATGAAGCAGCACCGCTGGGAACGATCGATGAGGTAGTGTTGTGGTTACCTGATGACCATACCCATTTTACAGAGTCGCCCACCTGGCAAGTAAAGCCCTGGGGAGCAAAAGCAAAGTCTGACACTGTAACGGTGTAGGTAGTAGCTGAAGCATTCAAAGAAAAAAGTGCAATGGAAAGAAAAATGTAGATTTTTTTCATACACGTTTGGTTTAAGGGTTAAACATTCTGTTAATTGTTTCAAAGATAATAAATAATATCAAAAAATGAAAAACGGGCTTAGGCGACCACTTCCTCCAGGATCTTGTGTGAGCTTACATCCTTAACCGTGCTAATGTGCAATTCATAGAATACCACCAGTTTTTCAAGCAATTGCCGCCTTAAGGTATTACCGATATTCAATTCGGAGCCGTAATTACTGTTCATCAATTCGGAGAGGGCCTGGCTTTGTGCTTTGTCAAGGAAATGGGCATGGCCTGGCTCCCTGGCCGTAAAGTTTCCGGAGCTGAGGTCGAAATAAGGGCTGGAGGCCGAAGCAGTTCCCTGGGGGTAAAAGCCCAGGTACTTGCTGAACTGGACAAGGAAAATAAGATGAAAGCTATTTACACTGCTTGTCTGCAGGTCGAGGATACGGATGGAGTGGTGCAGGAATTCGAACAGGGCGGCATTGGCCTCTTCTTCCTTTACCGATTTATAGATGATCTCATCCAGAAACAGCGCGATGCTGCTTTTGGAAATATCGTAGGGGATGCTGCTGAAAAGGTGCTCGGGCTTGATCTCCTTCACCCGGCTCATTTCTTTTTTTTGCTTGTGGTAGATCACCATTTCTACCAGCGTAAGAGGCTGCAGCGCGTTGATCTTGGTGCTGGAGCTTTTACGGCGGCTGCCGCTTACCATGAACGATCGCATGCCGAAAAGTTCGGTATAGATCTTTGCAATGATGGTTGAATCGCTGTAGGGGATGGTGTGAAGAACGATGCCTCTTGTTTTATGCAGCATGGGTCAGAGGCGCGGCAGAGGTCAGTTGTTTACAATGAGCGGGTCCAGCTCTTTGTGGGCCTTCCTGCCGAGGTTGACCACCATGCCTCCGTTAACGGCGAAACCGCCCGTAACATCGAAGCCGGTAGCGTAGATATAGTAATCCCCTTTCTTAAGTTCGTTGAACTCAAAGGTGGCCTCAGGGCCTGTGGCATAACTGTCGTCGTAATACTGGGGATCTTCGCCCGGCCATTCGGTAGTGCCGTACTTAATGTATACCACCGAATTGGGAATGATATACACGCCGTTACGCTTTATGATACCGCTGATAGAAGAACTGCCGCCCTTACCTTCCTTGGTACAGGAGCTGAGGCCGGCAGTGAATAGTAACAGTATTAATAAGAGGCGGATCTTCATGAGAGGGTAAAGTTAAAATAAAAACTTTACAATTCAAAGCCCCAAACACCCTCCCCCTTGTTTCAAGGGGGATACAGGGGGTCACCCCAGCTTCGCCTTCAGGTTCTTATCGAGCGCCGATAAAAAGTCTTCGGTATACAGGTAATGCTCGGGCTTGGTGTCGGCACCATAGATGCAAACAGCCAGGTCCTTGGTCATCTTGCCTGATTCAACCGTCTCCACACAAACCTGCTCCAGTGTTTTACAGAAGTTCATCAGGGCGGCATTGTTGTCGAGCTTGCCACGGAACTCCAGTCCGCGGGTCCACGCGAAGATGGAGGCGATGGGGTTGGTAGAGGTAGGCTTGCCTTTTTGATGGTCGCGGTAGTGGCGGGTAACAGTGCCGTGAGCAGCTTCCGCTTCCATGATCTTTCCATCAGGGGTAAGCAGGGTAGAGGTCATCAGGCCCAGTGATCCGAAACCTTGCGCTACGGTATCGCTCTGTACGTCGCCGTCGTAGTTCTTACAGGCCCATACAAAGTTGCCATTCCATTTCAGCGCCGAAGCCACCATATCGTCGATGAGGCGGTGCTCATACACGATGCCGAGGGCATCGAACTTGGCTTTGAAATCTTTCTGGTAGGTCTCTTCGAAAATGTCTTTGAAGCGGCCGTCGTATTTCTTGAGGATGGTGTTCTTGGTAGAAAGGTACAGGGGCCATTTCTTCTGCAAAGCTGTGTTGAAGCAAGCCTGCGCGAAACCTCGGATAGATGCGTCGGTATTGTACATGGTCAATGCCACACCATCACCTTTGAAGTTGAACACCTCAAAGCTCTGGGGAGCGCTGCCGTCTTCGGGAGTAAAGGTAACGGTCAATTTGCCTTTGCCTTTGGTAAGGAAATCGGTAGCACGGTACTGGTCGCCGAACGCGTGACGGCCGATACAAATAGGGGAGGTCCAGTTGGGAACAAGGCGGGGGACGTTCTTACAAACGATCGGTTCGCGGAACACAGTACCGTCGAGTATGTTACGGATAGTGCCGTTGGGCGACTTCCACATTTGTTTCAGCTTGAACTCTTTCACTCGGTCCTCGTCGGGGGTAATGGTGGCGCACTTAATGCCTACGCTGTACTTCTTGATCGCTTCCGCGGCGTCAATGGTTACCTGGTCGTTCGTTTGGTCGCGGTACTCAATGCCAAGGTCGAAATATTTGATGTCGAGGTCGAGGTACTGGAGGATCAGTTTGTCCTTGATGAATTTCCAGATGATGCGGGTCATCTCATCACCGTCGAGCTCTACTATGGGGTTGGCAACTTTGATCTTTTGCATAAGCTTGTTTTTAATTTACAGATTGCAAAAATAAAAGAATATTAATACGAACTAGTACCCAAATACATCCTTCAGCGAAAGTACCTGCACCTTGCCGTATTTTTCCAGTGTTTTAAAGTCAAGGCTTTCCTTCTTGCCGAGCACCAAAACATTATAGCTAAGGGGCTTCACAAACTTTTCCTGGAAGGCCTTTACATCAGCCATGCTCATGGTGCTGATCTTCTCGAACTGGTCCTTCCTTATATCATAGTCGAGGCCCAGCTTCTGGTTCTGCAGGTAATTGAACAGCACATCGGCCTTGGTGGTCCTTCCGGTGCGCAGGTTCTGCAGTACCGATTCCTTCGCGGTCTTAAAGAACACGTCAGACGAAGGCATTTCCGTGAGCAGGCTTTTCATGCCGGCCATGGCTTCAGGCAGTTTGTCGGCCTGCGTGCCTATATAGGAGAACATATAATAAGGCTTGTCCTTGTTATCGGGATTGGTATAGCGAGCCGTGGTAGAGTAGGCCAGGGCCTTGCTCTCGCGGAGCTCCTGCACCACCAGGCAGGTAAAGCCTCCGGAGCCGAAGTACTGGTTAAAGATGTACACACCCGGCGAGCGGCCCTTGTCATATGCATCGGCTTTGCTCAGCATAATGATCTCGGCCTGCTTCATGTCGTAGTCGATCACATAAACATTGTTACCCGTGGCGCTGCGGTCGAAGTTCATCGGCGCTGGCACTGGCTTCAGCTTTTCCGGCATCTTGTGATTGGTCTCCAGCATCGTTGTGATGTCTTTCAGGCCCGAAGGACCGTAATACAGGATCTTGTGCTCGTAGGACAAGAGTCCTTTGATCATGGCGCAAAGTTCTTCCGCCTTCAATGCTTTCAACTCGGCTTCTGTAAGGATATTGGTAAAAGGCGACTTCCCACCGTAAATACCGTAATTGTACATCCCGCTGTAAAGGATGGTCTCCTTGCTCAGCTTGGCATCGGTACGACGCTTCAGGATGTCTTCTACCAGGTTGGTAAGCGCCTCCTGGTTAGGTTTTACATCGGCCAGCAGGGTTTCGAAAAGCAAGAGCGCTTTGTCAAAGTTCTCGCTTAGCCCGCTCAGGCTCACATAGACCTGTTCATCAGAAGTAAACACTCCATAGGTGCAGCCTATTTTATAGAACTCCTGCTTAACCTGTTCCGGGGTGAGCTTCGATGTGCCGAGGAACTGGAAATAATCCACCGCAACGCCAAGCTTCTTGTCGTTGTTGTTGCCCATTTCCAGCAGGTAATACAGGTTGAAGGTCTTGTTCTCTTTGTTCTCTTTATAAAGTAACGGACATTTGCCTTTGAGAGAGGAAACAGAAAGGTCTTTGCTGTAATCAAGGAATACAGGGTCGATCTCTGAAAGGGGCATCGCTTCCATTTTCTTAAGGAATGGCGAAGCATCGTCGCGGTTCATGTTCACGGGAGTGATCTCGGGCTTTACCACCTTCTGCACGTTCTTGTCCTCACCGGTACGCTTGTACACTACCACGTAATTGTTGTTGAAGTTGGCCTTCACGTAATCCACCAGCTCTTTCTTGGTGATCTTCGCGATGCGCGCGTTGCGGTCAACAAAATATTGCCATCCCATGTCATAGGTAAAGGCATCCACAAAAGCGCCTGCCCTCGAGAAGTTGTTCTCATAACGTTTTATCTGTTCCAGCTTCAGGTCGTTCACGGCCGCCATCATCAGCCAGTCGGGGAACTCGCCTTTCTTCACCAGTTCGATCTGAGCAAGCAAGAGGTCACGTACCTCTTCCAGCTTTTGTCCTTCCTTGGCCTGGCCATAGAGCAGGTGCGCTGAATAATCTTTCAGGATCAGTGTTTCAGTAGCCGCGGCGAGCGCTTTTTGTTTTTGGTTTATATTAAGATCAATAAGGCCCGCGTTGGAGTTGTAGAGGATCTTGTTGAGAAGGGTGATCATGTCGGCATCTTTGGTGTAAGCGCCGCCCATGCGGAAACCTACAATGATGCTCTCCGCGTCAGGGCCTACCACCTCTTTCACAACAGGTTTGGTAATGGCATCTTCTACGGCGGGCTTGAACTCGGGCACTTGCTTCGATCTCATGCTTCCCCATTTCGCGTCGATCATACGAATGGCGGCATCCATGTCGAAATCACCGCTAAGGCAAATGGCCATGTTGTTGGGAACATAATAAGTGCCCATGTATTTCTTGATCTCAGTGAGCGAAGGGTTCTTCAGGTGATCAATGGTGCCGATGGTTGTTTGAGTGCCATAAGTATGCTTCTGCCATAGGGCGGCGCCCAGTGCTTCCCAGGCTTTGTCGCCATCGCTGTCGAGGGAGATGTTCTTTTCTTCATACACCGCTTCCAGCTCGGTATGGAAGATGCGCATCACGGGTTTGCGAAAGCGCTCCGCTTCCACGCTCAGCCAGCGCTCCAACTGATTGCTGGGAATGTCGGTGATGTAAACGGTTTGCTCAAATGAAGTATAAGCGTTGTTGCCGCGGCCGCCCAACGAAGCGATCATCTTATCATATTCGTTCGCGATGCTGTAGTTGGAAGCCACACCCGAAAGGCTGTCGATACTATGATAGATCTTTTTGCGCTTTGCCTCATCGGTGGTCTTGCGGTACACTTCATAAAGCTCTTCGATCTTGTTCAGCAAGGGTTCTTCCTTTGCCCAGTCCTTTGAGCCATACATATCAGTGCCTTTAAAGAGCATGTGCTCCAGGTAATGCGCGAGGCCTGTGCAGGTAGAAGGGTCGTTCTTGCTTCCCGCCTTCACAGCGATACAGGTTTGTATACGCGGCGCGTTCTTATACACCGTCATATACACAGTAAGGCCGTTGTCGAGGTGATAGATCCTCGATTTCAGGGGATCGTTCTCAGCGCTCTCATAGAAATAAGCTTTTTCGATCTTCGGCTGCTCAGGCGCGGGAGCATACTCTGGAGCGTTCTTAACGGGGTCAATGTCTTGTGCGCTGAGCAGTGAAACCTGCAGGGTTGCTGCGAGAAGCAGCATTACATTCTTTTTCATGATCATGTGTTAAAGGTCTATTTCAAGGTCGAACTGTTGTTTCAGTTCATCGAGTCGTGGGTTCTTCTTCACCATATGCTTATAACGGTCGCTCGGTGTATAAGGCTTGGCGGTGTTCTCGGTTTTGGAAACAATGGTTACCAGGCTAATGGAGGAGTTCTTTAGTTCATTGCGCAGGAAACCAAGCAGGTCCGTCTTTTCTGTTTCCATCATTTCCTGCTGCGCTTTGTTATCCAGGATCAGCTCGATCACATTTCCTGCTTTCAGAACAGGTTTCTTTCCCGAAAGGGTATTGGCAAGGCTCATCTTTCCCTGTTTCATTACCTGTTGTGCATACGAGTCCCAGGCACTTGTAAATTGTTCATCGCTGAACTCATTGCTAAGGGTTTCTGTTAGTTTCTCTTCGGTTTTCTTTACTTCCCCGTTGGCAGGTTTCTTTTCTTCAGGCTTTGTGAACTGGCTGATAGACACAGCACCGGTCTTGATCACGGTCTTCTTCTCGCTTGTAACAGGTTGTTTCTGTACAGGAGCCACCTGCTTTACTTCTTCTTTCTTGATAATAGGTTGCTGAACGGGGGTAACGGAGGCAGTAACAGGCCCTGCGGGCTTTATTTCGAACTGCTCGTCATTTTTTTTTTCTGCGCTGGTGTTCACCGAGCACAGTTGCATCATGGCCAGCTCTACCTGGAGGCGCTGGTTTCGCGCCGACTTATAAGCGGAGTCGCATTTACTTAGGATACTGAGGCCTGTAAGCAGAAAAGGTACCGGCGCTTCATTGGCCTGTTGCTGGTAGCGCTCGCGAATACTGCTGCCTACCTCAAGCAGCTGTAGGGTGCTTTGATCTTTGCACACCAATAAATTCCTGAAATGTTCTCCAAGTCCTCCGATAAAATGATGGCCGTCGAAACCATTGGCAAGTATCTCGTCAAATAAAAGCAAGGCTTCAGGAATGCTTCCTTTCAGCACCGATGTGGTGAGCTTGAAATAATAATCGTAGTCGAGAATGTTAAGGTTGTCGATCACCGCTTTATAGGTGATGTTGTTGCCTGAGAAGCTCACCATCTGGTCGAAGATGGAAAGCGCGTCGCGTAACGCTCCATCGGCCTTTTGGGCGATGATGTGCAGCGCGTCGGGCTCTGCTGTAATGTTCTCCTTCTTAGCGATCACCGCCAGGTGCTTCGCGATGTCTTCTACCTGTATGCGGCTGAAGTCGAATATCTGGCAGCGGGAAAGGATGGTAGGAATGATCTTGTGCTTCTCCGTAGTGGCCAGGATAAAGATGGCATGACGGGGAGGCTCTTCCAGCGTTTTCAGGAAAGCGTTGAATGCTGCCTGGCTGAGCATGTGCACCTCGTCGATGATATACACTTTGTGAGTACCAAGCTGGGGAGCGAAACGCACCTGATCCACCAGGTTACGTATGTCTTCCACCGAGTTATTGGAGGCGGCATCGAGCTCATACACGTTCAATGAATGTCCTTCATTGAACGACTTGCATGATTCGCAGGTATCGCAGGCTTCGGTAGCAGCGGTAATGTTAAAGCAGTTGATCGTCTTGGCCAGGATCCTCGCGCAGGTGGTTTTACCTACACCACGGGGACCACAGAACAAAAAGGCCTGGGCCAGGTGATGGCTTTTGATGGCGTTCTTAAGGGTATTGGTAATAGGCGCTTGCCCTACCACCGTATCAAAGGTGGAAGGCCTGTATTTTCGTGCCGAAACAATGAAATTCTCCATGCGGATTAAAGGGAAACAAACCTACGTGAATTTTTTGAAAGGACAAAGACTCACCCCCGCCCTTTGGGCACCCCCTCTCTACTTTGTAGAGAGGGGGCTGGGGGAGAGTTAGAGCATCTTATACACCTTCGTTTCCTGGAACTTCTGGTAGATCTTCGGGTTCTTCATTTTGAAGCGGTAACCCAAGGTAAAATAGCCCGAAAGGAAACGTGATTTGACCTCCACCTGGCCGCTGTTGTAAAAGCTGAAGTCGTTCATGGAGCTGATCGTGAGGAAGAAATTCTTGCTATTGAAGCCAAAGGCGGCGCGGGCATCGCCCGAAATACTGATGTAATTGCGTTTTCCTGTTTCGCCCGAAAGGTGGCCGTAGGTACGCCATTGCGATTCGAAACCCATTACAAAGGTGAGGTTAAAGAAGAAGCGTTTCCCAATGACCAGGTTACCCGAACCGCCTCCACCGGCAGAAAGGCCGAACACATTCAGCCCGTTCCAGTCGGCGTAAGTGCCGTAACTGCTTAGCAGCTGATCGGGGATGAAGCTGGAGTCGGTATGCATCTTCTGATAATACAGGTTGCTTACCACCACCCATCCCGCGCAGGACTTCAGCTGCCGGTAATTGCCGGCATAGCCCGACTTATAGGAGAAGCGGTCGGAATTGGAAAACCGCAGGTATTTTAAACGGTAAGCGGTGGTTGACATGCCGGGGTTTTGGTAATAGGGTTCGCCGGCGCGATAGGAGGTATCGTTCTTGGCAGTGTTCAGGTCATAAAAACCAATGTACTTCATAAAGCTGCCGTGAAAAAAGAACTTGTTGCCTCCGATAGCAACAGCGTAATTGCTGTGCGCTGTGTTTCCCGTTAACGACCTGGTCTTCGGTGGAGTGGAGCGGTAGCCGAAAGAAACGGAGAACTTATCATACGTGAATTCCAGTCCTGTCACCAGGTTGGCATCGGCATTGTAGTTTATTCTCGATGAGTCCTTTTTTACCGTATGGTCCATCAGCTGCGCGATGTCGAAATTGTAGGTGCGCGCGATGGATTGGTAAATGGAAACGCAAAGCCGGTTGGTGTACTTGCGGTAATAGTTGGTATCCTGCTGCGCAAAGCTGACCCCTTGTACACAAAGGAATAATAGCAGGAACAGTTGTTTGGGAAAGCTCAGGCGCACAGCTTGTGTTTTTCTTCCTTATGCCTTTACTCCCGCCCTTATGATGTTCAACGCGCCTCCTGCCTTGAACCATTCGATCTGCTGCTGGTTGTACGAATGGTTGGCCTTGATGATCTCATGCCCTCCGGTGTTATGATGCAGTACGATCTGTAAGGGTTCTCCCGGCCTGAACGTGTCGAGGCCAAGGATATCGATGGTATCGTCTTCCTGTATCTTGTCGTAATCTTCCTTGTTGGCAAAGGTAAGTCCCAGCATACCTTGCTTCTTCAGGTTGGTTTCGTGGATCCTCGCGAACGATTTTACCATCACAGCCCTTACGCCCAGGTGGCGGGGTTCCATGGCGGCATGTTCGCGTGAGCTGCCTTCACCGTAGTTCTCATCGCCTATAACGATGGAGCCGAGGCCGGCAGCTTTGTAAGCACGCTGCACTTTCGGAACGCTGTCATATGTATTGCTCAACTGGTTCTTCACGTTGTCGGTCTTCTCATTATAGAAGTTCAAGGCGCCGATCAGCATGTTGTTAGAGATGTTATCGAGGTGTCCCCTGTATTTCAGCCAGGGTCCTGCCATCGAAATATGGTCGGTGGTACATTTTCCTTTAGCCTTGATGAGGAGCTTCAGTCCTTTCAGGTCGGTGCCTTCCCATGCGGGGAAGGGATCGAGCAATTGAAGGCGGTCAGAAGTGGGTGACACCAGTACTTCCACGCCGCTGCCGTCCTTGGCAGGTTCCTGGTAGCCGGCATCTTTCACGTCGAAGCCTTTCTTCGGAAGTTCATCGCCGCTGGGCGGATCAAGTTTCACGCTCTTACCTTCTTCGTTAATAAGCGAATCGGTAAGGGGGTTAAAGGTAAGGTCGCCGGCAATGGCCAGGGCCGTTACCAGTTCGGGTGAAGCAACAAAAGCATGCGTGTTCGGGTTGCCGTCGGCACGCTTCGAGAAGTTACGATTGAAGGAATGAACGATGGTGTTCTTCTTTCCCTCAGCGGCGCCGTCCCTGTCCCACATACCGATACAGGGGCCGCAGGCATTGGCGAATACACTTGCGCCTATCTTGTTAAAGATGCCGATGAAGCCGTCGCGGTCAATGGTATATCGCACCTGCTCTGAACCGGGAGTAATGGTGAACTGCGATTTGGTCTTGAGCTTTTTATCGATCGCTTGCTGGGCGATGGATACCGCCCGTGCGATGTCTTCGTACGAGGAGTTGGTGCAGGAACCGA
>JANWJV010000153.1 GCA_025451785.1 Bacteroidia bacterium | reverse complement strand
TCATTGCGAACGATCCTTATCTCCGCCCGGTACCAGCGCCTTGAATCACCCACAAAATCATACGAACCATAAAAGTGTGTGTATCCAAAGAGCAGGCCTTCCACCTCTTTATCGCTCTTCCACTTTTGCATCGCCTCTTTTATAGCGGGGTGATGCTTCTCGTGGATCACTTCATCGCCCTGGATATAAAAGGCCCAGTCACTGTCGTTGGCAATGGCGTCAAACGCTTTATTGCTCTCGTCGGCCAGCACCTTGCCGCCTTCGCGCAGACTGTCGTCCCACACGGTTTCAATGATCTTTATCTTGGGAGAATTGATAGAGCGAATGAGCGCGAGGGTATCGTCGTTCGACTTTCCTACGGCAACAATAACTTCATCACAAAGAGGGAGAATGGAACGGATGGCTTCCGTTACGGGATAATCAAATTGAATGGCGTTGCGAACGATGGTGAAACCACTGACTTTCATGAGTATTGAGTAGTGGGTATTGGGTAATGAGTATTAAATTCCAGTATAATTGGAGGGTGTGATCTTCTTCAACTCGGCCTTCACCTCTTCTTTCACGTTGAGGCCATCAATGAACTTCATGATGCTCTCCTTCGTAACGTGCGAGTTCAAACGGGTAAGTTCCTTCAGCGCTTCGTAAGGCTTGGGATACCCCTCGCGGCGAAGGATGGTTTGAATGGCTTCGCCTACCACCGCCCAGTTATTATCCAGGTCGCGCTCGAGCGCTTCTTTATTAAGGATCAGTTTGTCGAGGCCTTTCAGCAGCGACTTATAGGCAATGATGGTATGCGCGATGGGAACACCGATGTTCCTCAGCACCGTAGAATCGGTAAGGTCGCGCTGAAGACGGGAAACAGGAAGCTTGGCAGCGAAATGTTCGAACAAGGCGTTAGCCACACCCAGGTTCCCTTCTGAATTTTCGAAGTCGATGGGATTCACTTTGTGCGGCATGGTGGAAGAACCGATCTCGCCGGCCTTGATCTTCTGCTTGAAATACTCCATCGAGATATAGGTCCAGATGTCGCGGTCGAGGTCAATAAGGATGCTGTTGATCCGTTTCATGCCATCGCAATAAGCAGCCAGGTTATCGTAATGCTCTATCTGTGTGGTGTATTGCTGGCGCGAAAGACCCAGGTGAGAAACGAATTTGTTCGCGAAGCTCAGCCAATCCGTTTTGGGATAAGCCACGTGATGCGCGTTCATATTGCCGGTAGCGCCGCCGAACTTGGCGGAATAGGGTACGCTTTTCAAAAGTTCATTCTGCTTCTCCAGCCTTTCCACAAACACCTGTATCTCTTTTCCCAACCTGGTTGGCGAGGCGGGTTGTCCGTGTGTGAAGGCAAGCATCGAAACATCCTTCCATTCCTTAGCAAAGCCGCTCAACTTCGCGATGATCTCGGCCAGCATGGGCTGAACAACTTTGTTTGCCGCCTCTTTCATCGAAAGGGGAACGGCGGTATTATTAATGTCCTGCGAGGTGAGACCAAAATGAATGAACTCCGATTGAGCGGCAATGCCCATTGAAGTAAATTTTTCTTTAATAAAATACTCCACTGCCTTCACATCGTGATTGGTCACCTTCTCGATGTCCTTCACCGCCTGCGCGTCGGCAGCGCTGAAGTTTTGGTAGATCTTACGAAGCGCGGGAAACTGTTTCTTATCAATACCGCTCAACTGGGGGAGGGGTAATTCGCAAAGGGCGATAAAGTACTCCACTTCCACCTGTATCCTGTAGCGGATAAGGGCGGCTTCTGAGAAGTAATCCGCAAGGCTTCTGGTAACGTTCCGGTAGCGGCCATCTACGGGGGAGATGGCATCCAATGCATTGAATTCCATAGCGTGGATCAAAGGACGAATATAAGGAGAATTGATGATTTTTGATCGCTGATTGTTGATTTGGGAACCTTTTCATTGGGATAAAGTATAAGGTTTTGATGCGAAAAAGAACCGCAACCCTATTATTTGGCTGTTTTTTGACGATCAGCTCCCTTGCCCAGGTACCTCTTATAAAGAACCAGGGCTGGCAGCTGAAGGCAGGGGCCGACAACTGGTTCCCGCTTACGGGGCAGTATTACGACATCTCCGTTATTTCGGGCAGCGACTATTTCTGGGATATGGTAGTAAACCCCAAAGCAAGTTCAGGTGTTTATGCCGGCTTTTCAAAATTGCGCAGCTTATATAAGGACAATACTCCAGGCTTTATTGGTTACGGTGTAAGCTATAAATGGAACACCCGCCGTTTTGATTACGATGGCTGGGAAGGCGGGGGCATCAGCGGAAAATACACCCATGGATCAGGAGAGAAACGTTTCAGCGAACATTCCATTTGGGCAGAAGCCCGTATCTCGCACCAGTTAAGCTTCGGCATAAGGAACCGTACCATCCTCAACAGCCTTTCGGCAAGCGCCGGCTTTATCCTTTATAAACAGGAAAAGAAAAGCTTCGATGGCTATACAATGTATTCCAGCGGAACTACACTATACAACAACGCGGGGTACGAACGCAATTACTTTAACGACAGGGCTTATATTCCTAACATAAGGCTTAACTACGAACTGGGCTATGTGATAAAGCTGGAGAAATACCTGCTCGTGCCTTTCATGGAAATGCCCATCCTCAACTTCAACAGCTATCTCGAAAAACCCAACATCCACCGCAAGCCGCTCGACCTGAAGAAGGAATATTATAAAGAAGTGGTGTTTGGAATTTCCCTGATCGCCGCGGAGATCTACAAGTGACCTAAAATGTCAGGCTCATATTCACCGAAGGCATGATCGGCAATTGGTTCACCCTTGAATAGGTGACACGGTTGAAGTAGAAAATGTTCTCCCTGTTATAGCAGTTGCTCGCTCCGGCGCTAACTTCCAGCAAGCCGTTCTTGAACATCTCGAACTTACGCTTGATATTGATATCGAGGCGATGATAATATGGCAATTGTTGTGAGTTAAGATCTCCGTAAAGGATGCCCAGGTACCCGTTGTTGTTGATATAATTGGTATTGATGCCGCCCTGGAAATCCTGCTTCTCGTAAAAACCTTGTGTGGGAGTGAAAGGGAAACCCGAACCGAAGTTCCAGCGGGCGTCTATCTCCCAGTTAAGACCCTTGCCGAACGTATAAGAACCCACGAGGTTAACGTTATGACGACGATCGAAGTGCGGACGGTATTCGATATAGCCATCCCAGCGTTTCACAAAGCCGAGCGAATACACTGCCCAGAAATAAAAACGTTTGTAATCACACTTCACTGAAACGTCAACACCCTGCGCGTAGCCGGTCTCCACAATAAAGTCTTTCTTAAGCGCGTCGGGAACCGTAGCGTATTCAGGAATATCGTCATACAGCTTGTTACGGTTCATATTGGTAAGCTGTGTAAAGTTCTTGCGATACACTTCCAGGTTAATACTGATGCTCTTGATGAAATCGAACTCGGTGCCGATAATGATGTGGTTGGCCTTTTGCAGGTTATGTTTTATCTCACGGGTGGAGCCATCGCGCTCGGTGAATTCGTCCTGCAAGTTGTTGGAGCCTGAGAGGAATCCGTAGAACAGGTTCACCACATCGCGGTCGGAAGTGGCGCTCATGAGATTTTGTGAATACAATCCAGCGGCCAGTTTAAAGCGCAGGCGGTCGGTAGCGTTCACCTTCATGCCGATGCGGGGCTCAGGTGAAAAGTTGTTGAGCGACGCGTAATAAGGAGCACGGAAGCCAGGCTCGATGAGGAATTTCTTGTTCTTGGTAATGATCTTGTATTTGAGATAAGCGGCGATCTCTGTAGTGTTCTCCACTTGCGCCACTTGCCTGTCTACAATGTTATGGAAGTCGAAATTAGTTTTGAAGCCAAGCACTTCGAGCCCGTAGCAGAAATCGTTCTTGCCAAGGAAATAAGTGAAGTGAAGTCCCATATTAAAACCATTGATATCGCTGTTGCGGGCACTGGCAGCTTCTTCGGCTATGCTGATGGAGTACTTTGAATACGCGAAATTGCCTTCTACCAGTACCGGTGAGTTGTTGGGAACCAATACAAAGTTACTTCCAAAACCGTTCGACTTCCAGCCTACGGTGGCCACATCGGTGTATTTCACATTGTCGCTGAAATCGAAACCGAACACGTTCAGCTTACTGCCGTTCGATGAGTTGAGCGATACCTTGCCGTAAAAGTCGGTGAAGGCAAAAGGAAGTCCTGCCGTATCAACGTACGTGTAAAGAAACTTTGAAGTAGTGGGAAGATAAGATGTCTTTGCAGAGAAGATATAAGAAGCACTTGCCTTCTCGGGTTTATCGGGATCGCCTTTAAGGAGCGGGCCTTCAAGAAGCGTTTTCGCACCGAACGTACTTGCCTGCACCTTACCGCTGACGCGTTGTTTGTTACCATCGCGGGTGGTGATGTCCATAATAGAAGAGATACGCCCGCCATACTGCGCGTTGAAACCACCGGTATAAACGTCGGCGTTACGCATAATATCGGCATCGAATACTGAGAACAAACCAATAGAGTGAAAAGGGTTATAAATGATCATGCCGTCGAGCAGCACTTTGTTCTGTACGGGAGAACCGCCGCGGATATAAAGCTGTCCGCCCTGGTCGCCGGTGAAGATAACGCCGGGTAATACTTGTAAATATTGTGCGAGATCAGGCTCACCACCAACTGTGGGAAGCTGCTTTATCTCTTTGGGAGTAATTTTATTTACTGAAACCTGTATCTCGGTTTGTTTTTCCTGCTGCTCAGCACTAACGTCGATCGTCTTAAGCTTCACCGGCGATTTAACAAGGTAAAGCTTCTTGGTAAGGATCTCGCCCGCCTTTATGGTAACGCTTTCCTGAAGGGTATCGTTACCCATAGAGGTAACCATAATGGTATAGGTTCCGGCCGGTACTTTGGTGATGGAGTAATAGCCGTTAACGTCAGAAGAAGCGCCAAAGGTGGTGCCTTTAAGATAAACCAGCGTAAAGATGGCAGGCTCGCCCGATTCCTTTTGATAAACGAAGCCCCTGATGTTGGCGTTGTTTTGGGCGTGCAGGAATGAGCCTGCAAACATGAAAAACAATATCAAAAGTCGCGTAAACCTGCTCATAGGACGTTTTAGGGTTGTAAAATTAGCAAATAATCCACAGCCCGGTATACCATTGTACAGGAGGCTATTTTTAAGGGATAAGCGGCGGCTGAAGCACGACCAAGTTTACCTTTCTGAATGATGGTTCGCCTAATGGCATCAATTTTGCGGCAGGAAGATGAATAATTGTCAAACCCTTAGCCCCATGAAAAAACGCTACCCCCTCCCACTCTTTCTATCCTTATTTATCTTCCTGCTAAGCAACCCTGCCAAAGCACAGAACGCGAACTTCCCATGGACAGCCCCTGAACTGGTGATGCCCGCGGATCTTGCTACCGTGCTTGCCGATCCAAAGAGCCCCCAACCAATGATCCTCAACCTGGGTACTTCCTCCGACATCAAAGGCGCTATTAATATCGGGCCCGTGCAGGAAGGAACCTACATGGACAAGCTGAAGAAACACCTGGCCGGATTGCCAAAAAATACATCGCTGGTCATCTACTGCGGTTGCTGCAAGCTCGACCATTGTCCTAATATGCCCAAGGCTTTCAACACAATAAAAGAGCTTGGCTTCAGCAACTGCAAGGTATTGTACCTTCCCAACGACCTCGACCAGGACTGGATCAACAAGGGGTACCCAATGAAGGGTTAATGGATAAGGGTTAATGGTTAATGGGGGTCTGTTCCTAAGTAATTCGTAGTTTTGCTCATCTTTTTCGAGATGAGTTCCATCCATGAGAAATACGAGGCGGTTATCGGCCTCGAAGTGCATGCACAATTGCTTACAAAAAGCAAGGCCTACTCTTCGGACACTACCGAATATGGCGGCCTTCCTAACACTCATGTGAGCGTTATTTCGTTGGGCCATCCCGGCACACTTCCACGCAGCAATAAAAAGGTGATCGAATATGCCGTAAAGCTCGGCCTGGCTTGTAAGAGCGAGATACGCGAACGGAACGAATACGCGCGCAAGAACTATTTCTACGCCGACCTTCCCAAAGGATACCAGATAACACAGGACAAAACTCCCATTTGTAACGGAGGTTTTATACGCATCAAGAATACCGACGGCAGCGATAAGGACATTGGTCTGATCCGCATTCACATGGAAGAAGATGCCGGCAAGAGCATTCACGACCAGGACCCTGTTGACACCCTTGTTGACCTGAACCGTGCCGGTGTTGCATTGATCGAGATCGTGAGCGCGCCCGATCTGCGCAGCGGCGAAGAAGCCTACCGTTATCTTACCGAAGTACGCAGGCTTGTTCGTTACCTCGATATTTGCGACGGCAATATGGAAGAAGGCAGTTTACGCTGCGATGCAAACATCTCGGTACGCATTAAAGGAAGCAAGGAGTTTGGAAGGAGAACAGAAGTAAAGAACATGAACTCCATCCGCAATGTACAGCGCGCCATTGAGTTTGAAGTAAAGCGCCAGGCCGAAGCGGTGGAGCGCGGCGAAGAACTTACGCAGGACACGCGCAGCTTTGATGCTACGAACGGAACCACCTTTGTGATGCGCAGTAAGGAAATGGCGAACGACTATCGTTATTTCCCTGAGCCTGACCTGCAGCCGGTCATCGTTTCAAAAAAATACATTGAAGAAGTAAAAGCAACGCTCCCTCCCCTGCCCCAGGAACTGGTGATGAAGTATACTAAGGAGCTGGGCCTTTCGGAATACGATGCCGGTGTGATCACCGATAGTAAAGAGATAGCGCTGTACTTTGAAGAAGTGATCGCGCATACAAAGAACTATAAGTCGGCCTCCAACTGGCTTACCGTGCAGGTGAAAGCGTACCTGAACGACAACGCGCTTCACATCTCCGGCTTCCCTGTAAAAGCGAAAGAGCTGGCAGGCTTGATCAATTTTATCGATACCGGAAAAGTAAGTCATACCATCGCCATACAAAAGATATTCCCCAAGATGCTTGCAGAGCCCGGCAAAGGAGCGGCGAAGATAGCCGAGGAGAACAACTGGGTGCAGGAAAGCGACGCCGGAATGCTGAACGACCTGGTGAAACAAGCCATCGCCAAGTATCCTGAAAAAGTAACTGAATACAAGAACGGAAAGGTAAGCCTCGTGGGTTTGTTCATGGGCGAAGTAATGAAGCTTTCCAAAGGAAAGGCCGATCCCAAGATCGCCAACGAACTATTAAAAAAGATGCTGGATGAAAGTTAAAAACCTGGTACCTGTTATCGCAGTCCTTTGTTTCTCCTGTGGTGGAGAACAACAAACAAACGTTGAGCCCCTGCTCAAAGGCAAACTCATTAACCCTAACGGCGCTACGGTGTTCCTCGAACAGATGAGCGCGCAGGGCATGGCCCCCATCGACACTTGCACGCTGGATGAAAACGGAGAGTTCTCTTTCGATGTTAAGATCACCGAGAAAGGTTTTTACCGTGTGCGTATCAGCGAAAATAATTTCGCTACGCTTATCCTCGACACCAACGAACATGTAAGCCTCGAAGGCAATGCCGCCGACCTTGGCAATTCATTCCGCATTAAAGGATCTCCTGACTCGGAACTGCTGGCGCAATTCACCGAAGATTCAAAGGCCAGCTACCGCAGAAGAGATTCACTGCGCAGCGTGTTCAATGTCTTCATCAACTCGATGGGTAAGATGGATTCTACACGCATGGATTCTATGAGCAAAGCCATTGAAGGTCCTTTTGATACCCTGGTGCAACAGCATAACCGTTATATCCTTGCCTTCCTCGATAAGAATCCTACCTCCTTCGCTTCTTTAGCAGCGGTACAGGAACTGGACCCGAATGAGTTCTTCCCTTATTTCGAGAAGCTGGACGCGGCCATGATCAAACAATATCCCGGCTCCTCTTACGTTCAATTGTACCATCAAAACCTCGAAGCCGTTAAAGGACTTCCCATTGGTTCCCCCGCTCCCGAGCTTACCATGAACACCCCTGAAGACAAACCCTTTTCGCTTTCCTCGCTGAAAGGCAAAACGGTATTGATCGACTTCTGGGCTTCCTGGTGCGGGCCTTGCAGGGCAGAGAACCCTAACGTGGTAAAGGCTTATAAGAAATACAAGAGCAAAGGCTTTGAGATCCTCGGTGTTTCATTGGATAAGACCAAGGAAGACTGGGTGAAGGCCATCGCAAAGGATCAATTGAACTGGCCGCAGATAAGCGACCTGAGGCAATGGGGCTGCGCTGCCGTTCCCTTGTATAAGTTCCAATCCATTCCCACCAATTACCTGTTGGACAAGAACGGCATTATCCTCGCCAGGAACCTGCGGGGCGAAGACCTTGAAAAGAAACTGGCCGAGATACTTCACTAAGCTCATTCATGAAAAAAACTTCGCTGCTCCTTTTATTGCTTCTTCCTTTCGCGCTTAAGGCGCAAACCTATTTTCAGCAGGAAGTGAACTATACCATCAGCGTAAGCCTCGATGATGTGAAGCATGAGCTCAACGCGGAAGAGAGCATCGAATACATCAATAACTCCCCCGACCAGCTCACGTTCATCTACATGCACCTCTGGCCCAATGGATACAGCGGGCGTTCCACCAGGCTTTGCAAACACATGCTCGAAAGCGGCGATAATAAAATGTACTACGCCACGGAGGAAGAGAAAGGGTTTATCGACAAGCTCGACTTCAAGGTGAACGGAAAGGCGGTGGTATGGGAGTACGACACCAAGTACAAAGACATTTGCAAGCTCATCCTCAATGAGCCTTTGCGCAGCGGCGACAAGATCGTTATCACTACTCCCTTCCATGTAAAGATCCCTTCGGGCAAGATATCGAGGCTAGGACATATCGGGCAATCGTACCAGATCACTCAATGGTATCCCAAGCCCGCGGTGTACGATCGCAAGGGATGGAACCAAATGCCTTACCTGAGCCAGGGCGAATTCTATTCGGAGTTCGGTTCCTTTAATGTTTCCATAACGCTCCCGAAGAACTACGTGCTGGGCGCTACCGGCGATATGGTGGGCGGTGAAAAAGAACAGGAATGGCTCATGAACAAAGTGAAGGAGACGGAAGCGATGAACTCATTCGACCAGGAAGACATGTTCTTTCCCGCTTCTGACCCTGAGAGCAAGACCCTGCGCTTCTTTCAAACTAAGGTGCATGACTTTGCCTGGTTTTGCGATAAGCGTTACCATGTATTAAAGGGCGAAATGGAAACGCCTCATACCAAGCGAAAAGTAAATACCTGGGTGATGTTCACCAACAAGAACGCCGACCTTTGGAAACGTTCCCTCCCTTATGTGAACGACGCGCTTTATTATTACTCTCTCTGGAACGGCGACTATCCTTATAACCACGCCACGGCTGTTGACGGCACCATAAGCGCGGGCGGCGGAATGGAATACCCGAACATTACCGTGATCGGCGATGTGAACGATGGCTTTACGCTGGAGACCGTGATCATGCACGAAGTAGGTCATAACTGGTTCTACGGCATGTTGGGCTCCAACGAACGCCAGCATCCCTGGATGGACGAAGGGCTTAACTCCTTTAACGAGAACCGTTACATCGAAACAAAATACCCGAACGCCTCCTTGTTCGGCAACCGCACGGTGGACTATTTTGGCCTTGGCCGTTACAAGCACAAGGCACAATATGAACTGGGCTATTTGCTGGGCGCGAAAAAGAACCAGGACCAGCCTATTGAAGGCCCGGCCGAAGAATATACCGAGCTCAATTACGCGGGCATTGTTTATTCAAAGACAGCGCTCGTGTTCGATTACCTCATGGCCTACATCGGCGAGAAGAAGATGGACGCCGCCATGCAGCGTTACTTTGATGAATGGAAGTTCAAACATCCACAGCCCAATGATCTGCGTAAGATCATGGAAGAAGTTTCGGAAAAGGACCTCAGCTGGTTCTTTAACGATATGATGAATACCAGCAAGAAGCTGGACTACCGCATTACCTCGGTGAAGAAGCGCGATGACGGCTCCTGGGATGTAGGCGTACGAAACACCGGCGAGGTGAAAGGCCCTGTACAGCTTTGCGCGGTGAAGAACGGACAACTGGCAGGCGTTATTTTTTACGATGGCTTTGAAGGCAAACAGTTATTGGGCTTCCCTCCTTCGGAAGTAGATTATTTTAAGATCGACGCCAACGAGAACATGCCGGAGATCAACCGCAACAATAACCGTATGCGGCCCAGGGGTTTGTTCAAAAAGATAGAGCCCGTTCACTTCCAGTTCATGGGCAGCCTCGATGATCCCGACAAGAGCCAGGTTTTCTGGACACCCATCGGCGGCTGGAACAATTACAATAAGAGCATGCTGGGCATTGCCTTTTACAATAATTTGTTCCCGCAAAAGCGCTTCGAGTACCAGTTTGCCCCTATGTACAGCTTCTCCACCGGCGACCTCGCCGGCAGCGGAAGAGTAGCGTATAACTGGTGTCCTGACAGCAAACTGTTCCAGCAAATAACTTTTAGCGTGAGCGGTTCGCGCTTTTGTTATTCCACCGGACCGCAGCCGTATGACCTTAACTTCAACAAGTTCAGCAAGGCCATGGACATTGAGCTGAAAAAGAAACGCGCACGGAGCACCTTGAAGCAGAGCTTCTCTTTCCGCGATATTAACATATGGCGTGATGAAGTGAGCGCCGACATCAATTTCGATCCTTACGTGTACACTCCTTTTGTGACCAGCACCCGGGTTACCGACTTCAGTTATAATCTTAAGAACAGCCGCGTGATCAATCCCTTGTCGGCCACGGTTGACTACCAGTACTCGGAACTTTACAGCAGGCTTTCGGCAGAGGCCAATTACATGATCACCATGAAGGGCAAGAAGAAAGGCATCGCGCTGCGTGTTTTTGCCG
>JANWJV010000152.1 GCA_025451785.1 Bacteroidia bacterium | reverse complement strand
AGGTCTTCAGGTCAGGATAATCCTTTTCAAAGTTCAGAATGTTCTGGATGTTGGCACCGCGGAAGGCGTAAATGCTCTGCGCGTCGTCACCCACCACACAAATATTCTCGAAACGCGCCGCCAATTGTTTCACGATCACGTATTGCGAATAATTGGTATCCTGGTACTCGTCAACGAGGATATAGCGGAACTTCTCCTGGTATTTCAGCAGCGCCTCCGGAAAATCGCGAAGCAGGATATTCGTCTTGAACAGCAAGTCATCAAAATCCATGGCACCTGCCTTGAAGCAGCGCTTGGTATAAATGCCGTAGATCTCGCCCAGCTTAGGCTTTGCCGACTGCTTGTCCTCATCGGTGATCTGGCTGTTCTCATTATACGATCTCGATGAGATAAGCATGTTCTTGGCGGCCGAAATGCGATTGAGCACGAGCGATGGCTTGTATATTTTCTCGTCGAGGCCTTGCTGCTTCAGGATATCCTTTATCAGGTTCTTCGAATCATCGGTATCGTAAATGGTGAAGTTACTGGGGTAGCCCAGCTTCCCGGCTTCGTAGCGGAGTATGCGGGCAAACACCGAGTGAAAGGTGCCCATCCAGAGACTACGAGCCTCTGATTCACCCACAATACTCGCGATCCGCTCTTTCATAGAGCGTGCCGCCTTATTGGTAAAGGTGAGGGCGAGGATATTGAAGGGATCAACGCCTTTTCGCATCAGGTGCGCGATGCGATAGGTAAGCACGCGTGTTTTGCCCGAGCCGGCACCCGCGATGATCATCACAGGGCCTTCGGTGCATTCCACCGCCTGCCGCTGCGGCTCGTTCAGTTCGTTGAGATAGTCTCCGTTCATTTCTACTCTTCAAAATTATTGATTATTTGATTAATATTGTCTTACATTCTTTTCTATGAAAAAATCTCTCCTGCTCGCTTCCCTCGCGCTTCTCCTGTTATCAGCAGGCGGAAAAGACAAAAAAGCTTTTGAAGGCATGATCAACTATACCTTCGATTACCACCTTAAGCCCGGCGAGATCCGGCTCCCGGAGGGCTTTCTTCTTTATATAAAGGGAACGCATATGCGTGTGGATATCGAAGCGCCTTTCGGAAGCGTACGCACGCTGATAGATGCGAACAGCGATGACATTGTAAAACTTTACGTTGTTGCTGGAGGGAAATACATTGAGCGCCTAAAACGAAGCAAGGTAAAAGCAGCCAAAGAAGTGTTCGTTTCCTACAAGGACAGCCTGAGCACCCTCAAAGGATATAACTGCCGCAAAGCACTCCTTACCGACAGCACAGGAACACGAGCCATTTGGTATGGAGAAACCCTGAAAATTGCACCTGGTTTCAGCAAATTTTCACCTGGCCTTTGTTACAATGCGATCTCCCCAAACCCCGGACTCCAGGGCAAGCTCATCCTTAATTCCGAATCCGGCAATAAGTTAGAGCGGGTAAGTATGTTCGCGAACAAGCTGGATGAAAAAATACTTGAAGAAAGCGTTTTTACCTTCAATGAGAAGGAATACCAGGAGACAACAGCTGAGGAGATCGGCAAGATCATCAGGGAGAGTTTCCGATGAAGACCACCTTCGTTGTAATAGGTAAAACAGAAGATCCCGCCGTAAAAGCCGGCCTGGCTCTTTACGAAGGAAGGCTGCGTCATTATCTCGACTATCAGCTTACCGAACTTCCTGCCGCTAAGGTCACTGAGCCTTTGAAGCAAAAGGAAAAAGAGGGAGAAGCGCTACTGAAGCTCCTGAAGCCTTCGGATGTTCTCGTTCTTCTTGATGAAAAAGGGAAGGAATACGATTCCGTTGGGTTTGCCTCCTTCATGCAGCAGCAAATGAACCGCAGCACAAAACACCTGTTATTCGCAACCGGTGGCGCCCATGGTTTTTCTGAGGAAGTTTACAAACGCGCCAACGCAAAGCTCTCCCTTTCCAAAATGACCTTTCCCCACCAATTGGTACGGCTCATCTTTGCCGAACAGTTGTACAGGGCCATGACCATCTTGCGGAACGAATCCTATCACCACCGCTAATTGTTATCTTTATAATTCTATTGTTTTTGCTGCATGCTCTATAACGAGTACTTCGGTTATTATGCTATCGAGATCTGGGAATGGATCACAGTACCCATTTACCTGCTCATCATTTTCATGCTGGCTGCCCGAACGCGCAACAAACATATCGCCCGGCACCCAGAGTATAAATACTATATGTGGGGACTTTACGCGAAGCTGGCGGGCGGCATTGGTCTCTGTCTTATTTACGTTTATTATTACAAAGGCGGCGATACCATCATGTACTACCAGAGCGGCTGCGCTATGTCGAACCTGTTCTTCGAACGGCCCTCCGAATTCTTTACGGTGCTCTTTGGAAGCAATACAAGGGAGAACCTTATGCTCTTCGATACCCAAACAGGCTACCCCCTGGGCTATCTCTACTTCGATTCGAAAACCTTTTTCGTGATCCGCCTTATCACTCCTATCCTTATCGTATCGTTTAACAGTTATCTCATCGGCACCATCCTTCTCGCCTGGATATCCTATTCTGGCATCTGGCAAGTTTATCGCCTGTTCTGTTCCTACTATCCTAAGCTAAGCTTCCAGTTCGCCCTCGCCATTCTCTTTCTTCCTTCCGTGGTATTCTGGGGCTCCGGAATATTAAAAGATACCATCACGCTTACCTCCACCTGCTGGCTGGTTTGTTGTATACATAAGATCTTTGTTGCCAAGCAGAAAAGAACAGCATACAGCCTGCTCGCCTTGTTCTGCTCGGGACTTATCATCGCTATCAAACCTTATATTTTTATGGCGCTCATCCCCGGCGCCATCTCCTGGATCTTCTTCGTACGCATCTCAAAGATCCAGAGCCGCGCGTGGAAATACGCTTCTATACCTCTTATCTACCTCGCCAGCTTTACGCTTGGCATCGGCATTATGAGCGTGCTGGGCAGCTACCTCGACAAGTTCTCGCTCGACAAGCTTATCAATACGGCGGTGGTAACACAAAACGACCTGAAGCAGGATTATTACCAGGGTAACTCCTTCGACATCGGCGACATCGACCCTTCGGTGGCAGGTGTCCTGTCCAAATTCCCTGTGGCTACTGTCGCCGGCATTTACAGGCCGTTTCTGTGGGATGCCAACAACGCGGTGATGCTGGTGTCGGCACTTGAAAACACGTTCATCTTACTGGTAAGCATTTACCTCTTGCTGCGAATGCGATTTAAGCAATTGCTCAAGATCATCTTCAACAATCCGCTGCTGCTTTTTTCGCTCTCTTATTCGGTGCTGCTGGCTTTCTCGGTTGGGTTGAGCACATCCAATTTCGGCGCGCTCGTTCGATTCAAGATCCCCTACCTCTCCTTTTTTATGTGCGGGCTCTTTATCATGAACTACTTTGTGAGCAATCCCATCAACCAGCGGAAGTTCTCTATGAGGAACTCTGCTCCCAGGTCCAGGCCGTCCTCATCATATCCTCAAGCGAGTGCTTAGGATTCCATCCCAGCAGTTCTACTGCCTTACGATTAACAGAGTACACCGCCGGAACATCTCCGTCCCTTCGCGGGCCCATTGAATAGTTAAGCTTTTGGCCTGTCGCCTTTTCGAAGGCCGCGATCGCCTCAAGCACAGAAACTCCATTGCCTGTACCAAGATTGATCACCGAATAGTTAGAAAAAGCCTTCCCAGCGGCAAGATATTCAAGCGCCGCCACATGCGCCGAAGCGATGTCAGACACATGGATATAGTCGCGGATACAGGTGCCGTCGGTAGTGTCGTAATCGGTGCCGTACACCACCAATTCTTTTCTGCGCCCGGCCGCTACACTTACAATGATCGGAACCAGGTTACTGGTGAGCTTGCTCGACTCGCCGATAGAACCCTTCTCAGAAACATAAGCTCCCACTGGATTAAAGTAACGAAGGGAAATGGAAGCGATACCCTGATTAGCGGCAGAGAACTTCTTCACCGCCTCTTCACCCTTTTGCTTCGTTTCGGCATAAGGCGAGGCGGCTTTGCCCAAAGGGCTTTCTTCATCTACCCGCACAAGCTTAGAATCACCGTACACCGAACAGGAAGAAGAAAAGATAAAGTTCTTCACCCCGTACAGCTTCAGGCATTCGAGTATGTTCTCGAGGGAGCCGATGTTGTTATTAAAATACTTTTGCGGATCGGCCACCGACTCAGGCACTGATTTGAACGCCGCGAAATGGATCACGCCGTCAATGCCCGGATTGGCCTCGAAAACGCCACGCAGCTCTTTCATGTCGCAGATGTCAATGGCATAATTCTTTACCTCACGGCCCGTTACCGCCTTGACGCGCTGCATCATGTCGCGCAGCGTATTAGGATTAGAGAAATTATCGATGGAGATCACCTCACAGCCAGGACGCGACATCAATAGCTCAACAATGGTATGGGAACCGATGTATCCCGCTCCGCCTGTAACAAGTATTTTCTTAAGGCTGCTCATTGCTTATAGATCCTTTCATAGATACGTTCGGCATTATCAAAACTACGGTATTTTTTTCCGATGTCAGAGATCTTCACGGCAAGCTCATCCCTGCTTCTTGTTTTCAAAAGTTCATCCATGGTCTTAACGCAACGCAAATAACCCTCATAGTTCAGCTCGTACATTATGGCCCCTATCCCGTTGCGCTCAATAATGTCCGAATCATCGGAGATACCCGGGGTAATGATCACCGGGAGTCCCATGGCCCAGTATTCGCCGTCCTTAATGGAGGTGCAATGCCTTCGTGAGGGCATCGGCTTTACAGGGTTGAGTCCGAAGCTGCCCAGGCGCAGGTAACGGCTTATCTCTTTATGATCAATGAAACGCGATACGATCACATGCCCCGGCAGGCCGCTTTTGGCAGCGAGCTTTTGAATGTTGGCTTCGGGCTCCTTGGTAAGGAACAAGACCCTGAAGCGATCGCCCCAATGGTCATGCGCCGCTTTAAAGAGATCGAACACTTCCTGGTGCAGGTAAATACCACTTAGCTTGCCGGCATAAACACAAACGATCTTATCCTTCAGCCCTAATTCTTCCCTTAACTTTTCATCGGCAGGAATGCGATAGTCGAAGGCATTGAAATCGACACATGCCGGTTTCACGAAATAGTTCTGCAAGCGCACACCGAATTTCAGCTTGGCATAGTCCTTCATACCTTCCGTAAGACCGATGACCGCCACCGCCCGCTGAGCTTGTTTTTTCTCATAGTGAAAAAGTATGCGGAAGGCAAGGCCTGTCTTTTTCCAGGTTCCTCCTTCTATCATGGGTTCCGCATGCGGCTCGTAACTGTCCACCACCAGCGGTATTCCTGTCGCTTTACTAAGCAAGTAGCCCACCGCGCCCCCAGGAGTACACCAGGCATGTATGTAATTTATTTTCTCGCGCTTGCAGATCCTCCACAGCATGAAAATATATTTCACCGCGTTCAGGATGGCGCGGATGCCAAAAGGAATATAATTGGCGCGGATAAGGAATATATTTTCTTTTTCAAGCTCCGCCCTTCTACGCCTGTATTCTTCCTGCGACAAAGCATAGGCTTGCTGCCGAAGTGTGAAGAGGAATATCTTACTGCCGGGAGGAAGGTTCTTCCGGATGATACGCACATAGGGGAGCGTATACGTTTGTATCAGCGGGTCGTTGAAGCTCCAGTACGTAACGATCAGGACATTCTTCATTT
>JANWJV010000151.1 GCA_025451785.1 Bacteroidia bacterium | reverse complement strand
GGCGTGGTGAAAGGCATTGGTGATTACGGCAACGCTTTTGGAATACCTACCGTTGGCGGCGAAGTGTTCTTTGATGAATGTTACAACGTTAATCCCCTGGTGAATGCCATGAGCGCGGGCATCGTGAAAGCCGGCGAGACCGCTTCCGCGATCTCTTATGGAAAAGGCAACCCCGTTTTTATTGTGGGTTCTTCTACGGGTAAAGATGGTATACACGGAGCGGCATTCGCTTCTAAAGATATTACTGAGGATTCTGCCAAAGACCTTCCTGCTGTACAAGTGGGCGATCCTTTCCAGGAAAAACTTTTGCTGGAAGCTTCCCTCGAAGTGATCAAGACAGGATTTGTGGTGGGTATGCAGGATATGGGTGCCGCGGGCATTACTTGTTCTACTTCCGAGATGAGCGCCAAAGGCGAGCATGGTATGAACATTTGGCTCGACAAAGTTCCCACCCGCCAGGATAATATGACCCCCTGGGAGATATTGCTCTCCGAATCGCAGGAGCGCATGCTGGTGGTGGTGAAGAAAGGAAAAGAGAAAAGCATCAACGAGATATTTGAAAAGTGGGACCTGAATTGTGTTCAGATCGGTGAAGTGACCGAAGGCGACCGCCTGTTGTATTACATGCATGGCGAACTGGTGGCCGATGTGCCTGCGGGATCGCTGGTGCTGGGCGGCGGTGCTCCTATTTACAAGAGGGAATACAAAGAGCCCGCTTATTTCGCTGAATCAAAAAAGTTCAAGATAGAGAATGTAGAAGAGCCCAAGGACCTGAAAGCTGTTGCGAAGATGCTGCTCTCTCATCCCAACATTTGCTCTAAACGCTGGGTGTATAACCAATACGATTCAATGGTGGGAACGGTGAACATGAGCACCAATTCACCAAGCGACGCGGCCATTGTGAATATCAAAGGCACTAACAAGGCCATCGCTCTCAAAGTGGATTGCAACGCGCGTTATGTGAATGCCGATCCCGAGACCGGCTGCGCGATCGCGGTTTCTGAATCAGCACGTAATATTGTTTGCAGTGGTGGCGAGCCCAGCGCTGT
Source organism: Bacteroidia bacterium (assembly GCA_025451785.1). Taxonomy (GTDB): domain Bacteria; phylum Bacteroidota; class Bacteroidia; order JANWJV01; family JANWJV01; genus JANWJV01. The sequence continues at coordinate 10,532 of JANWJV010000151.1, read as the reverse complement.
TACCAACTGTTTGAACTTCGGTAACCCTTATAACCCTGAAGTGTATTGGCAATTTGTTGGTTCCATTAAAGGCATGGGTGCCGCCTGCACTAAATTTAAAACACCTGTTACCGGCGGTAACGTGAGCTTCTATAACCAAAGTTCCTATGAAGGCCCCGTGTTCCCAACGCCCACCATCGGCATGCTGGGGGTATTAAAGGACAAGGACAACCGCATGACCCTCGACTTCAAGAACGACGGCGATATTATTTACATGATCGGCGAAGCGAGAAATGATATCTCTTCTTCTGAATACCTCTATTCACACCATAAGATCAAGAATAGCCCTGCTCCTTATTTCAATCTTGATGAAGAATACAATATCCAGGAGGCAGTAAAAGGAGTGATCCGCGAGAAGATCGTACAGTCAGCGCACGATGTTTCTGACGGAGGTTTGTTCATCGCGCTGGCAGAATCATCATTGCCCCAGGGCCTTGGCTTTGAAGTGAACTGCGATAAGAACCTGCGCCTCGATGCCTGGCTGTTTGGCGAAGGCCAAAGCCGCGTGATCGTAAGTATTAAGAAAGAAGACGAGATACGTTTGGTGGACGAGCTGAAAAAATATCCTGTGAAGTTCAGCAAGATCGGTTTTGTAAAGGGCAAGGAGCTGCGCGTGGAGGACGAGTCGTATGGCAGTGTGGCTGAGGCCAAAGACCTTTACGATAACTCACTTGCGGAACTGCTGAAATAAGTTTCTCTAGAGAGACAGCTCAAGGTACTTTACGCCCTCAAAGGGATTATGCCTGTAAGCCGCTATCGGCTGGAAGCCCGTTTCCTCATAAAGTTTAATGGCTGCTTGCATCGTAGGCAATGTGTCAAGCCTCAGTTTTTTGTAGCCTAGTTCCCTGGCCAGTTGTATAGAGCGTTGGAGCAGCGGGCGTCCCATTTTCTTTCCTCTGAAAGCAGGCTGAATATACATACGCTTTAGTTCCCCGATGTCCTTCTCAAATTTCCTTACTGCAGCGCAGCCAAAAGCTTTTCCGTTCTCTTCCAATAATAGAATGGCTCCATCAGGTTTTCCATATTGCTGTTCCAGGCTTTCCAGTTCTTTGTCAAAGCCCTGGAAGCAAAGGTCGAAGTTGAGGCTATGGGCGTATTCGAGGAAGAGTTCCTTCGCTGTTTCGTGATCTTTTTTATCGGAAGCTAATCTGAATGTAGATCCGGGAACCATGTTTATTGAACTCGGATCCCAATGACAAGCACATCGTCAACCTGCGGCAAGGTGCCTTTCCAGTTCTCGAAGGTGTGATAGAGGATGCCCTTTTGTTCTTCCATGCTGTTGTCTTGCATAGAGATCAGCGTTTCCTGGAAGCGCTTATACATCAGCTTTTTTCCTTTCGGGCCCCCGAACTGGTCGGCGTAACCGTCGGTGAAGAGGTAAACACAATCGCCTTTCTGCAATTCTATTAGCTGGTTGGTGAAAGGTTTGGAAGCGGTATCGTTGGAGGCGGTAATGGGTTGCTTGTCGGCCTTTATTTCTATCACTTCCTTGTTCCTTACGATGAAGAGCGGGTTGTTGGCACCTGCGTACTCAAGCCGGCGGCCTTTGAGATCGAAACAGCAAAGCGCGATATCCATCCCGTCGCGGATAGGTGTTTCATCGTTCTTCTTGTTGAGGGTCTTCTTCAACTCGTCGTTTATATAGTCGAGGGCCGAAGAGGCCGAAGTCACCGAGGGATTGCCCACCGTTTGGTTGAGCAGGGTATTGCCGATGATGCTCATGAACGCGCCAGGAACGCCGTGGCCCGTGCAGTCAACAGCAGCAACCACCAGCATGTTAGTGCCTGCGGGATAATCGAAGCCGCCAGGGCTCTTAAGATCGTTCTTTAACTCAAAATCGGTGAACCAATAAAAGTCGCCGCTCACAATGTCGCGGGGCTTGAAGAAGATGAATGACTCCGGCGCGTAGCTTTTCAGTTTCTCCTTTTCGATGAACACCGAGCGCTGGATACGCTTTGAATATTCGATACTGTCGGTAATGTCCTTGTTCTTTTCTTCGATGATCGCCCTTGAGTCGTTAACCTCTTTCTCCAGCTTCAAACGTTCGGTAATGTCGCGGGCATAGATCACTATCGCGGGCCTTCCGGCAAATGGCGCCACCTTGGCGCTGCATTCTACAGGCACAATGCTCCCGTCGGCCTTTCTAAAAGGGATGTCCTTGTAGATGAGCCCGCCCTTTTCCCAAACATCGGCCACTACACGCGAGCTCTGTTCCAGGTATTCTTTAGGATGAAGGTCAAAAAGTGTTTTCCTTTCCAGCTGTTCTTTTGTATAACCAAGCAGTGCCGCCGCGCTGGGATTGCTTTGGTGCACGCGCCCGTCAACTATATCGATCACCAGCATGGCGTCGTTGGCCTGGTCTATAATGCTCTGGTAATTGTTGATCTCTGTATCGAGCGTGCTGAACTTGGAATTGGTGTTGGAAAAGCTTCGGAAGAAATACAGCGAGGCTACGGCAAGTACCAGGGCCAGTCCGGCAAAAACATAGGTGAGCGGTTCCATACAGGTCAGTTCAATTTTTCAAGTATAGGAAAAATCAGCGAGGGATTAAGGAATTCGCCTACTTTATCGGGCCGTGATACATAACGTACGATGCCGCCTTTGTCGACCAGGAAGGCCGCAGGCAGGGGAACACCTTCATCATAATCGGCACCGCGGTAATTGGGAAAGAAGGTGATCCCGTAGTCACTCGATACCTTTTGATGGGTATCAGACAAAAGCATATTCTTAAAGCCGAGACGGCTGATCATCGCGCGGTTCACTTCGGCAGAGTCGGGGCCGATGCCGATGGCCACGATGTTCTTTGAAAGGAACTTCTCCCTGTTCTGTTCATAGGTGCGTATCATGATATGGCAGGTAGGGCACCAGTCGCCGCGCACAAACACCAGCAATACATGGTTCTTGTCCTTGAAATCAGAAAGGTTCACATTTTGTCCCTGGGTATCGGGAAGACAAAAGTCAGGCGCCTTCTTTCCCAGGTCGGCGCGCATATCATGCAGCGACGTTTTGTTCGCTTTCAGCGCATCGGCGATCACCCCGGTGCCGATCATTGTCATCAGCATCATAGGCACTGCCGGCATGGCCCATCCTATCCAGCTGCTGGGATGCTGCAGGCCCGCATAAAAGTAAAGGGCGTAAACGGATACAAGTCCGAAGATCTCAACTCCATAAAACCGGTTGAATGCCATGATACTGAAAAGTTCCAGGCGCAGAAGGCCTGTGAACGGAAAGAGCAGCATAGCAACAGTATAGTAAAAGCTTGTTCCGCCGTACGCCATGTCAATGGCGATGCCTAACAAAAGCGTATGTGCCCTGAAGTTGATGAACTGGTAAATGGAAGTATGTGAGCTTACTTCCGCGAAATTCATGAGGAAGGCAGCCACCGCGGCGATGGCCGCGAACAAATGATAACCAAGAACGATCAGCACCAGCGAGGTTACTCCGAAAACAACAGAAATGATAAAGCTCCTTCCGAAGTTCTTCATGGGCTAGTTAAGCTTGTCTACGATAGGAAAAATAAGTGAAGGGTTCAGGAACTCTCCTTGGTCGGGACGGAAAATATATCGCACGATGCCTGTCTTGTCCACTAAAAAGGTGGCGGGCATCGGCGGGCCTTCCGCGTACTCTGTCACAGGGTCGATGTTGGGCTTTATCCTGATCCCGTAGCTCATCGCGGTTTGTTGTAAATGATCGGAAAGCACCAGGTTCTTCCAGCCAAACCTGCTTACCATCTCTTTGTTCACCTCCCGCGAGTCGGGCCCGATGCTGATCGCCACAATGTTCTTGGCCTGGAATTTTTCGCTTTGTTTTTCGTAAGTGCGGATCATGATATGACAGGAAGGACACCAATCACCACGGATAAATACCAGCAGCACATGGTTTCTTCCTATGTAGTCGCTTAGCTTAACGGTCTTGCCTGTAGTGTCGGGCAGTTCGAAAAGCGGGGCTTTGCTTCCAATGTTAGCCTTGTATTCCGATACTTCGCCTTTAAGTTCTGCCACTCGCAGGAGGTTGAAGCTGCAGATCCAGGTGAGGAAGAGCAATGGCGCCAGGGGCATAGCCCAGCCTTCCCAACGCGCAGGGTGTTGCAACGATGCGTAAAGATAAATTCCGTAAGTCACAATGATGGACACCTTTTCCACCCATCCATTCTTTCCAAGCGACATGTGGTTGAAAAACTCAAGCCGTGCGATCGCCATGAAGGGGGCCATAAACAAGAGCAGGCTATAATAATAGCTGCCTTCCCCAATACATAGGTCGGTGGCCACCCCGATCATCAGTGAGATCAACCGGAGATTGATGAACTGGTATGGAGTACTATACGGGAGTAGTTCGCTGGAATTGGCAAAGAAGGCAAGGGTGGCTGGGATAGCGGCGTACAGCGGAAATCCTGCGATGATCAGGCCGAGGGCCGCGGCACTTAGCACTACAGAAACAATAAAGTTCTTGCCGTAGTTCTTCATGCCTAGTTCAGTTTATCCAATATCGGGAAGATAAGCGAGGGATTCAGGAACTCACCCACTTTGTCGGGCCTTGACACATAACGAACAATGCCGTTCTTGTCAACAAGGAAAGAAGCGGGGAGGGGGATGCCGGCTTCGTATTTCTCAGCGAAGTCGTTGTCGTACTCCTTGAGCTGTACACCGTAGATCATCGCGGTCTTTTGGCCTTCGTCAGAAAGTACCTTGAAGTCGAGGCCCAGCTTTTCTACCATGCCGCGGTTCACTCCTACAGGGTCAGGGCCTATGGCCATTACCATTACGTTCTTTGATCTGAACTTATCGTTGTTCTTCTCGTAAGTGCGCAGCATCATATGGCAGCCGGGGCACCAGTCGCCACGAACGAAGATGAGCAGCAGGTGGCGGCCTTTAAAGTCGCTGAGCTTTACAGGATTGTTATCCTGGTCAGGCAGTTCGAACTCGGTGGCCGGCTTACCGATCTGTATACGGTAGCCGCCACGGGTATAGGCAAGCAGCTGTTTCTTATCTTTCACAATGCCCCAGGCCAGGATGGCGTGGAACACGATGATGGGAGCAGGAAAGGCATACGCTGCCCAGTTATAACGGCCCGAGAGATCGGCGGTAACATGTGTGGTGATGGAAAGCACCAGCATGGTAGGTTCAAACCAGGCATGCGAGGTATAGGAGAAGATGTGGAACAGCACGATCCTGAGGATAGAACCGCAGGCGGCAAGGAATACGGCGATGGTGATATAAGGAATTCCGGGACTTTGCAGGTCGAGGGCAAGGCCGAGCAGAATTGCTGATGAGAACACCCCGCCAAACTGGTACCAGCTGGTGTACTTGCTCACTTCTTTTATCGAGGCAAAATAAGAGACCATGGCAAGGGCCGCCGCAGGGATGTGAAAGCCCAGGGCCAGGCAGGTTGCCGAAGCAAGGAAAAGGATAAGACCAATAGTGGTACTGGGGTGGATGTTTTTCATAAAATGGGCAGAATCAAATTTAGTAAAAATCAGAAGAGCCGAATTCATATTTTTGTAAAATAAATATGCCCCCGAAAGAAAATACGGAATGGTTCGAAAAGTGGTTTGATTCAGACCATTATCACCTGCTATACGGCCAGCGTGATGAAGCGGAAGCGGAACGCTTTACCGCCGCGCTCCTTCAGCTCCTGAAACCTGCAAAGGGTTGCCGTGTGCTCGATATGGCCTGCGGCAGGGGAAGGCATTCACTTTCACTTCATAAAAAAGGCCTGCAGGTAACAGGCATCGATCTTTCCGAACGCAGCGTCGCTTTCGCGAAAGCTTCGGAAAAGCAAGGACTTGAGTTCTTTGTGCATGATATGCGCAAAGCTTTCCGCACCAACTATTACGACATTGTTCTGAACCTGTTTACCAGCATGGGTTATTTTGAGAAGGAGAAAGATGACCAGGACCTTATCCGCGCTGCCGCGCTTGCGCTGAAGCCCGGTGGACACCTGGTGATCGACTTCATGAACGCGAATAAGGTGATGGCTGGTTTGGTGAAGAAGGAAGATAAGAACGTGAAAGGTGTTGATTTTCATATCGAGCGTTCGGTGAAAGCGGGGGTGATCCGCAAGAAGATATCCTTTAGCTGTGAAGGGGAGGAGCACTGCTTCGAGGAATGTGTGCGTGCTCTTGGCACAAGCGACTTCGAGCGCTTTTTCCGGAACGCTGGACTTAAAACCCTACATTTGTTCGGAGATTATGAGCTGGGAAGCTTCGATGAGAAGAACTCCCCGCGGCTGATCCTCATAGCGCAAAAGGCCTGATGAACGCAATACTTTATTTATCGCTCTTTCTTTCCGTGATCATCAGCGGGCTTAGCGTGCTGGCCTTAAAGATCAACGCCAAACAGTTAAAGCTATTGCTTGCTTTCAGCGGCGCCTATCTGTTTGCCATTAGTGTACTGCATCTTATCCCTGAGACCTATTCATCGGGTGATGCTACCATTGGTGTTTATATCCTGGCCGGTTTCTTCCTGCAGATATTGCTCGAATTCTTTTCCGAGGGCATCGAGCACGGTCACATTCATATCCACCATCACGATCATAAGTTTCCAATGACGATGATGATCGGCCTTTCCATTCACTCTTTCCTGGAGGGTATGCCGCTTTCAGGCAATTTTGGTGAGGCGCGCCACGGTTACCAGGATTCGCTGCTCACCGGCATTATCCTGCATAATATTCCCATCGCTATAGCGCTAATGACAATGCTACTACAGTCGCACGTAAGCCGCATGAAAGCGGTGGTGCTGCTGATGGTGTTTGCCCTGGTAACTCCTTTGGGAACCTTTACTGCCTATATGGTAGGGCAGAACATGGCAGGCGATCTTTCGGCGTACTTCGATAAGATCATGGCAGTGGTGATCGGCATATTCCTGCATATATCTACTACGATCCTCTTCGAAGCCAACGAAGGGCACCGGTTCAACTTTATAAAGTTCGCCGTAATTGTTGCCGGGGCGGCAGTCGCCTTCTTACTTCAGTGACTCTAGTGTCTTCTTGATCCCGTCGAAATTGGGATAATCACCGGCATTGGGAAGCACCTCCGCAAACTGTACCACTCCATTCTTATCGATAACGAACGAAGCGCGTTTTGCTACGCCTTTCAGCCCGGCGATCCACTCGTCGAACTTAGCGCCATAAGCGGTGATGGCCTCTTTGTTGAAATCGCTGAGCAAGGGGAAGTTGAGGTTCTGCTCCGCTTTGAACTTATTGAGGGTGAAAGGCATGTCAACAGAAATGCCGAACACTTTTGCGTTCATGCTGTTGTATTGCGAAAGCTCATCGCGGGTCTGGCACAGCTCTTTGGTGCAGGTGCCGGTGAATGCCGCGGGGAAGAACAACAACACTACGTTGCTGCCTTTCTGCGCTTCAAGCGTTACTGGGTTCTTATCGGTATCGGGTAATGAGAAATTGGGGGCTTTGTCTCCTACGTTGATGCTCATGGTGATTTGAATTTTAATTATTAGTTTATCTTTGAAAACAAATGTAACATTTTATCAAATCCTAAAACCAACCAAAAAATGAAAAACTATATAGTTGAATTCATAGGCACTTTCTTCCTGGTGACTGCTATCGGTTTTACAGGAAATCCCCTCGCGATCGGCGCCATGCTGATGGTGATGGTGTACATGGGCGGTAACATTTCAGGCGCTCATTACAATCCCGCGGTAACGCTGGCCATATTGATGCGCGGCAAGATAAGCGGCGGAGAAGCGGTAAAGTATATGGGGGTGCAGATCACCGCCGCCATTTGCGCTTCTGTTCTGTTCTTTCTTTTCTATGGCAGGACCTTCGCTCCGGCTCCCAATACCGCTATCAATGTAATGAAGCCTCTCGCTGTTGAAATGCTCTTCACCTTTGCGCTGGCTTCGGTGGTGCTGAATGTAGCCACTTCTAAAAAGGCGGCAGGCAACAGTTACTACGGATTGGCGATCGGGTTCACAGTACTGGCTTCAGCTCTTGCTGGTGGTCCTATTTCAGGCGGAGCATTCAACCCCGCGGTTGGCATCGGCCCCATCCTGGTGGATACCATTTTAGGTGCAGGTAAGTCAATGAGCCATATCTGGCTGTACATCGTAGGTCCTTTTGCGGGAGCTGCCGTTGCTGCCGTCGTGTACAAAATAACCAACCCGGACGAAGTTTAATCCCTGGAACTGTTATCTCCCCCTGTCCCGGCTTAGCCGGGAATAGGAGGAGAACAAGAGGGGGTTAGAGGTCTTTTTCCATAAGGTAATGCTGGATCACACCCCACAAAAGGTGTGATCTTTCTTTTACACGGTACCCGCTGCGCAGGTAAAAGGGGAGGGCGATCTCCCGCGAGTGCAAGATCATCTTAGTGGCACCGTGCCTTTTTGCCTTTTCTTCGAGGTAGCTTACCAATAATTTCCCAAGGCCTTTGCCCTGTTGGTCATCACGTACGCCCATAAAGCGGATCTGTCCTGTGTTGGGATCATTGAACTGCAGACGGCAAACCCCCAACGCTTCGCCTTTCTCATCGTAGATCGCCGCGTGTATGCTTTTATCCTCCTGGTCATCCTTCTCGCTTCCTTCAGGATGTTCCCATGGCTTACGCAGTACTTCCCAGCGTAAATGGTAATACTTCGAAAATTCTTCGGTTGTTTTCGGTTCCGTAACTTTCAACATTGTCACCCTTAGTGGAGTCGAAGGGTTAAAACTTGGAGCGGGTCTTCCGCATCACGTAGAACTTATATCCTACGGTAGCAAGGGTAAAGATGTAAGTGTCTTTGTCCCCGGGATTGCCGCGCTGCTGGCCGGTGCCGGTAACGCTAATGCCATCAAAAGGCCCAATGATGCCCAATGCCGGGTCGGCAAAGTAGGCGGCAACAGCACCGCGCTGCGCCATGATAGTATCGTTATTGTAATACACAGTGCTCACATCGTCCATGTAATCGCTCAGCGAATAGCGAACGCCTATCTCGAGGCCCACGCTCCACTGTTTGTTGATGGCGTATTTGCCGCCGATGCCCACGGGGAACACCATGGTAACACGATGATACTTGTTTCCACCGCCAGGTAAACCTTGTCCCTCGGTGCCGAGTGGCTGTAGCGAATACCACTTGCCTTCGTACTTAGCACGGGGATTGAACCAGGTGGCGCCAAGGCCCGCAAAGAGGTAGCCGGAGATATCGATGTTCTTCCATCCCTTTACGTTCTTGATCTTGTAAAGGTGGCCTTGCTTCTCCTTGGTGAAATAACCCTCGAACTGCGCCGATATCTCAGCAACCGGTGAGCGGAAGCTAAGGTTGCGGTTCTGGCGGTAGATCTCATGGGTCAAACGGTCGTTACCGTAAAGCCAGCCAAAATTAATGCTGCCCTTGGCCGCCCAGTAGCGTGAATCTTTATAACGGAAGCCGCCATGAAGCACAGGGCGGAGAGAAGGAACATCGTAATCGCGGATGAAGTGGGTACCTACACGGTTAGCGCCGCCAAGGTCGCCCAGGAAATTGGTAACACCTAAGCCGCCCACTATTTCGTACTTATAACGGTTCTTCTTATAGTACTGTGCCTGTACAGCGAATACAGGCACCATGAATAAAAGCAGAAACGTAGCTATCCTGCGCATGCGATGAGGCTTATATGCAAAAGTAAAGAAAAAAAAGGATGTTTTACGAATGGAAGCGGAACACGGCGGTCCTTACACGCCTCGTGATTTGACCCCCGGACATTTCTTCTGAGAGGATAAGTTTGCGATTGGAAGGATTTTCCAATACTTCGGGCAGTTCCCGCAACAGCGCGGCAGGCACTCCTTTGTTGATAAGGCTGTTTATTATTTTTCGAGAGGGGATTTGGCGGATCAGCGGTTCCAGCGCTTTCTTAAGCGCGGCCCTGTTCTCCACCCGCAATGTGTTTTCGCTGAAGCGCTTGTCCTTCGCGAGCAGATCCGCTCCAAGTAGCTTGCAAAGTTCAGCGAACTGCTTATCGCTGCCTACTGCCAGCACCAGTTCCTTTTTGTCTTTGGTGATGAACACTTCCCCGTAAGGAGCAATGTTGGGATGAAGTGAGCCCATACGTTCCGGTTTGTGTTTTGCCATGAGCCAGTTGCTGGCCTGGTTGGCGAGCGATGAAACAGCGGCATCGTAAAGTGAAACACTTACCCTGGTTCCGCGGCCGCTCTTATTGCGTTTCAACAACGCGATAAGAAGCGCTTGCTTTAGCTGGTGAGCCGCCAAAATATCGATCAGGGCCACCGGCATTTTAAGGGCTCCGCTGGCATTTGTACCGTTCATTGACATAAAACCTGTTTCTGCCTGGATAACAAGGTCATACGCTATTCTTTTGCTTCGATCTCCAAAGCCTGAAACATGCCCGTAAATGAGCGTAGGGTTGATCTTTTTAAGGCCTACGTAGTCCATCCCTAGTTTGCGCTCATCGCCAGTCTTATAATTGGAAAGAACAATGTCGGCCTTCTTGACCAAGGCATGTACTCTCTCCCTATCCTTACTATTGTGAAGGTCGAGCAGTAATACCTTCTTACCATAATTGGC
>JANWJV010000150.1 GCA_025451785.1 Bacteroidia bacterium | reverse complement strand
TGCGCTGTTTCTTCGAGCGTTTGCTTGCATAGCCTGGCGCGCTCCTTCAATACTTCCAGCGCTTTGCCGATGTCTTTCAGCTCATCCCCCTTTTTGCCTTTCTTGAGCTCGGCAAACTCCATGATCTTTTTATGGATATGTTCTATCTGCTTTTGCTGGTTCATGTTCAGAGGTGGCTCTTGAGCCATTTAACCGCTTCGTTCTCCTGAAGGAAAAGGCGTGTAGGCACAGTAGGTTTGTTGAGGCCCAAAAAAAAGTTGCCGATGATCTTGCTTACCGAAGAACTGGTAAGCATCGCGATGGAGTTAACCCCTCCCTTGCGTCCCTTCATCGCGAAGTGGTCGCGGGCCTCCTTGCTGATAGAGCGTATGTTGCGGGTGTCAACCAGCAATGGTCTTATACTGTCTCTGGAAACGGAGCGTACCAGTTCCGTATTTTCTATCGCTTCCTTTATCGTTATTTCGGCTCCGGGTTTTACCACCGTCCGTACAATACCGTCAGCTCCCAGCCAGGTGGTAAAGGCGCTTATTTCTTTCTTCTTCATCTTTCGGAAAGCGAATGTATTTAATTTTTTGTCACCCTGAGCACTTCGCTTTGCTCAGTACAGGCTCCGTCGAGGGTATATCATAAAGAAAAGGGACCCCTGTGGTCCCTTTTCTTAGTGTTTATTTTAAGAGATTCTTATTTCCTCAGCAGCAGCAGGTAGCCGTGCATGTCGTACTCCTTGCTGTCGATACCATGCGCTTTCAGCAGGTAGTAATACGTGCCTTCGGGAGCGTCTTTGCCGCTCTTCGACTTGCCATCCCAGCCCATCTTCACATCGGTGATGGTGCTCATGAGCAGTCCCCAGCGGTCGTAGATCTCCAGTACCATGTCCTTGATGCCCTGGCTCTCGATCAGGAATGTTTCGTTGTAACCGTCGCCATTCGGTGAGAACACGTTCGGAACGATGATGATGGAGAAGCCGTCGGCAATGATGGTAAGCTGGAAGGTGTCTTTACAGCCCGCGCTGCTGGTAACAATGAGGATGGGGTTATAAGTGCCTGATTGCGTATAGGTGTTGGATGTGTTCTGTGAAGTAGAACTGTTGCCGTCACCAAAGGTCCAGCTGTACGTAGAACCACCTGTTGAAGTATTGGTGAATGTTACGTTAAGCGGTATCTGTCCTGTAAGGGGGTTGGCCGTGAAGGAAGCGGTGGGCTTGGGATTCACAGTTACAGTACTTACCTGGGTACGTGTACAACCTAACGCGTCAGTCACCGTAATGGTATACGTAGTAGTTGCCGTGGGACATACGTTGATCGTAGTGCCTGTTTGTCCTCCCGGGTTCCATGAATAGGTGAGCGTGCCTGTACCGCCGCTGGCTGTAGCCGTAAGGTTGATGCACTCGCCTTCGCATATGCTTCCGCTGTTGGAAGTAAGGTTAATGTTGGGCGATTGAACAAGTGCCACGGTTGCTGTTTTCGTACAGCCGTTAGCATCGGTTATGGTTACGGTATAGTTACCTATGGCGAGGCCGGTGGCCTGCTGCGTGGTTTGACCGTTGTTCCATGAATAAGTGTAGGCGCCCGTACCTCCGTTCACAAAGGCGCTGGCTGTACCCGTTTGCCCGTTACACAGGTTGCCCCCGTTCACAGTAAGTGTCATGCCATTGGGCTGGAATATGGTGGCGATGTGCGATCGCGTACAGTTATTGGCATCGGTGATGATCACCGTATACGTTCCCGCGCCGAGGCCGGTAGCTGTTTGCGTTGTTTGGCCGTTGCTCCAGGAATAAGAGAAAGTGCTCACGCCGCCCGAAACGATGGCCGTGGAAGTTCCGTCAACATTTCCGTTACAACTTATATTAACGCTTGAGTCAACAACAGCCAAAGCCAGGGGCTGCGAGATGAGCTGTGTTTGTGTGGTGGTACAGCCCGATGAATCGGTAACTGTAAGTGTATAGGTTCCCGCGCTGAGGCCGGTAGCCGATGAACTTGTTTGTCCGTTGTTCCAGCTGTAAGTATAAGCGCCGGTTCCGCCTGTTGTGCTCGCGCTGGCTACACCGGTGGTGTTGCCGTTACAAAGTACATTGGTAGGCGTGATCACGGGATTGATGACCGCGGGCTGTGGCACTATAATATTGAACACCTGGTTACAGCCGATGGAGTCGTTTACGCTCACCGCGTAATTACCCGCGCTGAGGCCGCTGGCCGATTGTCCTGTTTGTCCGTTGCTCCAGCTGTAAGTATAAGCACCGGTACCGCCGGTAGCAGTTACCGAAGCAGCGCCGTTGACGCCGCCGGGGCAGGTCACCTTGGTTACTACCTGGGTGATGGCTTTGGCAGGACATCCGCAAGTGGAGTTACAAGCCGTGAGGCCCGCGTAAGAACCTAAGAAACCGTTACCTGTCGCTACGATCTCACCGGCAAGGCCTACGTAAAGGTCGTATACCTCGGTAGTGGTGCTGATAGAGCTCAGGAAGGTAAGGGCCGAGTCGTATTTTGAAATGCCTGTTTGTGTGCCTACGTAAACGTTGCCGCAGCCGTCGATACCTATGCCGCCGTTGCGGTTAAGCGTAGCGCCAGCTACCACCGCGGTGGTCACCAGGTTGCCGTTCGACTTTTGGCGTTTGTTGAGGGTGGCGCCGTTGTAGGTATAAATGCAATTGGTGTGGAAGGCGATGCCGTTGATGCCGTTGAAGTTATTGGTTGACACGTACAGCGCGCAATATTCGTCAAGGGTATAACCCGATGATACGTTCCAGGTAGTGGTAAAAGCAGGGTTGGCACGCACGAGGTCATTGGTAGCGGTGTTTCCGCTATTGCCGCTGCCGCCGCCGGTAGTAACGTGCATGGTGTAGATATCGCCCAGGGGATCGATACCAATGCAGCGGATCTCAGAACCGTTTCCAACTACCGCGGTTTGGGTGATGTTTCCCGAAGTGGTATCCATCTTACCAACCTTCATCACCGTGGTTCCGGGGTCGCCGCCGGCCAGAACGATGTCAGGAGTTTTACAGCTTACGCCGAGCCTCCACAGTTCGCGGAAGTTACTTCCGGTGGTATTGTTCCATTTTACCGCCGAGGTGGGATCCAGTTTGCAGATCCTCCTTGAGCAGCAGCCTTCGGTAAGGTAAATGTTGCCGTTCACGTCAAGCGCCATATCGCCGTAATAAGTACCCAGGTTGTTGGCGGTAAATGACCAGATGAGGTTACCGTTGGTACCGTTGAACTTGCGCAGCTGGTAAGGAGTGCTTCCGCCGAACACGTAAATGTCGCCGGCAGCGTTCTTGGCGCAGTCGTAGCCTTTGTTCTGTGTAACAAAACCAGGGCTCACGGTCCAGGGGTCGATCACCACTGTTTTGGTATTGTCGTAATTGCCCAGCTGGAAAGAAACGGTATTTCCGTTGAGAACAAAAGAGGTAGTGATGGCAGCATTGTCAGCCTGGTAAAAGCTTACAGGAGCATGGTCCGTAACACTTCCTATCTTCTTGAAGCTAAGCAATAGGTTGCCGCTGTTGTCAAGCGCCACTTTGGAGTCGCCGCTGTACTTCATCTGTATCTTTGATGCGTCGGCGCCGGGGTGAACAATAAAGGTGTATTTGATGCCGCCCTTGTCGGGGAAGGTGTATTCCACGTCGATGCCGGGGTACAGGTCAACATAAGTTAGTTTTTTGTAAGCGGGGATCCTGTAAAGAGTAGCGTTATCAGCAACGGTCTTCTGGAAGTTATAATACTGCTCCAGTTTGCCTTCTACGTTGATCTTTACATTGGGATTAGCGCCTACCCATTCCATGTGCTCGATGAAGGTATAGCCCTGCATCTCGCGCTCTTCTCTCGATTCTTCTTTCTTGCCTTCCCTGCCTTTGATGAGCTCGTAATGGTCGAAGCGATAACTAAGGCCTTTGGAGGTGAAATAGATCTGGGTGCCCATGTTGTTCACGCCATAATAGATCTGCGAGTTGCGCAGCTCATCTTTGCCGTCGAACTGGCCTTTGTTCACAATAAAGGCTTTGTCCTCAAAAGGCTTTGATACCCAGTTACGGTTGCCGTAAAAGGTTTGCGCCGAAGCGAGGACAGATAAGAAAAGTATTCCAGAAGTAAAAAGGGAGGTCTTAAGGAAGGAAAGGTTTTTCATGGATGGGCTTTTTTAAATCGATTGCAAATTTAGTCCTTTATAAAAAGATATAAAAATTTATTTTCTCAACAGCATTAAGTAGCCTTTGAGGTTGTATTCCTTGTTGTCGATACCGTGGGCAAGCAGGATGTAGTAATAGGTGCCTTCAGGGGCATCTTTGCCGCTGGCGGCCTTGCCGTCCCAGCCGCCGTTGAGGGCGCTAAAGTCGCCCATTTTCAATCCCCAGCGGTCATAGATCTCTACATACAGGTCTTTGAGGCCGATGGAGGTGATGCTGAAGAGTTCGTTGTAGCCGTCGCCATTAGGCGAGAACACGTTGGGGACAATGATCTCCGAATAACCGTCGGCAAGGATGGTAAGCATGAAGGTATCCTTACAGCCAAAGGTATTGGTAACAATGAGCATGGGATTGTAAGAGCCCCCGTTGGTGTAGGTGTTGGTAGCGTTCTGCGTATTGGCGCTGTTGCCGTCGCCAAAGATCCAGCTATAAGTAGTGCCCCCGCTGCTTGTATTGGTGAAGTTAACGCTGAGTGGTACCTGCCCTGTGGTGGGATTGGCGGTGAAAGAAGCTACCGGCTTGGGATTTACCGTTACGGTAGCCACTTGCGTTTGTGTACAACCATTTGCGTCAGTAGCGGTAACGGTGTAGGTAGTAGTGCTGTTCGGACAAACATTAACCGTTCCTCCACTTAAATTGCCTGGGTTCCAGGTATAGGTAATGTTACCGGTGCCTCCGCTGCCGTTCGCGGTAATATTAATGCATTCTCCATCGCAAATGGTGCCGCCGGTAGCGGTAACCACAATAGCGCCTGGCTGGTTTATAGTAACGGTTTGTGTTTTTGTGCATCCGTTGATATCACTGATAACAACAGTATAAGTTCCCGCTGTTAGACCGGTAGCTGTTTGTGTGGTTTGCCCGTTGTTCCAGGCGTAAGTGTAAAGGCCGGATCCACCGGTGGCTGTTGCGGATGCCGTTCCGTTGCTTTGCCCGTTACATAAAATATTTACACCCGATCCGCTCACGGTCATGCCATTGGGTTGGGTAATGTTCACAGTATGTGTTTGCGTACAGCCGTTGGCATCGGTAACCGTAAGGGTATACGATCCCGCGCTTAAACCTGTTGCCGATTGCGATGTTTGTCCGCCGCTCCATGAATAGGTATATGCTCCGGTACCACCGCTAACAAGTCCGGTGGAACTGCCTGTATTGTTTCCGTTGCACTGTATGTTGGCTGTTGAATCGAGCACCGCCAGGGCAGTGGGAGCGGTAATGGCAAATGCCTGTGTTCGGCTGCAGCCTGCCGAGTCGGTTACAGTAACTGTATAGCTTCCTGCCGAAAGACCCGTAGCCGTTTGTGTGGTTGCTCCGTTGGTCCAGGTATACGTGTAGGTTCCCTGTCCACCGCTTGAAGTAATGCTGGCGGTACCATTGGTTTGTCCGGCGCAAAGAATGTTGTTGCTCTGGGTGGTAAGATTGAGCCCGCCGCCGGTAATGCTTACCGTTGCGCTGTTCGACATACAACCCGATCCATCGGTGATGAATACGGTGTAGCTGCCTGCGCTAAGGCCCGTGGCTGTTTGACCTGTTTGACCTGAAGGAACCCAGGAGTAAGTGTAAGCGCCGCTTCCGCCGGTGGCGCTGGCGCTGGCTGAACCGTTGTTGTTAGCGCAGGTGGAGTTTACACCTGTGGCTGCCGCTGTCATCGATCCCACCGGGAGGGGACAAGCACTGAAGGTAAGTGAGGCAATAAAGCCGTCGCCGCAGGCGAGGATCTCGCCGGCGCTGCCCATCGCCACACAATACACCGCGCCCGTAGTTGACTGTGAAGTGATCTGGTTGAGGTTGGAGTCGAACTTGTAAACTGCGCTCGACGATCCTACATAAATATTGCTGCAGGAGTCGGTGGCGATGCCGTCGTTACCTTCGAAAACGCCGCTGGGAACCGCTACGGTGCCCAGTGAAGCGCCGGTGGTGATGTCGCGCTTGTAAACGGTGGCGCCATTGGTGGTGAAGATAAACTGCCTGCTCACATCCATCGCGTCGCGCCCTCCGTAACCGGAGCTGCTGCCGTTGGTAATGAAAGCGGGGCCCGAATAGGTCCAGGCATAACCGGTGGCAACTGTAAACAATGTGGTGTAAGCGTTGGTGGCGGCAATAAGCTGGTTGTTGGCGGTAATGAGGTAGTAATTGGTATTGGCAGCCGCCACAAGCGTACGGACATCGGTGGCGCCGCTGCTCACGTTATTGGTACTTAGCTTGGTACCGTTCGAAGTATCAATGATGGAGATGAAAGGCTGGCAGCATCCGCCGGCAGCCGAAAGTTTTGATCCGCCGCAGTTGAGCGTCAACGCCCAGTGTTCGTTCACGCCGCCATGGGTAGCGTTCCACTTGAGAACTCCGGCATTTGATACACGAGCGATGTCGTTCACCCAGCCCTGCGCTATGTACGCGTTGCCGAGGCCGTCAACGGTAAGGTCGCCGTACCAGCCGCTGTAAGGAGTGTTGAGCGACCATGTGAAAGCACCGCCTGCGGTGTATTTCAAAAGTTTGAAAGGAGCCGAGCCTCCGTATACGTAAACGTTGCCCCCTCCATCTTTGTGAATGTCGTATGCCCTGTTAACACTGCTCAGGTTGGGGTTGTTCGCCCAGGGATCGATGATGATCTCAGAAGAAGTATTGTAATTGCCAAGCTTGATGGTAGCGATATCGCCCACAAGCATAAAGGCCGAAGGGATCTTGGTGCCGCTCTTGTAATAGGTGAGGGGAGCATGATCGGTAAAATCGCCATGCGCGGTCTTCATTACCAGGTCACCCGTGTCATCCTTACGCAGTTTGCTGAAGCCCTTATAGCGCAACGCGATCTTCGAAGGATCGGCGCCGGCATGAACGATGAAGGAATACTTGAGCCCGCTCTTCTCATGGAAAATATATTCCATGTCGATTCCGGGATAAATGTCTTTGTAAATGAGCTTGCTGAAGCCGGGAGCGAAGTTCACCGCTTTGGAAGCGTCGTTGCCCATGGCGTAATTGTAATAACCGGGCGTCCTGCCTTCGGCGATAACTTTCACAGAGGGATTTATGTTGAGCCACTCCACGCTGTATTTGTTCACGTGGTGCTTGATGCCTTTCTTGTCCTCGTCGCGTTCATTGGCGCTCTTGGGAAAAAATTTCGCGCCTTCGTCCGATGTATATTCGTTCCACTCATAGCTGTAAGTGATGCCTTTGTCAGAGAAATAGATCTTCACCCCAAGATTATCGGCGCCATAAAATACTTTCGCGCCGGGGAATTCGCTGAGGCCGTTGAACTGCCCCATGTTCTCAACGAAAGCCTTTTGTTCAAAGGGGTTGAGCTGCCAGTTTTTGCCGGGAGATTGTGCCTGAAGCGGATTGTTGCAGATGAAAAGGGAAATGACCGAAAAGAGCAGAAGCCCTGGGTAGGTTTTTTTCATTTGGGGCGTTTTTTAAATGACGGCAAGCAAAAGTAGGCCAAAATGCCGGTATAAACAATATATATAAGGACAAAAAAAGCCCCCAAAAGGTTGCAAAATCCTTAAAATTTAGTTAAAAATGATGCTTTTGAGCGTTCGGCTCAGCTTTTACATCAGGGAAGAAAATGAAATGGAGGGTTTGTTATGGTTGGGCTAAAGCCCAGATTATTCTATACCCTTTTACCACGGCCTGAAGGCCGTGGCAATTAATCACAATATCTGATGATATCACAAGAGATTAGTCTGCAATAGCCCCGGGCTGAAGGCCGTGGTAATTATTCAATATATCCAATGATATCACAAGAGATTTGTCTGCATTAGCCCCGGCCTGAAAGCGTGGTAATTATTCATATGTCCAATGATATCACGAGAGATCGGTCTGACACTAGCCCCGGCCTTTAGGCCTGGGAAGAAAGGCGAAAACTAACCCGGGCTTTAGCCCAAATAATTAATAGAACGCCAGTTTATTATGTACCGCTGGCTGACCTTCTTGCTGCAAATGGAAGAAATAAACCCCCTTAGCAATGTCCCGCATATTGATCTCTGCCTTTGATTGGCTGAAGATTTCTTTGTACACGATCCTTCCATCAATATCCGTGATCCAAACATCCGTCT
>JANWJV010000149.1 GCA_025451785.1 Bacteroidia bacterium | reverse complement strand
TCGAGCACCCGGAGGTTCTTCAGGTATTTCAATTCATCAGGAAAACTATTGATGTTATTGCTCCATAGGTCGAGCCACAGAAGGTTCTGTAGGCTGCTGATCTGGACTGGGATCGACTCCAGCTCGTTCTGGTTCACGTTCAGATAAATGAGGTTGCTCAGGCGCCCGATCTCCGTGGGCAGTGAAGTAAGACTATTCTTGGAGAGGATCAGCATGCGCAGGTCTTTCAGGGTATCGATCCATGCCGGTATCTCGGTGATCTTGTTCTTGCTGAGGTCGAGGTACTGGAGCTTCTGCAGCTTCGCGATGTCTTTAGGGAATTCCTTTAAGTGACTTTTCCTCAATACCAGCTTAATGGTCTTGTCGGCATACTTAAGGGCGGTATCAAGGCTCTCGTAAGGCTCCACGCGCTCAAGCGTAGCCGAATCGAGCAGTTGCGTTTGCGCTTTGCTGTTATCATGAGCCAGCAGAACAAGGGATCCCGCGAGCAATGTACCTATCCAATACTTCATACAAGGAGCTTCAAAGACTTTTTCTTGTCAGCGTCGAGCTGTTTCTTTAAAGCCTCCAGGTCGGGAAACTTTTTTTCATCGCGTATTCGTTTACAAAAGGTCACCTTCAGGGTTTCGCCATAAAGGCTGCCTTCAAAATCAAAGACGTTCACTTCTATTTTTCGTTGCGTGCCGTTCACGGTGGGATTCATTCCTATGTTCATCATACCTCCATAAACCCTGCCATGGCGTTCCACATTCACGGCGTATACGCCATCGGCCGGAATAAGTTTGTATTTATCCTGTATTTCAAGGTTGGCGGTAGGATAGCCTATCGTTTTGCCCAGCTGTTTTCCCTTTACCACAATACCCTGTATGGTATACGGATAACCCAGCAGGGTCTCTGCCGTTTCGGTATCACCCGCCTTAAGCGCTTCCCTTATCTTGGTAGAGCTTACCTCCACGTTATCCACATCTATTGCCGGTATCTCCTCCACCCCAAAACCATACAAAGGCCCGAACTCTTTGAGGTGGGAAAAGGAGCCCTCCCTGTTACGGCCGAAATGGTGGTTATAGCCTATCACCAGCTTTTTGGTGCCTATCTTATTCACCAGCAGGTTCCGTACGAACTGCAGGGAGCTGAGCCTCGAAAAGGTACGGGTAAAGGGGTGTATAATAAGGTGATCTACCCCCATCCTTTCCAGGTGCTTTATCTTCTCCTCCTGGGTGCTGAGCAGGCGCAGGTCATTATCATCGGGATGCAAAACAATGCGGGGATGGGGATGAAAGGTAAGGACGACGGTTTCGCCCTTGCCGGCCTTCGCTATTTCGTGGAGCCTTTCAATGATCCTGCGGTGCCCTAAATGCACTCCGTCGAAGGTGCCGGCCGTAACCACCGGGTATTTCAATTTCTCTAATTTCTCTATGTCGGTGATCACTTTCATCCGCTGCGAAATAGCGCTTGCCGCTCCTGTCAAAAGTAGGAAAATAAAATTATCAACACCCCTGTAAGATTCCCATAATTAATGCTACTTTCGCCATCGAAAAATCAAAAAACATTACTAAATATTTCCCCTGATTATGGCCACTGTAAAAGGTAAGATCTCCCAGGTTATCGGCGCGGTTATCGATGTTAGTTTCGACCAGGAAGGCGTAAAGCTTCCCAACATCCTCGACGCGCTTGAAGTAAAACGTCCCGACGGCACCATCGTAATTCTTGAAACACAGCAGCACATCGGCGAAGATACCGTGCGTACCATCGCCATGGACTCTACCGACGGCCTCAGCCGCGGACTGGAAGTGATCGCTACCGGATCGGCCATCCGTATGCCTATTGGCGAACAAGTAAAGGGCAGGCTGTTCAACGTGGTAGGCGCCGCCATCGACGGCATCGGCACCGTTAACAACGCCGGCGGATACGCTATCCACAGAGACCCTCCTAAATACGAAGACCTTTCTACTGCCAGTGAAGTACTTTTCACCGGTATCAAAGTGATCGACCTGCTTGAGCCTTACGCGAAGGGCGGTAAGATCGGCCTGTTCGGCGGTGCCGGCGTAGGCAAAACAGTATTGATCATGGAGCTCATCAACAACATCGCGAAGGGCTACGCGGGCCTCTCGGTGTTTGCCGGTGTTGGCGAACGTACCCGCGAGGGGAACGATCTTCTCCGTGAGATGATCGAATCTGGCGTTATCAAATACGGCGAGGCCTTTAAGCACAGCATGGAAAAAGGCGGCTGGGACCTCAGCAAAGTAGATATGGCGGAGCTCGCTAAATCACAAGCTACCCTGGTGTTCGGCCAGATGAACGAGCCCCCCGGAGCACGTGCGCGTGTAGCCCTTTCTGGTCTTACCATGGCGGAATACTTCCGCGATGGCGACGAGAAATCAGGAGGAAGGGACATCCTCTTCTTCATCGACAATATCTTCCGTTTCACCCAGGCAGGTTCTGAGGTATCGGCGCTTTTGGGCCGTATGCCTTCAGCCGTAGGTTACCAGCCTACCCTTGCTACCGAAATGGGACTGATGCAGGAAAGGATCACCTCTACCAAGCGTGGATCCATTACTTCGGTACAGGCTGTTTACGTACCTGCCGATGACTTGACCGACCCTGCTCCCGCAACAACCTTCGCCCACCTTGACGCTACTACGGTATTGAGCCGTAAGATCGCCGAGCTGGGTATCTATCCCGCGGTGGATCCCCTGGACTCCACTTCAAGGATCCTTTCTCCCGCCGTACTGGGCGACGAGCATTACAATACCGCGCAGCGTGTGAAGATGATCCTTCAGCGTTACAAGGAATTGCAGGACATCATCGCGATCCTTGGTATGGACGAACTTTCGGAAGACGACAAACTGGTGGTACACCGCGCGAGAAGGGTACAGCGTTTCCTTTCACAGCCTTTCCACGTAGCGGAACAGTTTACAGGCCTCAAAGGCGTATTCGTTTCTATCGAAGACACCATCAAAGGTTTCAATAGGATCATGGACGGCGAAGTGGATGAATATCCTGAAGCGGCGTTCAACCTGGTGGGTACTATTGAAGACGCGATAGAGAAAGGCAAGAAACTTTTGGCTGAAGCAAAGAACTAAAGAACAATGTTCTTAGAGATCATCACACCCGATAAGAAACTTTACAGCGGCGAAGTAAAATCCGTGAAGCTCCCCGGAGCCGACGGATCCTTCGGCGTTCTGAGCCGCCACGCTCCCATCATCGCGTCCCTTAAAAAGGGCACGGTGAAAGTGACCGAGGAGAACAACACGGTGCAGAACTTCCCCATTAAAGGGGGCGTTGTGGAGATGCTTAAGAACAAAATGATCGTTCTAGCGGAATAATCTTTCCGCTAAGTCGGCGAGACGGTTGGAATAGCCGGCCTCGTTATCGTACCAGCCCATTACCTTCACCATATTTCCTACCACCGAAGTGAAGTCGGAATCGTACACACAGGAATAAGGATTTCCTACGACATCCACCGATACGATGGGATCGGTGATGTATTCCAATATCCCTTTTAAATTTCCCTGCGAAGCTTTCTTGAACGCGGCATTGATCTGCTTCGCGTCCGCCTTCTTCTTCAGCACACAGGTAATATCGGTAAACGAGCCATTGGGCACGGGTACACGAATGCCGCAGCCTCCTATCTTTCCTTCGAGATGAGGGAAGATACGCGTGATGGCTTTGGCGGCGCCTGTTGAAGTGGGTACGATGGATAAGGCGGCAGCCCTTGCCCTGCGCAGGTCCTTGTGCGGCGAATCGTGCAGGCGCTGATCAGTAGTATAGGAATGCACTGTGGTGATGTAGCCGTTGTCCAGGCCCCAGTTCTCATCCAGCACTTTTATCATAGGCGCCGCGCAATTGGTGGTACAGGAAGCGTTGGAAATAATGATGTCGTCCTTAGAGAGGATGCTGTCGTTCACGCCCAGCACCACTGTTTTAATATCGTTGTTGTTGGGAGGAGCCGAGAGGATCACTTTCTTCGCGCCCGCTTTGAGATGTTCTCCCGCGCTTTTCTTATCCAGGAAATTGCCGGTGGATTCGATCACCAGGTCTATCTTGAGCGACTTCCAGGGGAGCTTGCCGGGTTCCTTCTCCGCGAAAACGGGGATCTTTTTCCCATTCACCAGGATATGGTCCTTGCCTGCTTCTACCGTTCCGGGAAAGCGTCCGTGTATAGAATCGTATTTGAGAAGATGCGCCAGGGTTGCGCTGTCGGTCTGGTCATTTATCGCTACTACCTCCAGGTCCTTCCGCTCCGCGAATACCCTGCAGGCCGTGCGGCCTATCCTTCCGAAACCATTGATGGCAACCCTGATCACTATTTCAAGACGACAAATTTCGTGCTCGACCTTTTTCCCGCCGCCTCGATGCTGAGAAGATAGGTGCCGTTAGAAAGATCGCTGGCATCAAGCTCCGCTTTGTTGCTTCCGCTCTGCCCTTTTACTTTCATTGTCTTTACCACACGCCCGTTAAGATCATAGATCGCCAGGCTCACATCAGTGGGCTTATCGAGGTTGAAAGAAACACTGGCATCGCCCGCGCTGGGATTGGGATAAACACCCAGCCCTGTATTAAGCACATTGTTCTCGGTTACTGAAGTAATGGAAGGAGTGTAGTAATTGCTGCACTCGAACATTCCCCTGCCGTGGGTGCCGATATAGATCTTGCCTGAGTTGGTCACCTTGGTGGTGTTACCGCCAAAGGTCACCGTATGCCAGGGCTCCAAACGCTGCTGACGTATAGCGAAGGTGGCCGCGTTGGCCATGCCGTTGGCATTCTCGCGTGTCCAAACAATGGTAGCGGCATTCTGTGTGATGTCGTCGCATTTGTAAACACCCCACTCCGTGGCAACGATCACCCTCTTGGGATCGCTCTTCTCGATGATAACACCGTAAGCGGGAACCGCGGGAAGTTTATTTGTATTGGTGCTGCCGCCCTGCTTGGTGCTCCAGGTAGGGCTGGCGCCTGCGGCGTTGGTAGAATAGTACACGTAATCAATGTTGCCGTAGTTGGCGATAGACACTGCTACGTTGTTAGGGTTATTGGGATCAACAGAGATGCCGGTCACGTACCTGCCGCCAAAAGTTCCCGCGGTGATCTGTACCGTTTGCACCTGGCTGTTAAGGGTGGCGTTATCGCCAATGTCGCCGCTCAGCGAATCAACCGCCGCCGACATGTTAGAGATCCTGTAGAGGAATCCGCCGGAAGTACCGATGAAGAGAAGGTCGCCGTCAGCAGACCATGCAAATGATTCAACGTTGCCGGAGATCTGCCTGCCTGCTTTAGAAGTACCCGCGATCCTGAGCCATTCAGGAGTAATGGAAAAGTCGATGGCCTTCTTGGTCATCCACACCCCGCTGGAACCGTTGAAGCCTACCACGATCCTCGACACTACACGGTCCTGGATGCGGAGCGTATCGCCCTGGTTCACCGCGGTGGGAAGCTGGTAGCCGAACCACTGCGCGTTGGTCTTGCTCTGAACACCAACAGTAGCGTTAGCCGCATAGTTCTGGTCGGCGATCCAGGTAACCGAATCATGACTATTAAGAGAGTTGGCGCTTTCGTACAAACCAATAGGTGTTACAAACGAAGCGAAACCGGGATCACCAAGTGTGGGGAACAGCTTGTTGATCTTGCTTGAATAAAAAGAAGCGGCGCTGTTGCCCTTATTAGAAGAACGGGCCAGCGAACCGTAATATACCGTGGTAAAGAACGCGTTGGGGTTGATCTGCGATACCTCCACTTCGCCCCCGTCACCACCGCCAATAGAATTGGCCCACATGGTATTGCTGCCGTTGGGATAACCGTTCACATATTGAGTTCCGTTGTCCTGCGTTCCGCCGATCACTCCTGAGCCCAGGGGTGAAACGTTGTCGGGCTCAAAGGCAACACCATAGAACTGCGTTACCCTGTAACCGTTGTTGCAGGCACTGTAAGTAGGTGCTGGCGATCCCATATCGAGCGAGCGGAAAATACCGCCATCGGTAGCGATGTAACAAGTATTGGGATTGGTGGGATCGAACGTAACCTTGTGCTTATCGGAGTGCACATAATATTTTATACCGGAAAAGCCGAACTCGGTAGCGATCTGCGACCACTGGCCCTGGCCATACGAGGTAGCGGTATTTTGTTTCCAGCTCCAGAGCTCCACGCCGCCAAGTACTATCCTGCCTTTGTTAGAGGGATCCACCGCGAGGGCATTGTCATAGTCGGCCTGCAGGTTGGGCGCGGTGCCGAAGGGTGAAAAAGTAGAGCTGCCACCGGGACCGATAAGCTTCCATACAGTGCCTTTGTCGGTGCTTTGATAAACTCCGTAAAGCCCTCCCACGGAAGTGGTAGTAGCATAAACAAAATTAGGATCGGTGGGCGAAATGGCGAGCTCAAGCCTTCCGCTTGCCGCTGTGGGCAGGGCAGTGCCGCCGGTAGAAACGCTTACGAAAGTAGCCGAGTCGCCGGTGAACGACCTGTAACATTTGGAGGTTACCGCCGCGAACACCACACCATCAGAACCTACTTCCACATCGGTGGTGTTCAACTGGTTGGCGGTTCCGTTGGTGAGGCGCACAGGGTGCATCCAGGTGATGCCGCCATTGAGCGTAAGGCGAAGGCCGGTATTGGTAGCCGCGTAAATACGGCTGGAGTTAGAGGGATCAACGCCGATAGCGTTGATGGAAGCCCAGGGCGCGCTGGTGCTCTGGTTAGTGGGTACGGTAGAAGTGATAACGTTAAACGTGTTACCGCCATCGGTAGAACGCCACATGCCGCCGCCGATAAGGCCGCCGGCACCGAAGCCGTATTGTGTGTACAATCCTTCACCTGTTCCAAAAAGGATATCGCCGTTCGGCGCCTGAACGATACAGGTCACCGCCATATTAGCAAGCTGGTCGCTGCCGCTCCAGGGATTCCAGGAGGCGCCTTTGTCGATAGAGATCCAGAGACCTCCGCCAACACCGCCTGCGTATAGTTTATTGGGATTGTTCTTATCGATCAGAAAACCACGGGTCCTGCCGCCTACGTTATCGGGCCCCAGTTCTTTCCAGTTGAGGGTAGCGCTTTGTACCGAACCATTGTTCTTCTTGTTCGCGTAAGCCGCCAGCTTTGCCACCTCTTCCTGCCCTTTTATCATCGCGGCATAATCCATCTGCCCGGTGATCACGTTCTTGCGCATATCAAAATGATATTGCACCGCTCCGCCCGATTGTTCGGCGTAAGACTTCTTGGCCGCGCGAGGAAAATAATTCCGGTCGGCGGAGATAAAGCCACAGGCGATAATTGCGGCGAGGATAGCTGTGCTGGATAGGATAGTTTTTAGTTTCATAGGCTTAGGGCTTATTTTGGAGGATGAAAAAGTACGGATTTTTTGTGAAAC
>JANWJV010000148.1 GCA_025451785.1 Bacteroidia bacterium | reverse complement strand
TGTGAATTCTTAAACAAATGATCTGCCCTAGAACGATACTTGTTCTATTTATCCCGGCACTCTTCTCCTGCTCTTCTCCTGTAAAAGAACAAGCCGATCTCATCGTTCATAACGGAGTAGTGTATACTGTTGATTCTTTGTTCAGCACTGTAGAAGCATTCGCTGTAAAAGATGGCAAGATCATCGCTACAGGAAAGAGTGACTCTATCTTATCGCATTTCGAAGCAAAAGAAATGATCGACGCGGGAGGTAACGCAGTGTATCCTGGTTTCATCGACGCGCATTGTCACTTTTATGGCTATGGAGAGAACTTGAGTCAATGTGATCTTGTGGGCACTACTTCTTTCGATGATGTGATCGCGCGATTGCAGGAATACGCCAAGACCCATCCTGAAGGCTGGCTCATCGGCCGCGGCTGGGACCAGAACGACTGGGCGGTGAAAGCATTTCCTGACAACAAGAAGCTCGATGAACTTTTCCCTGGCAGGCCCGTTTATCTCAAACGCATCGACGGGCACGCGGCTTTGGCCAGCAGTAAGGCATTGGAACTCGCGAAGATCAGCAGCAGCAGTCATATCGAAGGCGGCTCCATTGGCATGGCCTCTGAGGGATCCTTCCGAATGCCTTCCGGCAAGGATGTTCCGCTGCTTAATGGAAAGTTAAGTGGCATCGTATTGGACAACGCAAAGGATTCCATCGAAAAAGTGATCCCCGCTGTTCCCAAGGATAAGATAAAAAGCTTCCTTCTTGCCGCGCAGAAGAATTGTCTTGCTGTTGGCCTCACCACCGTTGACGACGCGGGCCTGGAGAAAAAGGTGATCGATGTGATGGATGAACTGCACGAAAGCGGTGAACTGAAGATGCGGGTGTATGCGATGCTCACGGATAACCAGGAGAACCTGAAATATTATCTGGAGCATGGTCCTTATAAAACGGAGAGGCTCAATGTAAGGGCATTTAAGTTTTATGCCGACGGGGCCTTGGGATCGAGAGGAGCCTGCCTTGTAGATTCCTATACTGACTCGGCAGGATACCAGGGTTTACTTCTCCAGAAACCTGAATATTTTGCCAAGGCAGCGATCAAAATGCAAGAAAAGGGATTTCAAATGTGCACACATTGTATTGGAGATTCTGCGGTGAGGCTCATGCAATTGATCTATCATGGCAGATGGCCCTCACGCCCGATGAAAGCTATTTATAACGGCGATACGGTTATTCTTGGAGAGCCAATGCCTTCGATCTCATCAAAGTCCTTGGACCTGCGCTGGCGCATTGAACATTACCAGGTGATAAACAAAACCGATATTGACAAGATCCACGGCATTATCCCCTCCGTTCAACCTACACATGCCACCTCTGATATGTATTGGGCGAAAGACCGCTTGGGTGCGGAGCGCGTGAAATACGCGTATGCTTATAAAGGATTATTGGATGCAGCGGGCAAGGTAGCCCTTGGCACCGACTTCCCGGTAGAAAATATTAATCCCATGTATACGTTCTATGCTGCAGTAGGCCGTCGCGACCTGCAAGGTGTTCCTGCCAGTGGTTACCAGATGGAGAACGCTTTAACAAGGGTGGAGACACTGCGCGGAATGACGATATGGGCGGCGTACGCCAACTTTGAGGAAAAGGAAAAAGGCAGCCTTGAAACAGGAAAATTCGCTGATTTCGTCATCCTTGATAAGGACATCATGAAAATAGGCATCGACCTGGTGCCAAGTGTAAAAGTACTTAGTACCTTTGTGAACGGAGAAAAAGTGTTTGATGCGGTACACCAAAAAATTCCCTAGCTCCTTCTTCTTTGCAGTGTTCATGCTGCTTTCGGGCCTGGCCAATGCGCAAGCATCGCTTACCTGGGACAAGGCTACACTTGAGAAGGCCAACTCCGCCAAGGACGTTACCTATATGAACGCCGAGGAAAAACGGGTGGTGTTCTATACCAACCTGGTACGCCTCAACCCGCAGCTCTTCCTTAAGACCTATGTGATCCCTTACGTTGACTCCGCCAAGATGCGCCACGATAAATACGTGACCTCGCTCATCAAGGACCTGGAGAAAGCAAAGGCTTCGGACGCCTTCGCGCCGATGAACGACCTGTATGGCGAAGCGAAGAACCATGCCGGCGACATGGGCAAATCAGGAAACATCGGGCACAATACCTCTAAGGGAGAGAACTTCCAGAAAAGGATCGTAACACTGAAGAAAACCTATACCGTTGTTTTTGAGAATTGCCAGTACGGTTACGATAAAGCACTTGATGTAGTGATGGACCTGCTCATTGACGAAGGCATCACCGATTACGGTCACCGCAAAGCGCTATTGAACTCCAGCCTCCAATACGTGGGGGTCTCCTTCCAGAAACACAAGAAGTTCAAATGGAACTGTGTGATGGTCATGGGAGGGGAAAAAATATAGGATTAAGGAATAAGGATTTAGGATTTATTCCTTGTTGCTCCCGTACTTAAACCCTAAGCTTCCGCCTGCGGAACGTTCCTGTTTCGTTTCGAACTTTTTCACATCGTCGATCGTCAGTATCTCGAGCATTTCCTTGGTGCGTTCTGCCGAAGGCATTCCCGCCAACCGTAAGTGCTGGTTCTTGATGGCCGATTCTACTGTTTGCCTTACCGAACGCGCGTTACCAAAATGCTTGTCGCGATTGGCGTGCAGGAATTCGAAGTAGTTCTTCAGGTGTACTTCCGCGGCGGGATCGGGCTTGATCTTTTCTTTGCCCAATATCACTTTGCAGATGGTGTACATCTCCTCAGCGGTATAGTCCTCGAACTTAAAGGTGCGGTCGAAACGCGATTTGAAGCCGGGGTTCGACTCGATGAACTCATGCATGTTATCAGGATAACCCGCCACGATCACACCAAATGCGCCGCGGTTGTCTTCCATACGCTTGAGGATGATCTGCACGGCCTCTTGTCCGAAATCGCTGCCCGATGACTTGTTTGCCAACGCATACGCTTCGTCGATAAAAAGGATACCCCCCATCGCCGCGTCTATCTTCTCGGCGGTCTTGATAGCTGTTTGGCCAACATAGCCTGCCACCAATGCTTCACGATCCACTTCCACTACATGTCCGCGCTCCAATATACCAAGACCTTTATAGATCTTGCCAAGGATACGTGCAACGGTAGTCTTGCCAGTTCCTGGATTACCGGTGAACACGCTGTGCAGCGAAAACTTGTTAAGAATATCGCGGCCGGTCTCCTGGTAGAATCGCACCAGCTTCACCAGGTCGTTCACTTCCTGTTTGATGGTGGTCATGCCGGTAAGGTCGTTCAGTTCCTGCAGGCCTTCCTTCAATAATTTCTCATTGATGCTCAGGCTGAGCTTCTTCTTGCTCTTGTTGCCGAATACCTTTTGAATATCTTCCGCCTCGATGGTGGAAAGCACTTCGTTGCTAAGTGAGTTGATGTCAGGATGGTTCATCAGCCTCAGGCCCAGGTTCATCTTGGCCTCGGTGATCACCGAATGCGCGAAGCGGGCATTGCCGAAGGAATCGTCGCGGTTGCGATAAGTTTCGATCATCGCTTCCGAAAGCGCTGACTTTGCTCCTTCGGTAAGCGTCACTGAATTCTTTATCGCCGCAAACTCGCAGATCTGTATCAGCTCCTCAGGCAGATAATCCTGGAAGTGGAAGTAATGACTGAACCTCGACTTCAAGCCCGGGTTCGATTCCACGAACTCAGTCATCTCTTTAGGATAGCCGGCACACATAATAGCGATATCGCCTTTGCCATCGCTCATCTCCTTGATCATTATCTCGATCACCTCGGGGCCAAAATCGTTGGAGTCGGCACCTTTGGCACGGGCGGTCAATGAATATGCTTCGTCAACGAACAGGATACCTCCCCTGGCATCGTCGATCGCCTTCTTCACCTTGGGAGCGGTTTGTCCTATGTATTGCGCCACAAGATCGGAACGGTCCACTTCATGCACATGCCCTTTGGAAAGCAGTCCCATCTTCTGGTATATCTTTCCGAGCAAACGCACCACGGTGGTCTTGCCTGTTCCCGGGTTACCGGTAAACACACTATGCAAATTGATCTTGCCTGAATCTTCAAAACCTTTTTCCTTGCGGATCTTCACGAAGTTCAGGTAGCTGATGTGCTCGCGGATGTTCTTCTTGATGTCCTCCATACCGATCAGCTCGTCGAGCTTCTTCAGCACGTCATCAATGGTCTCCTCAGCAACAGCCTCTGTTTTCTCAGTGCCGTTGGATGTTACCGTAGCGGTAAGCGCTTCATCAATATTGGTGATGTGCGTACCC
This sequence comes from Bacteroidia bacterium, assembly GCA_025451785.1. Classification (GTDB taxonomy): domain Bacteria; phylum Bacteroidota; class Bacteroidia; order JANWJV01; family JANWJV01; genus JANWJV01. The sequence continues at coordinate 3,825 of JANWJV010000148.1, read as the reverse complement.
ACGCCTTCTTCCATTGTATCGCCCACCTTGAAAGGCAGCACCGCGATAAGCGTATCCATAAATACGATCTCGAGCGTGTACTTGTCGTCGATCCAGATGCCCGCGGTCTCGCGTCCCCAGCCGGCATGGAAGGTATAGGTCTTGCCGTTGGTGTTCTTCTCTATGAACTTCATTCGGTTGTCCTGCCCTTTGGGCTGGCCCGCGTCATCGTAAAAATTAAAGAAGAGCTCGCAGTACCAGTCCTTCTCTGTTTTGGGCTTCAGGTTGAACTCCACCCAAATATAACGGGCCTCTTTGCCATTGAAGGCCTTTAAATATTTTTTATCGGCGTTATCGCACTCATATCCCCCGCCCTCGTACATCTTTATCGATTCGATCTCAAAATAGGGATTACTAGTGGTGGTCACTTCACCAACATCCTCCACATAAAATTTCTTTGTGCCTACCAGTTCACCATCTATATACGCCTCCCACACATAATCGCCCCTGAACCAATAAGCGCCGTTAGAGGCGTTGCCCCAGCCTTCGTACACGTACACAATGTTCTCGTCCATCTTAATGGTACGCTTCGACTCCAGGTTGCAAAGCTCGGTACGCTTTTCGCCGTCGAGCGAAAAAGCTTTCATCACGATGGTGGCATCCCAGTTCTCCTCATCGAACAGCTTGTTGTAAAAAGTGAACTCGCTGCGCATATAGGTGGTCTCCATGCGCTCGAATACCGTGCGGTACTTCTTGGTGGAATTGGCCATCCACTCATCGGAAGAATACACCTTCAGGTCTTTGAACTTGTATTTCTTTACCATTTTGTCCGACTTCTTCTCTTCGGGCTGGTTCTCTTTGGGCTTGTCCTTGTCCTTGTTTCTTCCAAAAAACATGATGAGGGGTGTTAGTTTAAGTAGATAAATGAATTTTTAAATGGGGAAAGCTAAAGTATAGAAATTTTATTGAAGCTCCCAGAGATATTTATTCACAGGCTGTTCCCATCTTTCAGGCGCTGAAATGCCTGAGTAGCTCCGGTCTTCATGCCGGAGATAATTTGTGCGCAAGGCAGTATCTCCTCCACCAGCTCCACGCTCTGTCCCGCACACCAAAGCGTTTTATAATTGCCCTGGAAAGCCGAGGACTCCAGCAGATTGAAACCCCTGAGCTGCACCAGGGTCTTGAACCATTTCTTGGTACGGGGATTCCTTGAGAGCATCCTTTCCAGCCAGTTCTGGCGATAGCCGATCTTTTTCGCGAAGTCGTTATTGATGATGGTGCAGGGAGTGCCTGATATCTTTTCGGTCATTACAATATCTTCCATGCCCGAATCCACGATGGCTTTCTTATAATCATTGTTCACCGCGGCTTCGGTGCTCGCGATAAAACGTGTTCCTACAGAAACACCTTCGGCACCTAAGGCAAGGGCTGACACAATGCCTTCACCGCCGGCGATGCCGCCCGCCGCGATCACTATTTTATCGGGGAATTTTTTCTTTAAAGAAGGCACAAGAATTTGTAAAGGATACGGCCCTGCATGTCCGCCTGCTCCCTGCCCTACGGCGATGAAACCATCGCAGCCCAGGGAAGCGCATTTTTCCGCGTGCTCAATATTGGTGATGTCGCAAAACACCTTCGCGCCATAAGCATGCGCCTTTTCGATCACTTCTTTAGGATTGCCGAGCGATGTAATATAGAAAGGCACCTTCATCTTCACACAAACCTGGAGGTGTTCCTTATAAAGTGGATTGGTTTTCTGCACGATGAGATTGATGCCGTACGTGCCTTTGCCCAGGGTTTGTTTTGTTGCGTTGAGCGAAACCAGCAGCTCCTCCAGCTCTCCTTCTTTCCTGAAATTAAGACTGGGAAAAGCACCGGCGATACCGGCCTTCATCGCCTCTTCCATCATGGCCTTATTGCTCACCAGGAACATAGGCGCCATGAGCAGCGGAAAATCGATGCCGAGCATTTTTGTGAGGGCGTTGTTGAAGCTCATTTTTTTGTTTTAAAGAAGGATATTAATCCTACCTTTGATATTGAGCGTAAATATACGCTTTCATCCAATGGAACCCACCCGCTTGTTCGACCTGCTTCCCAGGTTAAAAGAACGCTATAATAAGCCCGATGCCCTTGCCGCCAAAGAAAACGGCAAATGGGTAAATTACAGCACGCAGGACTTTCTCGATCATGTAGAACAGCTCAGCCAGGGGCTGCTCGCTGCCGGCATTCAAAAGGGCGATATGATCGCCATTATCGCCAACAACCGACCCGAATGGCATTTTGCTGACTACGCCATCCAACAGGTAGCCGCTGTTAGCGTTCCCATTTATCCCACCATCAGCGAGAACGACCTTAAGTTCATTTTGAAGGATGCGGGCGTAAAAATGGTGTTTGTATCCAGCAAAGAGCTTCATGAGCGCCTCAAGGGTGTGTTCGCTGAGACCGCTTCTTTAAAGCATATCTACACATTTGATAAACTGGATGGAGTTAAGCACTGGAGCGAACTGAAAGAGGCTGGGAAGAAAAACCCTGACACAAAAAAACTGCAGGAGCTTAAAGACGCCGTGAAGGCCACCGACCTTCTCACTATCCTTTATACTTCAGGCACTACCGGCACGCCCAAGGGCGTGATGCTTTCGCATCAAAACCTTCTTTCCAACTCCCTCGCCTGCCAGAACCTGGCGCCCTTCGAAAAGCATTGGAAAGCGCTGAGCTTTTTGCCGCTCAACCACGTGTACGAGCGTATGCTCAACACCCTTTATATTTATTTAGGCGTTTCCATTTATTTCGCTGAAAGCCTGGAAACCATCGGCGATAACCTGAAAGAAGTGAAGCCGCAGATCTTCGCTACAGTACCGCGCCTCCTCGAAAAAGTATACGACAAGATCGTTGCCAAAGGCAATGAGCTGACAGGCATTAAACGCAAATTGTTCTTTTGGTCGCTGAAGCTGGGACATAAATTCGAATTATACGGCGCTAACGGCTGGTGGTATGAGTTCCAGCTGAAGATAGCGCGGGCGCTGGTATTCAAAAAATGGCGCGAGGCATTGGGTGGCGAAGTGATCGCCATTACTTCGGGCGGCGCGGCGTTGCAGCCCAGGCTTGCGCGCGTGTTCAACGCGGCGGGCATTATGGTATTAGAAGGATATGGCCTTACAGAAACTTCGCCTGTTATCGCCGTCAATAATTTTGAACCCAACAGCATTCATTTTGGAACGGTTGGTCCTGTGTTAAAGAACGTGGAGGTAAAGATCGCCGAAGACGGAGAGATCCTGGCGAAAGGCCCCAGCATAATGATCGGCTATTACAACAGGCCTGACGCTACGGCGGAGGTGCTCGAAAGCAATGGTTGGTTTCACACGGGCGACATCGGCACTTTTGTAGAGAACCGTTTCCTGAAGATCACCGACCGCAAGAAAGAGATCTTCAAGACCTCAGGGGGTAAATACATCGCTCCGCTGATGATCGAAAATATGCTGAAGGAATCGCCCTTCATCGAACAGGTACTGGTGATCGGCGAAGGACAGAAATTCGCCTCGGCCCTCATCGTGCCTGCTTTTGCCTATATAAAGGAGTGGTGCCAGAAAAATAACATCAAAGCTGGAACGAACGAAGAAATTATTGCTAACCCTGAGGTAAAAAAGGCGATAAACGCCGAGGTAGAGAAGACGAATGCGGCTTTGGCGCAGTACGAAAAGATAAAAAGGCCCGAACTGCTCGCACGCGAGTGGAGCATCGAGAAGGGCGAAATGACCCCAAAACTGAGCTTAAAGCGAAAAGTTATCATGGAAACTAACAAGGACCTTGTTAGTAAAATCTATAATGAGTAGGTCGCCTTACCGATTT
>JANWJV010000147.1 GCA_025451785.1 Bacteroidia bacterium | reverse complement strand
ATGGCTGCGGAGGGCAATACGGCTTTGTATCATCGCATGCCGCTAACACATTCGCGTTGGCCGGCTTTTTAAGCCTTCTTTTTAAGAGCAGGCGTTTTACATTGCTCATTATGCTATGGGCGCTGTTTGTTTCTTACAGCCGCGTGTATGGTGGCGTTCACTATCCCGGGGATATTATTGGCGGTGCCTTTGTTGGATTGGCGCTGGCCGCGCTAGTGTTCATCCTTTACGGAAAGCTGATGCAGCGTTCCGGTAAAAAGATATAATTTTAAGAAGCCATGAAGAATGTCCTGCTTGTGTTTGTAGGGGGCGGCGCCGGAAGCGTGGTTCGCTACGGCATGTCATGGCTTTTTACGAATGGCTTTAGATCTGTTTTTCCATGGGCAACACTTGCCTCCAATCTTTTAAGCTGTGTCGTAATGGGATTAGCTGCAGGTTATTTTATGAACAAGGTTGACAATGTCCCCCTGCGTATGTTGCTGCTCACCGGCTTTTGCGGAGGCTTCAGTACCTTTTCCGCTTTCAGTTTCGAAACGGTAGAGCTGATGAGGACAGGGCAGATGACCTTCGCGGTACTGAACGTGGCGGTAAGCATTACCGTTTGTTTTCTCGCTATTTACTTTTTAAGCAAATCAAACTTGATATGAAAAAACTGATCCTGCTGATCTTTGCTATTAGCGCTTTGTTCTCCAAGGCCCAAAACAACAAGCCTGCCTTTCCAAAACCGGCGCCTAAACTTATTGTTGGCATTGTGGTGGATCAGATGCGTTACGATTTCATTTATCGTTACTGGAACAAGTACGGCAACGATGGATTCAAGCGCCTGATCGCCGAGGGATACCTGTGCCGCAATACACATTACAATTATGTGCCTACCTATACCGCTCCCGGCCACGCTTCTGTTTTTACCGGAACCACACCCGCGGTGCATGGCATTGTTGGCAACAACTGGTATTCGAGAGAAAAAGGGAAGATGATGTATTGTACGGAAGATGCCAGCGTACAAACCGTTGGAAGTAATTCTGTAGCCGGTAAGATGTCGCCGCGCAATATGCTAAGTACCACCATCGGCGATGAATTGAAGCTGGCCGGTATGAAGAAGCCCAAAGTGATCGGCATTGCCCTTAAGGACAGGGCTGCGATACTTCCCGCCGGACATACCGCCAACGCTGCCTATTGGCTCGACAAGACGACGGGCGCATGGATAAGCAGCACTTATTATATGAAAGAGCTTCCGAAATGGGTGGCCGACCTCAACGCCAAAGAACCAGTGAAAGCATATTTGTCGAAACCCTGGACGACCCTATTGCCGATTGAGCAATATACCGAAAGCCTTGCGGATGATAATAAATACGAAAGCAAATGGGTGGGTGAAACAGCCCCCGTGTTTCCGCATAACCTGCCGGAACTGATGAAAGCCAACGGCGGTATGGGTATGATCGTGGCTACACCTTTCGGAAATTCACTAACGAAGGATATGGCGATCGAAGCCATTAAAGCGGAGAACCTTGGCAAAGGGGAAGTTACAGACATGCTTACGGTAAGCTTTTCTTCCACCGACCACGTCGGTCATTTTTACGGAGTAAGCGCCATTGAAACTGAAGACACTTACCTGCGCCTCGATAAAGACCTTGGTGAGCTCCTGAAATTTCTCGACACTCAAATAGGCAAGGCCAACGTATTGGTGTTCCTCACTGCCGATCATGGCGCGGTGGAAACTCCTGCGTACCTGATGGACTCTAAAGTTCCCGGAGGATACATCAACGACAATGCGTATGCTGATACGTTGAAGCGCCGCCTGTTCCGTACCAATGGCGACAGTTTGATCATTGCCTACACCAACAACCAGTTCTATCTCAATCATAAGATCGGCGACAAGCGCAAGATCAATATGCTGGGCGTTGAGCGCACCATCGCCGATTATATGCTTACGGTGAAGGGGGTAGCGGTTACGGTTACCGGTACCGCCTTAAAGAACAACCAGTTCACTGACGGAGTTCAGGCCTTGCTGCAAAACGGTTACCACCAAAGCCGCAGCGGCGATGTGGTGGTGGCTTATTCACCGGGATGGATCGATTATGAAAAGACCGGCACATCTCACGGAACACCTTACCGTTATGATACCCACGTTCCGCTGATATGGTACGGCTATTCCATTAAGCCGGGCAGCACCGATGAGCATATTAATATCACGGACATTGCCCCTACGGTAACCATGATGCTCAATATTCCTTTTCCGGGTGGTAGTACAGGTAAAGTTATCAGGCAGATATCAGAGCAATAACCCCTCCCTGGCCCTCCCCTTTAGGGGAGGGAATTAAAATTGGTAATTGAATAATTCTACGTCTTTCGCGTAAAGCGTCCTTACCAGGTCGCGCAACTCCTCATCGTAATAATCCCTGTAGGGTAAATGCTCTGACTTGTTGATCACCTCCAGTGTTTCGGTAGGAATGCCAATGCGCTGGCAGATCTTGTCATAAGATCCCTGCAGGTCTTCGTAGCGGCAAAGCTCATCAATGATCAGTTTCCCTGAATTGTCGGTAACGAAATCATGCTGCGCGCTGAAAAGGATCTTCTTCTTTTGCCTGGGATCTTTCGCGATCTTCTTCAGCATAGCAAGCGGCTCTTCGCTGAGGAGGCCTGACTTGCGCTGCATGAAGAAAGCGTAAGAGATGAACTTGTCCCAGGGATTGCGCACACAGGCGAACTTGAAATAGGAGTTCCACACTTCCTCACCCACAGCAGTGCGTATCGCTTTTGCCTTGATATGCCCGTGAGGGATGGTGGAGATGTGCGGGTAAGGTGATTTCTTGTCGACAAAGAGCTTTACCTGCTCCACGTCTTCCTCGCCCATATGTTTGCGCAGGGCAAAGCGAATGGCATGCGTGCCCGTTTTGGGAATGGCGATAAAGATGAAACGGTGCTTGTGTGAAACGATCATACCTGCGGCTTTTGCTCCAGGTATTCAAAGATAAGATGGATACGGTCGGTGGTTCCGTTGTTCTCCACGCCATGCATCACCGCGTTGTTCACCTCGTAGGCAATGCCTTCCTTGAAATTGTATTTCTCAGGGAACTGGAAGAAGAAAGCATCAGCGTTGGTTTGGATGGCAATATGGATCTTATGCGGCCTGTTCTGGCGTACGTTGCCATCAGTATGCGGGGCGATGCGCGCTCCGGGAGGAAGCTTGGCCAGCATCACGCGGGGATAAAAACCGTTGGGATAGTTGAAGTGCTTTGTAGCCGCGTCCATTACAGGTTGCAGGCGGTCCTTCCACTTTTCCCAAAGCGGAAGGTCGAAATAGGTGACAGGCATTTTACGCTTGTCGGAAAATCGGAACACGATGTGCTGTGTCTGGCGCAGGATGCCGGCCTTGTTGTAATTGGCCTTTTCTGAATCTTCGTCGTTCCAGCTATCGGGCGGAAGGGCCAGGATATCGGCCTTTATGCCCGAAATATCGATAGGGCCGATCTCCACTACTTTTTCCGTTTTTCTCTTATTGATCTCCATGATGCGGGACGTTGAACTATTCCTATATTTGCAATAGGCCCATTCAATTATGGAAGATAAAAATAAGAATAATCCCGAACAGTCGAAGGACGGCCAAAAAGGAGCGTTCGAAGTAACGCCTTTGGGCTCTCTCGGACTACTGGCATTGGGAGCTGTTGGTCTCAAGGCCTGGAGGCAGAAGCGCGCCGAGGTGATGGCTCAGCAGCAGGCAAACAACGAAAAGAAGAATGGCTGAGCGGCTCGCGAAAAAGGTATTGATCATTGGCTGGGACGCGGCCGACTGGAACATTATTCACCCCCTCATGGACAAAGGGCAGATGCCCACCCTTGAGAAGCTGGTGAACGGTGGTGTGATGGGAAACATCGCTACGCTCGATCCCCCGCTTTCACCAATGCTCTGGACCTCTATCGGCACAGGCAAGACCGCCGACAAACACGGCATCATGGGCTTCATAGAGCCCGACCCGGTAACAAGCGATATGCGACCGGTATATTCTACCTCCAGGAAAGTAAAAGCCGTTTGGAACATCCTTACACAAAAAGGCTATAAGACCCACGTAGTAGGCTGGTGGCCCAGCCACCCGGCGGAACCTATTAATGGCATCAGTATTTCTAACTTTTACAAACGCGCCACCAAACCTTTTGGTGAGCCCTGGCCAATGGCCGAGGGCACTGTTCACCCCAAAGAGTTGGAGGAGACCTTTAAGGAGCTTCGCATTCATCCGGGTGAACTGACCGAAGCGCACATCCTTCCCTTTGTACCCGATGCTGCGAAGGTAGATCCCGAAGGCGATGACAAAGGTTTGCAAGCGGTAGCGATCAACCTTGCCGACTGCTCTACCATTCAATCGGCCGCTACCTGGATCATGGAGAACAAGGATTGGGATTTCATGGCAGTTTACTTCGATGCCATCGACCACTTCTGCCATGCTTTCATGAAGTTCTACCCGCCGAAGATGAACGGTATTCCTGATGATCGGTTCGAACTATATAAGGATGTGATCAAAGGCGCTTACCGCTTTCACGACATGATGCTGGAGCGTTTGCTGGAACTTGCCGGCCCCGATACAACGGTGATCCTTCTTTCTGACCACGGTTTTTATTCCAACCATTTACGTCCGAAAGTCCTTCCCAAAGAACACCCTGCCGCGCCGGCGCTGGAACACAGCCCTTACGGCATCCTTTGCATGAATGGTCCTAATATTCAAAAAGACGAACAGATCTACGGCGCTTCGGTGCTTGATATAACACCTACCGTACTTACGCTTTTCGGATTACCTGTGGGCCGCGACATGGATGGAAAGGTATTGGTGCAGGCCTTTGATAAAAAGGTGGTGCCCGATTATATTCCCAGCTGGGAAGAGGTGGAGGGCGAATGCGGCATGCACCCCAAGGAACAGCAGAGCGATCCCTGGGCGGCGCAGGCGGCCATGAAGCAGCTCATTGAGCTCGGCTATGTGGAGGCGCCCGAAGGCGACAAGGCAACGCAGCTTAAAAAAGTACAGGACGAAACACAATTTTACCTGGCGCGTGTATATATGCACGCGCATAAATACGCCGAAGCCTTACCGGTGCTTGAGAAATTGTATGAAGAGAACCCGGACGTGGCGCGCTTCGCGCTGAAGCTTGCTTCCTGCTATCATATTCTTTATAAGCTCGACAAGTGCCGTGTGATCATTGACAAGATAAGAGAGGGCATGGCCCAGGAAAAAGATTCTCCGCAGGCCAAACAATTGCCGCATGTTGATTTTCTGGAAGGTGTATTGCTCATCGCTGAGAACAAGCCGCGTCGTGCGCTCAACTTTTTGAAAGAAGCGGAGAAGAGCGTGCCGCACCTTCCTAATCTGCACATACAGGTGGGCAATGCCTACCTTAAGATACAACGCTGGGCAGATTCCGAGCGTGCTTACATCAAAGCGTTAGCTATTGATGAGGACAGCGCTGTGGCACACCACGGTTTGGCCCTTGCCTATTTGCGCCAGGAGAAATACCACGATGCCATCGAAGAATGTTTGACCGCCATCGGGCTTGCCTATAACATGCCCCTGGCGCATTATCATCTTGGAGAAGCTCTGTTGAAGATCGGCGACTTCGAGCGTTCAGCGCAGGCCTTCCAGGTGTGTGTGTCGCTTTCGCCGGGCAACAAGCGCGCCCACCAGTGGCTGGTGCGCCTGTTCAGTAACGAGCTGAAGAACCCCGAATTGGCAGCGCATCACAGCAAGTTCATCGAAGAGCGTATCAAAGGAACCATCACCCTTGTCTCGGGACTGCCGCGCTCTGGTACTTCCATGATGATGCAGATGCTGAAGAACGGAGGGCTTGATATTCTTACCGATGAGGTTCGCAAAGAAGACAATAACAATCCCAAAGGTTACCTGGAATATGAAAAGGTGAAGCGCCTGCACCTCGACAAGAGCTGGCTGGGCGAGGCTGACGGAAAGGTGCTGAAGATAGTTGCTCCTTTGCTGTTCCACCTTCCCGGAAAATACGATTATCGTATCATCTTCATGCAGCGTGATATGGAAGAGGTGCTCCGCTCGCAGCAGATCATGCTGGGCAAGCAAAAAGCGGTGGATCAAAATGCCTTCCCCATGACCCTTTCGGAAGGCTTCAAAAAGCAGCTCGAAAAGGCCGAATCCTGGATCCAGAGCCAGCCCAACGTATCGGTGCTATATGTTAATTATGCCGATGTGGTGAATAACCCCGAAGAACAGGCTGAAAACATCAATTCCTTCCTTGGAGGGGAGCTCAATATCGAAGGAATGCTGTCGTCAGTGGACAAACAGCTGTACCGGAATAAGGCCAATCCTACCCCCCAGAGCTGAATTTTGTTTTTAAAGGTATTTTCCTATCTTTGCTTATTAGCCAACCTAAACTTCTTCTATGAAGCCCGAAAAAACTACTCCCAACAAGCGTTTAAAGTCTTATTCCGCTCTCGCAGCTTCTCTTATCGCGGTAGGCGGTGCCGCTGATGCCCAGATCGTGTACACGAACGTGACCGACTACGTAGGCATTTTTAATGGTGACAGCTACCCGCTGGACCTTAACAACGACGGCAACACGGACTTCAACGTAAACATGTCGAAGTACACTTTTACCAGTTCGTACTACGGCGGATCCTATTCTTTCCGCACCATCTCTGCGAAAGCTTCTACCAATAACAAGATATCGCGCGCAACCTCCTCTTCTTATTATGCTGCGGCGCTGGCGCTCAACGCGACCATCGACAGCAACAATAATTGGGGTTACGGCAGCAACGCCAACATGGCGGGTGGCTTTGGCTCCTTTGCTTTCGGCGCATGGGTGGGCCAGCAGGACATGTACCTCGGCCTTGAGCTTACCGTTAACAGCAATACTTACTACGGTTGGGCACGCTTAAGCGTATCCCAGGCCGCTGATACTTTCTTCTTCAAGGATTATGCTTACCAGCTTACCAAGAAAAAGCAGATCCTTGCCGGCGACAAAGGCATTACCACTTCCATCGATCCTACCGATGCTCCTGTATCAAGCGTATACGCCAGCGAAAAGATGATCTATGTGAACCTGGAAGAGGCGAACAATAGCAGCATCAGCATCACCAACGTACTTGGTGAAGAGGTGAGGAGCCTGGTTGCTGAAGACAAGAACAGCCGCATCGACATGAGCGCGTTCCCTACCGGTATCTACTTTGTTACCGTAAGGCGCGACAACGCGGTTACTACTTCGAAAGTTTACCTGTAAACCCGGAATAATTCAAAAGGGAAGCCTGACGAAAGTCGGGCTTTTTCTTTTTTAGTATTTCTCGTAGTGGACCTGGTCGGGGCTGAAGCCGGCTTCTGTTAGGGTCTCCATTGTCTTCTTTATCATCTCCTTCCAGCCGCAGAGGTAGAACTCAGCCGCGGCCTTGTGCTCGTACAGTTTTTTGTACACATGGTGCACATGCCCGCGTTCACCGGTCCAGTGGGTGTCTTCTTCCCTTGATAATACCGGAATGAAATGAAAGTTGGGATAACGTTTCTGAAGTTCTTCCATCTCGGTGTTGTACAGAATACCTGCCTTTTCGCGGTAGCCCATGATGAGGCGTATGCTTTTGAAATGCTTTTCCTTTGCAAGCGTATCCAGCAGCATGGAGCGTAGAGGCGCGATGCCGGTGCCGGTGCCGATGAAACAAAGTTCTTTTGCTTCCCCTGGCTCGGTGGTCATGTGGAATGTTCCGAAAGGTCCTGTTACATTCAGGATATCGCCGGCCTTCACCTGGTGGAAGAGATGGTCGCTAACAGGATTATTGCCTTTCCACGAAATAATGAGCTCCAGCTTTTCTGTGTCAGAAGGGGAGGAGGCAATGGAAAAAGCGGGGATGAAGCTAAGCGTTAGTGGCAAGTGCAGTTTGATATGCTGCCCGGCGGTGAATGAAAGGTCTTTTTTTCTTTGCAGGAAAAAACGCTTTACATGCGGGGCTTCGTCGATGATCTCAAGAACTTCCGATCCAAAGGGCTCCTGCATGTCAGATATTCTTCAATACAGAAATGGTACTGTCCAGCATCTCGTCGGTAAAGTCGAGGTGGGTTACAAAACGGATGGCCTGCTTGCCGAAGCCCACCGTTTTAATGTTGTTGTCAGCAAGCTTCTTCACGAAGGCTTCGCTGCTCATGGAGGAAGCCAGGTTAAAGATGATGATGTTGCTGTCTACAGGCAGGATGCTTTCAATATAGGAAAGCTTCTCCATCTCCTT